>JADJUF010000039.1:344750-689501 GCA_016717005.1 Myxococcales bacterium | reverse complement strand
GCGCTGTGCCAGGCGCAGCTCGCGGCCGCGTGAGCGCTCACCGACACAGCGCGCGCAGGTCGTCCTCGAAGGTCGGGAACTCGGCCCGGGCGTCGGCGATGATCGCGGCCGGATCGCGCGGATCGCCGAGCGTCGCCGCGAACGCCGCCAGGGCCGGCTGGGCCGCGCGCGCGGCCTCGGCGCCGTAGCTGGTCGCCTCGTAGGGACCGACGCCGGCGGCGAGCAGCCAGACGAAGTCGCGGACCGAGCCCGCGACCACGCCGAGCTCGCCCTCGGAGCCGAACATCACGACCGGCTGGGCCTCGAGCGGCTGCGCGGCGCGCGTCAGCCACAGCGCCGCGTAGCCGCCGCTGCCGTCCTGGCCGAACACCCGATACGCGGCGCCGTCGAGGTCGTCGTTGCCGGTCCACGCGCGGATCCACGCGCCCGTGTCCTCGGCTGACAGGAACTGGTCGTACGGCTCGAAGTCGATCCCGTCGCCGTCGGCGTAGTCGAACGGCAGCGCGGCGAGCGCGGCCAGCGTGGGCGGCAGCGTGCGATCGAAGGTCATGGCGTGAGCCTGCGCCCGGCCAGCGCCGGCGGCAACGGCTCACGCCATCTGCGCCAGATCCTCGAACGACAGGTAGTAGCTCTTGCGGAACGCCTCGAGCGTGGCCCCCGACGCGGCGGCGCGGTGGGTGACCAGGTTGCGGACCGCGGCCAGCGTGTGCAGGCGGTGGGCCAGGCGGATGACCTGATCGCCGCCCTTGGCCGGCAGCTTGAACAGGTTCTTGATGCCCGACGGGTGGTCGACGGCGAAGAACACCATCAGCCGCGCCCACTCGGTCACCGACAGCGGCGAGTCGAGGCGCTTGCGCTTGTGGTCCTGGAAGTCGCGCAGCGTGTTGGGCAGCGAGCGGGCCGGCACCTCGACCCGGGCGGTGCCGAGCTCGACCTGATCCTTCCAGCGCTCGCCGACGTAGCGCTGGTAGGTGCCCCAGGCCGCGCCGACCCGATCGACGTAGTCGAACAGCGCGCTCGGCTCGCGCTGCACGGTCGACAGCCGCGCGCCGAGCCAGGCGTGGACGTAGTTCTCGAGCACCTTCATCCACAGCACGATCGGCGGCGACTGATCGGCGTCGGCCAGGCTGCCGGTCGAGCGGTACAGCGCCTCGGCGGTGCGCACGCTCTTCACCAGCGTGTCGAAGCCCTTGAGCTTGATGAAGTGCTCGAACGACGGGAACGCGCCGACGATGGCCGCGTCGATGTCGCCGGGGTTGGCGGCGCCGCCGGCGCGGGCCTCGAGCAGCTCGAGCTTGGCCGCCAGGATCGGCTCGTAGGCCGGATCGTCGGGGCCGAGCTTGGCGAGCGCGGCGTCGAGCCGGGGCAAGAAGTGCGGCGCCTCGCCCGGCGCGATCGCCAGGTGCGCGGCGACATGGCCGCGGGCGGCGTCGTCGCCGTCGCCGGCGACGTAGGCGAGGACCTCCTCGAGGGCGCGCCGGCCGCCGAGGTCGATCAGCGCCCGGGCCGCGCGCTCGTGGATGGCCGGGTCGGCGTCCTGGAACGCGGCGATCAGCAGCGGCTCGGCGTCGCGGGCGCCCAGCCGGCCGAGCGCGGTGAACGCCTCGGCCCGGACCCGGGCCGACGGATCGCCGGCGAGCTTGGCGACCGCCGGCGGCGGCACCGCGCCGCGGGCCAGGCCGGCGATCCTCACGGCGGCCTCGCGCACGAGCGCGTCGGCGTGGCCGAGCAGGCTCTGCGCGCGCCCGGCCAGCGGCCCGAGGTCGAGCGGCGTCGACGCGTGGGTCGCGACGATCGACGACAGCGCCCGCAGCGCCGCCACGAGCACCCGGGGCCCGGCGGCGCCGTCGAGCTTGCGCGCCAGGTCGAGGGTGTCGGCGAAGGCGTCGGCGGCGCGCAGCTCGCCGAGCGCGACGAACACCGCGATCCGCTGATCGTCGTCGGTGTCGCCGCGCGCGGTCGCGATCAGCGCCGCGGTCAGCTCGGTCAGCGCCAGGTTGCCGGCGACGTACGCCGCGCGCCGCCGCACCAGCGGATCGGCGTCGGCCAGGAGCGCCTTGACCGCGTCGAGGGTCTGCTTGCGCTGGGGCCCGATCAGCTTGACCGGGCGGGCCGCGAGCTGCAGCGCCCACAGGAACGCGCCGCGCAGGGCCGGCGCCGGCGCGGTCGCCAGCGCGCCGATGCGCGTGAACAGCTCGGCCAGGTCGGCGAACGCGCCCATCGTCTGGGCCGCGGCCACGCGCACGGCCTCGGGCTGGGTCGCGTCGGTGATGAGCGCGGTCAGGGCCTCGCGCTCCCACGGCTGGTTGGCCTCGATCGCCAGGGCCGCGCGCGCGCGCACGACCTCGGACAGCGCGCTCGTGCCGACCAGCGCCAGCAGGTACTTCGTGACCTCGGGCTCGCGCAGCTCGGCCAGCACCTGGACCACGCCCTCGGCGTCGTCGCTGATCAGCACGTCGGCCTGCTCGAGCACGTCGGTCACCGGCAGCGTGCGCAGCCGGCGGGCCAGGGCCGCGCGCACCGCGCGATCGCGCTCGGTCAGCGGCACCAGGAACCGCTCGCCGGCGTCCTTCTGCTGCTCGGCCTTCCACGCGCGCGACGCGAAGCTGGCGGCGGTGCGCAGCTCGGCGTCGTCGTCGCGCGCCAGCCGGCGCAGCACCGGCAGCACCTCGTTCGACCCGAGCTCGGCCAGGTAGCGGACCGCGGCGATCGTCACCTCGGGCTCGAGCTCGGCGGCCAGGAGCGCGGCGGCGTCGGCGATCGCCAGCGGCGAGCGGATCTCGGTCAGCGCGGTCAGCGCGGCGCCGGCCTCGCGCGGATCGCCGTGGACCAGGGGCACCAGCCGCGCGGCGGCGCCGGTCGAGCCCATGCGGCCGAGCGCGGCGATCGCGGCGAGCCGCAGCGGCGCCGGGGCGTCGTCGACCAGGAGCTCGGCGACCGCCTCCTCGAGCGCCGCGAAGCCGAGGCCGCCGGCGGCGCTGGCGGCGGCGACGACGGTGTCGGGATCGGCGTCGGACAGGCGCCGGTGCACGTACGGCAGGAGCCAGGCGTTGCGGAAGCCGCGGCCCATCGCGACGATCAGCGCGCGGCGCTCGTCGGGCGCGTCGACCACGCGGGCCAGCTCGAGCAGGCCGAACGCGGCGCGCTCGGCCACCTCCCACGGCGCGCCGAACGCGCGCCCGGCCAGATCGCCGAGCAGCCCGTAGGCGTGGGTGCGTTGACCGCGGGTCGGCGCGCCGCGCGCGAGCTCGACGATCGCGGGCAGCGCCTCGTCGGGCGCGGTCGTGCCGGCTTCGAGCGCGCCGCGGAGCGCGCGCGCATCAGTGGCTGTCCCCATGCCGGCAGTATCACCCGCCGGCGGCGGTCGCGGTGGCGAGAGATCCCGCCAGCGCGTCGATGATCGCGGCCAGCGCGGCGGGGCGCTCGAGCGTCGGATCGTGGCCGCTGCCGTCGACGACGGTCGGCCCCAGGGCCGGGGCGCGGGCCGCCAGCTCGACCGCGCGCTGCCGGAACGTGCCGTCGTCGGCGCCGACCACCAGCCGCGCGCGCGCGGCCCGCGCCACCAGCGCGTCGGCCAGATCCGGCATCGCCCCGAGGCCGAGCACGTCGAGGGCGTCGGCCAGCGCGCGCGGATCGAGCGCGGCCCGGGCCGCGCGGCGGGCGGCGCGGACGTCGGCGTCGGCGCGGGCGGCGGTGGCGAAGATCGGCTGCGCCTCCCACGCGGCGAGGAACGCGGCCATGTCGCCGGCGCGCAGGCGCGCGGCCCAGGCGTCATCGGCGGCGCGGCGCGCGGCCCGGTCCTCGGCGCGCGCGAGCCCCGGTTGGCGCTGATCAGGATCGCGCCGGCGATCGCGTCCTGCGCCAGGAGGCCCAGCGCGACCCGCGCGCCCAGCGAGTAGCCGACCACGATCGCGGCGCGCGGGATCCGCTGCGCCAGCGCGGCCAGCGTCGCGTCCCAGTCCGCGGCCACCGGCCAGCGCGGGTCGTGGCCGGGCACGGCCAGCGCGCGCGCCGGTCGCGCCAGCGTCGCGACCACCGGGGCCCACGCGCTCGGCGGGTGCGCGAACCCGTGCAGCAGGATCAGCTCGGGCATCGTGCGCCACCTATATACTGCAACCGCGCGTGGGCGACTGGAGACACCAGGCCCCGGCAAGTGCGGCTGATCGATCTTCCAGTGGACTGGCGACCCCACTAGCCAACTTCAAGCAACACCTCGTAATTCCTGGCCAGACCACCTGGCAAACGGATTGCTTGATGGTCGGACCATGCGCCTTGTCCATCTCGCACCGTTGTTTGCCCTGGCCGTGGCCGCGTGTGCCGGAGAATCGCCGGTGATCGACTCGCTCGATCAAGCCAACGCGATCGACGACTACATCCGGACCCTGCCGTACCTCCCGGCCGACCCGCCGGGCGTGGTCGAGGGGGACACCACCAGCCCCGCCCGCGAGGGCGACTACCAGTGCGTGCGCCAGAACCTGACCGAGACCCGGCAGTTCGATCGCATCGTCGCGTACGCCGCCAACTCGGACTCGCTGTGGCCGGGGGCGATCGTCGCCGGCGAGTCGGTCTACTCGGGCCTGTTCGCGCAGATCGGGTTCGAGCGCAAGCCGCTGACCATCTCGATCGGGCTCGAGAACCTGAACGGCACCAAGAGCGCGGTGCTCGAGTCGCCCAGCCTGTCGAGCTACCGCGACGCGCTGACGACGATCCTCGACAGCGAGCTCGACGGCGCGACCCCCGCGAACATCTACTCCGAGATCGAGGAGGTCCACTCGGACGAGCAGCTGGCCCTGGCGCTGGGCGCCGAGGTGTCGTGGCTGGGCTCGGCCGGGCGGGTCAGCGCGTCGTTCGACTGGAGCTCGCAGCAGACCCGGAGCCGCTACCTGGTCAAGTACACCCAGGCCTACTACACGGTCGATCTCGACGCGCCGCCGCGGCCCAGCGCGTTCTTCGCCGACTCGGTCCAGCTCGGCGACGTCGAGGACCGCCTGAGCGAGGACAACCCGCCGCTCTACGTCGCGAGCATCACCTACGGGCGCATGGTCGTCTTCACGTTCGAGTCCGAGTACTCGGGCGAGGAGATGGAGGCCGCGCTCGACTTCGCGTACTCGGGCGGCGTCGACGTGTCGGGCGACGTCTCGGTCACGTACAAGGACATCATCTCGAAGTCAAAGATCACCGCGTTCATCCTGGGCGGCTCGGGCGGCGAGGCGGCGCGGACGATCGACAGCTACGAGGCGCTGATCGACTTCGTCAAGGCCGGCGGCAACTACTCCAAGGACTCGCCCGGCGCGCCGATCGCCTACAAGCTCAACTACCTGCGCGACAACTCGCCCGGGCGCATCTCGCTCACGACCGACTACGAGGTCAAGAACTGCGAGCGCGTCAGCCAGAAGGTCAAGGTCACGCTCAAGAGCATCCGCGTCGAGAGCGACGGCGGCGACGCCGGCAACGACCTCGAGCTCTACGGCCGCATCAGCGCCACCGGCGAGTCGACCGCGATGCTGTTCGACAAGGGCACCAGCAACTACGTGACGATCGGCGAGGGCCAGACCTGGCCCCAGGGCACGTTCGTGAGCGAGGCCATCCTCAACGTCAAGCCCCAGGGCGGCAACGCGATCTCGTTCGACCTCGACCTCTGGGACTACGATCCGATCGGCGCCAACGACTCGATGGGCCGCGAGACCGTGCGGGCCGCGTTCGAGGCCGGCTGGCGCCGCGACGTCACCGCGATCCTCACCGGCGACAGCGCCCGGGTCGTGGTCACGTTCGGGCTGCAGCCCATCTGAGCTGGCGCGGGCTCGTGGCGTGCGCCGCGTTCGTGCTGGAGCCGACGGGCGCTCGTCGCCGACGCCCCGCGCGGCGCGCCACGTCGGCGTCATGACGTCACAGCGGGACCAGCTTCCAGTAGGCCCACTCGCCGAAGCGGGTCGTGAGGTAGTCGGGCTGGACCAGGTCGGCGGTGAGGCGCTGGTACGGGAACGCGCGCGACAGGAAGATGACCTCGTCCTCGAGGTAGATCGGCGCGCCGGCGACGCGGTACGACGGCAGCCGCAGCTCCCAGTCCTGGCCGCTGTGGCCGACGGTGTAGTAGTAGAGGAAGTGATTGCCCGACCACGCGCCGAGCGTGTTGTACGTGCCGACCGAGGCCTCGGTGGTGACGAGCTGGACGATGTCGTTGTTGCCGACCGGCGCGCCGTTGGTCTTGGTGGCGGAGGTCAGCTGCAGCTTGATCGCGCCCTCGGCGGCCAGCGACGGGAACCAGTTGGCGAGCCGGTTCGCCTGGGTGGCGGGGCCGACGTAGAGATCGCCCGGCGGCGGATCGGGCGGCTCGACCCCGGGCCCCTGGTAGGGCCACTTGTTGCCGATGTACTTCAGCTTGAACGTGGCGCCGTAGGTCAGCGCGGTGGCGTTGGGCGCGCGGCGCGGCGGCGCGCCGAACTTGATGCCGACCTGGGCGTCGGTGGGATCGCGCTGCTGCCCGCCGATGACGGTGTCGAAGGTCGGGGCCGCCGCGGTGCGCTGGCCCAGGTTCCACTTGCTCGGGTCGATCTTCTGCCACTTCAGGATGGTCGCGATCACCGAGGTGTGATCGAACGGTGTCGCGGTGCCGGAGCGGAACACGGTGCTCTTGGCGATCCACGGTGACACGGCGATCGCCGGCACCCGCACCCCGTAGTAGTTGAAGCGGAAGCCGAACTGGGTCTGGGTCTGCGGGTCGAGGTCGTTGTTCTGGTAGTTGCTCGGCGCCTTGTCCTGCGACGACGCGATCGCGGCCGGCGGGGGCACGTGATCGTAGGTGCCGCCGTTCTCGTCGAACGTGATCAGCAGCAGGGTCTTGCCCCATTTGGGGCCGGTGGCGAGCGCGTTGTAGACCTTGAGGACGAAGTCCTCGCCCTTGGTCGTGTCGCTGACCGGGTGGTAGTCGTTGCCGTTGCTCTGGGGCTCGCCCTTGAGCGGCTTGCTCGTGAGCTGTTCGCCGCCGCCCCACTCGGGCTCGAGGATGCTGATCGCCGGCAGCGTGCCGAGCGCGCACCGGTCGTAGAAGTTGTCGAGCTTGGCGAAGCGCGCGTCGTAGCGATCGTCGAGCAGCTTCGGGAACATGATCCGGACGTACTGGTTCTCGCCGTAGGCGGTCGGCGGCCAGTTGGCCTGCCAGAACAGCATCCAGCTGTCGCCCTTGCCGTTCTCCTCGAGCACGTCGAAGATGGTGCGGGTGTCGGCCGGGAGCTGATCCGACGCGAGCTTGCCGCCGAGCGCCTTGCTGCCGGCGGTGCGGCGCGGATAGAAGCCGTTCTTGACCATGCCGCGCGCGGTGCCGGCCAGGAGGAACGCGCGGTTGGTGTTGGTCTGACTCGGGACCGAGCAGAACCACTGGTCGGACACCCCGTAGTGCTTGGCCAGCCCGTTGAGCACCGGCAGCTGCTCCGGGGCGTACGTGTCCATGATCTCCGAGATCTGCTCGGCGCTGCCGTAGTTGTGGAAGTGCGTCGAGTAGTCGAGCACGTAGCCCTGCTGATCGATCTTGGCCGGGCTGAAGTCGATGATCTGCTCGTAGGGCTGCGTGAACAGATCGGCGAGGATGTTCTTGTAGCTCTCGTGCGGGTTGTGCAGCGGCGAGCTCGGCGTCCGGGCGCCGCGGACCGGCGGGTAGATGCCCGTGGTCACCAGCACCTCGCCCTCGTCCTGGACGTCGTACATCTTGTTGGCGAGCGCGTCGAGATCGGCGCCGGCCAGGCCGACGTACGCCGGCTGGTTGGGCCCGAGCGGCGGGATGTTGACCGCCGGGGCGTCGTCCTCGTACAGCCACCCGAGGACGTGATCGAAGCCCCGGTTCTCGAGCATCAGCACGACGACGTGATCGATGTTGTCCATGGAACCTCCGGCCTGACCGTCGTTCGACGCGCGCTGGGCCCAGGCGCCGGCGACGCCGGCGACACCCTGCCAGGCGGCGTGGTCGAGCGCGTCGAGCGACGGCTGCGGCTGCGTGATCGTGATGGGGATCGTCGCCGGCTGGGCGCCGTCGGCGGTGAGGGTGAACGTGAACGTGCCGGTGTAGCCGCCCTGGACGGCCTGCGGATTCTTGGTCGTGAGCGTGATGGTCGTGGCCACGGGGGCTCCTCCAGCGGGCGCGCGGGCGGCCGCGTCCCGGCTCATCAGGACCTGCAAGAGGGCGAGCGTCTTGCGCGAGGGCATGGGGGCTCGATGCGGAAGATCCGCGGTTCACATCTGACCGATCCCGGCGCGGTCACGCCATGGTCATCTGGATGACCGTGGCGTCGGCGTGCCCGCGGCGATGCGGCGCTCGATCGCGGCCAGCCGGCGCGCGATCAGCTGCTCGGTGGCGTGGATCCGCGCGCCGGTCGCGCGGGCCGCGGCCTTGAGGGCCTCGGGCGTCGGCAGGGGCGTGGTCGTCGTCGGGGGCGTCGTCGACGACGGGGTGATCGTCGGGGGCGTGATCGTCGGGGGCGTGATCGTCGGGGGCGTGATCGTCGGGGGCGGGGTGGTCGTCGGGGGCGTGATCGTCGGGGGCGTGATCGTCGGGGGCGTGGTCGTCGGGAGCTGGTACTCGGGGACCGGCACCGTCGGGATCGTGATGGCCGGTGGCGTGAGCTCGGGCACGACGATCGACGGCAGCGAGTAGTCTGGCGACCGTGGCGGCGGCGCCTCGTCGTCGGGGCCGGTGGTCATGACGGGCCCATCATGAACGGGCCGACCGGGGACGTCGGCGTGGCCCGGGGGGTGAGCACGTCCAGCAGCAGCTGGGCCAGCGCGCGCGCGTAGCGCACGTGGTCCTCGTTGGCGCGGCGGCCGATGTGCTCGCGCGCGAACCCGGCGTTGATCGAGCGGACCAGCTGCGAGCTGACCCAGGGCAGCTGGTGGTTCTCGGTCTTGTTGCCGAGCGCGCACAGCGCGGCGTCGAGCTGGAACCAGCGGACGTTGTTGTACGCGAGCGACCCGGTGCGGCCCTCGCCGATGGCGAGGTTGATCGCGTCGGCCTCGACGCCGGTCGGGTTGGTGACCTGGAAGAACGTGTCGACGCTGTCGGCGCACAGGGGGGACAGCGCGCTCGGGTCGAGCTTCACGCCCAGGTCGCCGAGCTCGCGCACCGCGGCGTCGATCGGCTGCTCGCCGCTGCGCACCAGGCCGCCGGGCAGGACGTACTGCACCGCGCTGCGGCCGATCGTGACGAACTGGTAGCGGCCGTGGGGCGGCAGGTAGATGTTCTTCTGGCCCAGCAGCACCTCGGCGGGCGAGCCGGGGCTGCGGCGGACGACGGCGGCGTAGGCGTGCATGGATCCTCCTACGCGCCGCCGCCGGTCCCGCCGGGCGCGGGCGGCGCGCCGCCAGCCGCGGGGGTCGCGTCGGTCGGCGGGGGCGGGGGCGGCGGCACGGTCGCGCCGGGCTGGAAGTAGCCCATCACCTGGGCCGCCGCGTTGCCGACCTGGACGAAGGCCTGGCTGGCGGTGGTCAGGTTGGTGGTGACGGTCGTGAACGCCTTGACCCAGTTCGGGTCGGCGCCCTCGGTCTGGACGATCTTCTCGGTGATCACCGCGAGCGCGGCGGTGGTCAGCGTCCCGAGCTGCCGCATCAACGAGGCCGCGTCCTGGACGACCATCGCCGACGCCTGCGACACCGCCTCGTAGGCGAGGCCGGGCCCGAGGAAGACGCCGGTCGTCTTCGACGGGGCGGCGGCGGTCGGCGCGGGCGCCGCCTTGACCGGGAGGTTGGTGGACACGGGCATCGCGGGCTCCTGCGGGCATCGAGGTGGGGCGCGCCGCCTCGGGCCGGTCGTCCGGGCGGGACGGCGGCCGGGGCGACGCCGGCGATCACGGCTTCGACAGGAGCGCCATGATCTTCGCGGTCGCGACCGCGGTGATGGCCTCGCCGATCTGGTTGATGTTGTGCTGCGAGGTCACGGCGTTCTGCATCCCCTGCGCGAACGCCTGCGCCTCGGCCTGGAAGAACATGCCGAGCGCGACCGAGGCCGACTGGCCGACAGTGGCGGTCACCGTCTGGGTGATCGCGTCGGTGATCTGGGGGTTGACAGCGTCGGCCATCGGCGTGCTCCTGGCGGCAGAACGAGCGGCGGATCAACGAGCGGTCGGGGCGCGCGCGCCGGTCACGGGTACGGCGGCTTGGTCGCGCGGAGGATCTCGGCGATCCCGACCGACTCGGCCGCGGTGTCGACGCCATACATCAGCGCGACGCCCTGGGTGGTGACCGCCTGCAGGACGGTGTTGGCGTTCTGGCCTGCGGCGGTCGCGTTGTGCGCGGCGTTGCCGAGCGCGTTCGCGGTGGCCTGCAACAGGTTGCCCATCGCGCTGCCGGGCGCGCTGCCCAGGATCTGCACGTTGGTCTGGGTGACGGCGTCGGTGATCTGCGAGTTCACAATGTCGGCCATGACGGCTCCTGTCGCGGGTTGGGACGAGCGGGCGGTTCAGGACGAGCGGACGCTCACTTCTTGCCGGCGGCGAGGATCTCGGCGATGCCGACCGACGTCGACGCCGTGTCGACGCCGTAGAGCAGCGCGACGCCCTGGGTGGTCGTCGCCTGCAGGATCGTGTTGGCGTTCTGCTGCGCGGTCGTGGCGTTGTGGGCCGCGTTCGCGAGCGCCTGGGCGGTCGCCTGGTACAGCGCGCCCATGGCCATGCCCGGCGCGTCGCCGAGGATCTTCACGTTGGTCTGGGTGACGGCGTCGGTGATCTGGGGGTTGACGATGTCGGCCACGGTAGTTCCCTTTCTCGGAGGTTGTCAGCGCAGTGGAGGCGGCGCGCGGCGCGCGCCCAAGGTGGTTGTCGCTGATCGCCGCGCGATCGATCCATGGTCATTTCGTCGACGGGCGAACGATCGTGGTGACCAGATCGCTGAGCTGCGCGGGGCGGTCGCCGGCGAGCACGACGCTGCCGTCGACGGCGCCGAGCACCGGCGCGGCCGCGGGGAAGTCGGTCGCGTTGATCGTGCCGTCGGTGTACTGCCACAGCACGACCTGCTCGATCGGCCAGCCGGCGGCGGGCACGGGGTGCGCGGTGTACGACGGGTTCCACAGGTACGCGGCGCCCATCTGCGACCGGATGCCGAGGTCGCGCATGGCGCCGCGGCCGTAGAGCAACACCCGCTGGCCGGTGGCCCGGATGACCGCGGCGATGAACGCGCTGGTGGTGTCCTCGACCTGCTGCGCGCTCGCGTGGAAGTTCGGGCCGCGCTCGCCGCCGCGCTCGACGTCGACGATCGGGATCAGGTCGCCGACGTCCCAGCCGCCGCCGGCGTCGATGGTGCGCAGGTAGTAGTCGGCCTGGTCTTGCACGCGCGCGGCGTCGAAGATGAGGTAGTGGTACGCGCCGCGGAAGAAGCTCTGGCCGTAGCGCGCGCCCGCGGCGGCGCGGACCTGGGGCCAGGTCGCCTTGAACCACGCGTCGCTGCGCACGCTCCACGGCGCGGCCGAGCCCCAGGCCTCGCTGGCCTTGAGGATCGCGCCGACATAGCGCGGGTCCGCGACCAGCCCGGCCCAGTCCGAGGCGTCGCCGTGGAGGAAGTGGGTGTCGTGGTAGACGTCCACGATCAAGAGCTCGGTCATCGGCCTTCTCCGAGGGCGGCGATCGGCAGCGCCTGCACCAGCTCGGCGCGTGACGCGAGGTTGAGCTTGGTCATCGCGCGGCGCAGGTAGGTCGCGATCGTCGAGGTCGTCAGGCCGAGCTCGAACGCGGCGACCTTGTTCGAGTGCCCTTGCACGGCCAGCGCGAGCACCTGGCGCTCGCGCGCGGTGAGCGCCGCGCGCGGATCGGCGGTGGCGCGCTTGCGCGCGACCACGAACCAGCGGTCGTCCTGCTCGAACGAGTCGAGCAGGGCCCAGCCGCCGTCGACCAGGCCGCGCCACACCGCGCGCACCAGCTCGGCGGCCTCGGCCGTCGGCGGGACCTCGTGATCGAGCATCGCCGCCAGGCGGCGCAGGTCGGGCACGAGCCGGCGGTCGTGGTGATCGGGCGGCTCGTCGAGGTCGATCGCGAGGGTGCGCTCGATGCGGATGGACCGGACCTGCTGGGTCATGGGGGGCGCCTCGCGATCATGGGCCGAACAGGGTGACGAGGACGTCGCCGCCCTCGACGGTGGTGGCGCCGCGCGGCGCGCGCGGCAGGACGATCCCGCGGAAGCTGGTGGGCCCGCCGGCGAGTCGGACCACGCGCACGCGCACGCACCCGGCGGCGGCTCGGCCGATCACGTCGAGGTCGACGCCGGCCGGCGTCGGCGCCACCTGCACCAGCGGTCCGCCGGCCATGTCGGCGAGCAGCAGCGGCACCAGCGCGCCGGCCGACAGCGACGCCGAGCGGCCGGCCAGCGCGACCAGCGTGTCGCGGGCGGCGCCGTCGCGGATCGGCGTGACCTCGCCGTCGACCGTGGCGGCCATGCGGGTCCCGAGGCTCTGGATCTCGGCGCGGGCCCAGTCGGCGAGCGCGGCCTTGAACGCCTGGCGCGGGCGGTCGCTGCGGTAGGGCTCACGCGGCGTCGCGTCGGCGGTGCGATCGAGCGCGACGCCGACCAGCGCGTCGAGGTCGGCGTCGTCGGGGCTGCGCCACGGGTTGCGGCCGAGCTCGGTGAGCGCGCGCCAGCTCGGCAGCCAGGCCGGGGTCGCCACGACCTCAGGCGCGCAGGCCGCGGCCACCGCGGCCGTCGCCGGGCCGATCGCCAGCAGCTGCGCGCCCTCGAGCCACACGTACGTGCGTGGCCCGCGACCGTCGAGCAGCGCGCGATCGATCCGCGGCGCGCCGACGGTGACGCCGGGCACGCCCTTGACCAGCGCCCGCAGCGCCGCGACCTGTATCGGCGGCGGCGGCGGGCACGCGCCGGCGGGCGCCGGGGACGGTGGCGAGGTGGCCGGGGTGATCGCGCCGCGCGCCGGTGTGGCCGGCGTGATCGCGCCGCGCGCCGGCGTGGCCGGCGTGATCGCGCCGCGCGCCGGCGTGGCCGGCGTGGGCGTGCGCCCGAGGTCGGCCTCGAGCGCCGCCGCCAGCGCGTGCACGCGGTGCTCGACCGCGCTCAGGAACGACGGCGCGCCGGGCGCGGCCGCCACGAGCTCGCGCAGGTGGGCCTCGAGCGCCGTCACCGCGACGACCTCGCCGCGGGCGGCCAGCTCGCGGGCCAGCTGCTCGGCCAGCGGCTTCAGATCGGAGGCGGCGACGCGCGCGATGAGCTCTGCCAGCATGGGTCCTCGGTCAGCGCTTGACGCTCAGCAGCGTCGCGACCGCCACCACGGTGCTGGCGCCGAGCACGGTCGCGTGGTTGGCCTGGAACGTGGTTGCGTTGTGGGCCGCGAGCCCGAGGCTGCTGCTGAGCGCGATCATCTGTTCGGCCAGCGCGACGCCCGGCGCGACGCCGACCACGGCGACGGTGACGTCGGCGTCGTGGCCGCCGTGGCGGTGCGGTCGGCGCGGCGCGTCGTCCGGCGGCGGCGGCGGCGGGCCCGCGACGAGCTCGGCCGTGACCGTCTCGGTCAGGAGCACCTTGCGCGCCATGGCTCAGCTCCTCACGGGTAGCCGGACTTGTTCCGCGCGCTGAGGATCTCGGTGATGCCGACCGACTCGGCCGCGGTGTCGACGCCGTAGAGCAGCGCGACGCCCTGGGTGGTCGAGGCCTGGAGCACGGTGTTGGCGTTCTGGCCGGCGGTCGTGGCGTTGTGGGCTGCGTTGGCGAGCGCCTGAGCGCTGGCCTGGAACAAGGTCCCCATCGCCATGCCGGGCGCGTCGCCCAGGATCTTGACGTTGGCCTGCGTGACGGCGTCCGTGATCTGCGGATTGACGATGTCAGCCATCTCTCACCTCGTGGTCGTTGGAGTGGGTTACTTGAGCGCGAGGATCCGGGCGATCCCCGCGGCGGTGGCGCTGGTGTCGAGCCCGTAGAGCAGCGCGACGCCCTGGGTCGTCGTCGCCTGCAAGATCGTGTTGGCCTGCTGCTGCATCACCGTGGCGTTGTGCGCGGCGTTGGCGAGCGCTTGCGCGGTCGCCTGGTAGAGGAGCCCCATCGCCATCGCGGGCGCGTCGCCCAGGATCTTGACGTTCGTCTGGGTGACCGCGTCGGTGATCTGGGGATTGACGATGTCGGCCATCGGCTAGCTATGCGCGGCGCGGGCGTGATCGTTCCATAGTCAATTCGTCGACCATGACGATCAGCCGTCGCGCACGAGCACGAGCAGCTCGGCGCGCGACATCACGTTGAGCTTCTGGAACAGCGCCGCGATCTGGTTCGCGACCGTGCGTTCGGACGTGCCGCGCCGCTGCGCGATGCGCCGGTTCGATTCGCCGCGCACGAGCCCCGCGACGATGTCGCGCTCGGCGATCGTCAGCTCGTGCGCGAGCGCGCGGCCGCGGGCGGGCGCGCTGACCACGGCCACGAGCTCGCCGTGGACCTCGAGCGTCCACGCGCGCAGCTCGAGCCCCGTCTCGGTTCGGTCGATCTTCGACATGCAGCTCCTGACTTCGCCACTGTTCACGCCGCGTCCATCATCGGGAATAGTCATTTGACCTACAAGATTTTCTGGGACCGGCTCATACGTAAATGGGGCCGAATGATCGGACCCAAATACATGAAAACACCTGTTCTGGGTGATCGGGGTGAGCCGTTGACGGCGCTATCGATGGCAGTTCGCACGGACCCTCGGTGCCGTCACCCCGCCGCGGTGGGCGAGCGCGCGCATACCGCGCGCGCGTCGCTCGACCCGACGTACGATGCGCGGGTGTCCGACGTGTCGAGCTGGGAGCCGCTGCCGCTGCGGGTCGCGTCGGCGGCGCCGGAGGCGGTGCCGGCGCTCTTGGCGTGGGCGGCCGACGGCGGCGCCGCGTTCGAGCCGATCGAGCTCCGCGTCGACGCCGCCGGGAACCGCAGCGTGTACGCGCGCCGGGCGGTCGCCGCGGGGGCGCCGCTGGTGGTCGTGCCGCGACGGCTGATGATCACCGACGTCGACCTCGGCGGCGACGAGGCGGTCGCCGCGGTGCGCGGGTTCGACGCGATGATGCACTCGCGCCACAGCCCGATGGCGCTGTGGCTGGCGCGGGCGCGCGCCGTCGGCGCGGGACCCTGGACGACGTACCTCGACGCGCTGCCGCAGGCGTCGCCGTGGGTGCCGGCGTTCCGGCCGGCGTCGGCCCTGGCGCCGCTGGCCGGGACCTTCGCGCTCGACGTGGTGCGGGAGGTGGCGGCCGGCTATCGCGACGACCACGACCTGGCGACCACCCTGGTCGCCGAGCTGGCCGACCTGCCGCTGGCCGAGTTCGCGTGGGGCCGCGCGATCGCGGCCAGCCGGTGCTTCCGGATCGCCAGCGCCGACGGCGGCGCGCGCGCGCTGGTCCCGGTCGCCGACATGTTCGATCACGGGCGCGTCGACGCGACCTGGGCGTACGACGATAGCGCTGGCGCGTTCACGGTCCGCGCCGCGCGCGCGCTCGACGCCGGGCAGGAGATCCAGATCTCCTATGGCGCCCACGACAACGCGAAGTTCGTCGCGTCGTACGGCTTCGCGGTCGACGGCAACCCCGAGGACGAGGTCGCGCTCGACCTGACCACCGCGACCGGCGTGGCCAGCGCGCCGGTCGGGACGATCTACGATCATCGCTTCCACCGCGCGTTCGAGCTGGCGCGGATCTGGCCCGACGGGCCCGACGCCGAGGCCGCCCGGACCCGGCTGGCCGCGGCCGCGATGGCGCGCCGCGCGGCGATCGCGCTGGCGTCGACGCCGGCCGACGTCGATCCGGCCTGGGCGCGGACCTGCGCGGTGGTCCGGGCCGGCGAGTGCGCGATCCTCGACGCGGTCGTCACGTTCGTCACCGGCCTGACCGCGGCCGACGATGCCCGCGCGCCCGCGGCCTGGCGCGACGTCGCCGCGGCGATCCCGTCCACGGCGGTCGGGGTCGACCGCCTGCGCCGCAGCTACGCGCTGGTCGCGGCCGGCGAGCTCCCGTGAGGTCGCATCGATCGGCGCGGTCGAGGCATCGGTAACGCATCGGCGAGCTCGACGCGATCGCGCACGCGCTCGGCGGCCGGGGGGGGGGTCGCGGGCCGTACCGATGACGGCTGGGGTCGGGCAGACCCAGCGTCGCTGGGCGCGTGGGTCGTCGCGCACCCGATCGCCCGCGCCGGCGCGACACGATCGCGGTTGCGTCGGTGGCCCGCATCGTGCTCACTCGCGGTGCGCGCGCCTGAGGATGCTCCTCGCGCGCGCTCTCCTCACGCGACCAGGACAACGACCATGGGATTCTTCGACAAGCTCAAGGGGGCCGTGCACGCCGTCACCGGCGGCGCCGCCACCGTAGAGATCCAGTACGCCGAGAAGGTGAACGCCGGCGCGGCGGTGCCGGTGCGGGTCACCGTCACGTCGAAGGGCGCCGAGATCAAGAGCAAGGGCGTGTTCGTCGACTTCGAGGGCGTCGAGCGCATCTCGATCCCCAAGAAGGAGGAGCAGAAGTTCTCCGAGGACTACCACCGCTCGGTGTCGCACTCGACGCAGGAGTTCCAGCTGTGCGGCGAGTTCGTGCTCGGCGCCGGCGAGACCAAGACCTTCGAGGGCTCGATCAACCTGCCGTCGACGCTGCAGCCGACCTTCGAGGGCCGCTGGTCCAAGAACCTCTACCAGGTGCGCGGCCGGCTCGAGGCCAAGGGCAACGATCCCGACTCGGGCTACAAGCCGATGCGGGTCGTGGTCCCGGCCTGATCCGCGCCGGAGTCAACGCGTCCCGCGCGGGCGAACCGGCGCCGGCGTGGCGTCGCGCGGGCCGCGCCTGTGGCACGCTCGGGCGATGTCGACCCGCAAGCCCCGGGCGCGGACCGAGCGCCGCGCCGCTGATCGCGCGGCCCAGGCCGATGTCCGCGCGCGCGAGCGGATCGCGCGCCTCGAGCCAGGCGGCGCGCGCGAGTGGCCGATCGTGGTGCCGTCCGCGGTCGTGATCGAGGGCCGGGCCGCGGCGACGCTGTGCGGGCACTGCGCCGGGCCGCTCAAGGTGATCGACCACGATCTGGCGGTGATCGACGACGCCCGGCGCCGCCAGGTGCGCGCGCGCTGTCAGCGCTGCAGCCGCGACCGCACGCTCTGGTTCGAGATCGTGGCGCCGGCGGAGAACTGATCTGACCGGCCGAGACGCGCTCGGCGCACCATTGTCGCACCCGATCCTCACGCAGCCGCGCTACGCTCGGACGCCGGAGGCTTCGATGAAGATGGCGATCGTCGTGGGGGGCTTGATGGCGCTGCTGGTGGCGGCGGCGCCCGCGCACGCCGATCCGGAGGTCGGCACCGCGCTGGTCGAGTTCGGCGCCGGCGGGCTCCGGGTCGGCGGGGTGGTCATGGTCAAGGGCGCGATCGGCGGCGCCACGCTCGACCGTTCGCAGGATCTGATCTGGTTCACCCAGAAGAAGACCTTGTTCGTGCTCGATCTGCGCGCCGCCACGCCGCGGCCGGTCGCGATCGCCAAGAACATGCCGACCGGCGCGTTCTCGGTGAGCGGGTTCTCCGGCGCCACGTACGGCGCCGACCAGGCCGGGGTGTATCCGCGCCTCGAGGTCGACAAGCTCGCGATCGACACGGCGACCGGGCCGGTGGTCGGTCACTTCCCCACGATCGACGCCCGCGCGCGCAAGGCGGCCAGGGCGATCAAGGTGGTCGGCGCCAGCTGGCTCAAGGCGCAGCGCGCCCGACCTCGCCGGGAGACCGATCTCTACTGGCAGACCACGCGCTCCGACTACTACCAGCGGTCGGAGGCGCCCAGCGGCGACGAGCCGTGCACCAGCGGCGAGCTGGACTGCGGCGCCACCGCGTCGTTCGGACTGCAGGACGCGATCAAGCTGGTGGTCGCGACGTCGACCTGCGACAAGGTCGGCTGCCAGGCCCGGTGCTTGCTCCGCCTCGGCGACCAGCGGTGGGCGGTGCCGACCACGACCGCGGCCTGGCAGACGACGGTGCCGAGCGAGGCCGGCCCTTGCTTTGGCTTCGCGCTCGGTCCCCACAACCGCTACGTCGTCGGCGATGCCCGCTGCACGGTCGCGGTCGCCGGCGTCACCTGTGAGACCGATCTCGGCTGGACCGCCGCGGCGTGGATCGACCTGCCGGTGGGCTACGCGCGCCCGCAGAACGAGATCGATCAGGTCTACGGGCCCCTCACCGACATCGACCGTGCAAGTCCGCGGTTGGGGCTGCCGGCGTTCTCCGAGGATGGCGCCAAGGTGGTGCTGCCGGGCGTGCGCCAGGATCCTGGCCAGGGCGCCGCCACCACGTTCGTCATCACCGACCGCGGCAGCGTCGATGACGCGTGGCTGCAGACCCTCGGCCACGATGCGGACGCCGCGATGAACGGCGAGTTCACCACCGAGGCCTGGCTCCGGCAGCGCACCTTCAGGCCGATGCCGTCGTGGACCTTCGGGACCCCTGCGCCGCGGACGGTGATCACCGACTGGGGGACGTTCACCCTCGCGCTCACCGCGAGCGCCGTGACCGTGACGCTGACCTCCGCGGGCACCGAGCTCGGCAAGCAGTCCTGGGCGATCCGGGCCGGCACCAAGCTCCACCGGGTCGCGATCGCGCCCGGTGATCCTGCCTTCGTCTATGTCCAGCTCGACGTCCCGAACGGCAAGGAGTTCGACACCCAGTGGGTCGTGATGCCGTTGGCGGCGCCCGTCGAGCCCTGATCGGGACGCGGCGCGGGTCGCCGCGACGAGCGCGTCGGTGAGCGCTCTCGCCGTGGGGGTACGGGCCGCGCGCGCCCTGGGCCAACGCGCGCATCGCCATCGCTTACACTGGTGGCGCGATGCGAACGTTCCGCTACGCGAGCTTGCCGGGGCTGCCGGCGCCGGCGACCGGCCGGCCCTACGAGTTCCAGGTGCTCGACGACCTCCGGCTCATGATCCCCGCCGATCACCGCGGCCCCGACGTCGCCTACGCCGTCGCGCCCGAGCAGGAGGCCTGGCTCGACCGATGGACCGACGGACTCACGCGGACCTGGGACTGTCAGTGGACGTTCGTCGATGAAGCGGCGATCGACCGCCTGCTCGCCGCCCTCGGCCCGCCGCTGGTCGAGCCGCCGATCGTCGTCGCGGCGTTGGGGCCGGCGCCGGTCGCGGTGGCCGCCCTGGGGCCGACCCCCGACGGTGATCACGAGCTGGTGCTGACCGGCGGCGAGCGTGGCAACCGCGTGGAGGTGGCGCGGGTCGGCCAGGTGATCGCCTCGGTCGGGCTGTGCGACGGCTGGCCGAAGCCCTGGGACGTCGTCGCGCGCCGCGCGGCCGACGCCGGCGCCGGCGCGTTCGACGCCCTGGTCGCGCACTGGGCGACGCGGTTCCCGCTCGTCGCGCCGGGGCGTGGCACGCGGGCCCGCGCGCTCGCGGCCGCGCTCGGTCCGCAGCCGCGGCTCTGGGTCGAGTATCGCCACGGCGGCATCGACGGCGGGCCGACGTGCCGCGTGCTCGAGCTCGGCGATCGGGTCGCGATCGAGCGGCTCGGCAAGCGCCGCACGCTCGAGGTCTACGCCGCCGTCGCGCCGGCGCTGGCCACGATCGGACCGGCGGACGTCGCCTGCGGCCTGGCCATCCCGATCGCCGCCGAGCTCGACGCGATCGCCGCCCTCGGCCCACCGAAGGCGCGACGTCCCCGTCGGCCCGTGGCCCTGCGGCCGGGCGCTCCGCTGGCCGCCCGCTTGGCCGAGGCGTTCCGCCGGCTCCAGGCGACCGGCGTGCTGGCGATGGCCCGGGTCGCCGGGACCCAGTCGGCGGCCTGGGCGACCGCGGGCGAGGCCCGACGGCGGAACCACACCGGCGCGGTCCTTTACCTCGCCGACCACTGGCGTCGCCGCGCGACCCGACCCGTCCTCCACCTCTACTGGGCGTGCTGGGCGCCCGACGCCGACCCGCTCGTCTTCGCCGGCCGTGTCGTCGACGTCCTGCGCGCCGTCGGCGTCGACGCCGCCCCGCCCAACCGCGACACCGAAGCGATCGTCGTGTCGATGTAGCGCGGCGAGGCACGCTCACGGGTCGGTCACGGGTCGGCCTGAGCCCGGCCCCGCCGCGAGGTGTGGCAAGCTCGGGGCCATGCGCAACCAGGGCATCGCGTGTGTGTTCGCGTTCGTCGCCGCGTGCGGCGGCACCCAGAAGGCGGTCGAGGTCAAGGGCGGCGACGCCGAGCTGGCCAAGCTCGCCGGCGACTGGTCCGGCGACTACCACGGCAACGAGTCGGGCCGCGACGGCACGATCGACTTCGCGCTCGAGCTGGGCCGCCACACGGCGACCGGCGAGGTCCACATGGGCGCGCCCGATGCGCCACCGCTCAAGATCGAGTTCGTGGCGATCGAGGGCGGGCAGCTGTCGGGCACGATCGCGCCGTACACCGATCCCAACTGCACCTGTGAGGTCCAGACCACCTTCACCGGCGCGGCGGGGCCCGACACCATCGGCGGCACCTTCGAGACCAAGATCAGCGCCACCGGCGACGTCCAGACGGGCACCTGGCAGGTCACGCGCAAGCCGTGACGACACGGTGACGACGCGCTGAGCGGGCCCGCGTGGTCACTGGCGCGCCCGCGCCGTCGAGGCCACCGTCGCTCCGCCAGCGCGCCCGCCCCATCGGAGCGGGCCGCCGGTCACGCGCGCGGGCCCCCCTGCGCCGGCTGCGCGGTCACCTGCGCCGCCGATCATCACCGTCCCCGCCACCCGCCGACTGAGCGGGCCGCGCGGTCACCCGCGCGCCCGCCCCGTCGAATCAAGACCGGCCGCCCGCCGCGCGGATCGCCACCGCGCCCGCCGCCCGGTCAGGGCTGGATCGTGTCGAGGGTCGGGTCCGACTGCTCGTCGACGACGTTGCCGGTGATGCCGGTGAGCTTGAACTCGACGCGGCGGTTCTTGGCGCGGCCCTTCTTGGTGGTGTTGTCGGCCAGCGGGCGCTCCTCGCCGTAGCCGATCGCGGTCAGGATCGCGGCGTCGACGCCGTTGGCGACGAGCATGTCGACCACGGCCTGGGCCCGGCGCTGCGACAGGTCCTTGTTGTAGGCGTCGTCGCCCTGATCGTCGGTGTGGCCCTCGACCGTCACGCCCTTGAGCTCCGGGTGCGCCGCGATCACCTGGGCGACGCTGCGGATCAGCTTGAACGACCGCTTCTGGATGACGTCCTTGTTGGTCTTGAAGTAGATGACGTCGAGCAGCTCGATGCTGCCGCCCTTCATCACGACGACCTGCTTCTCCTTGCAGCCGAAGTTCTTGACCGTGCCGGGCTCGTCGGGGCAGTTGTCGAGGCGGTCGACCACGGTGTCGCCGTCGCGGTCGGTGTCGGGGCAGCCGCCGTTGTCGACGACGCCGGCCTCGTCGCGGCAGCGGTCGGCGGTGTCGAGCACGGTGTCGCCGTCGTTGTCGAGGTCGGGGCAGCCGTCGTCGTCCTCGAAGCCGTCGGCGTCCTCGGGCTTGGTCGGGCAGCTGTCGGCCGGATCCGACAGGCCGTCGCCGTCGGTGTCGGGCACGGCGTCGGGGCAGCCGTCCTGGTCCTGGAAGCCGTTCTTGGTCTCGGGCTCGGTCGGGCAGGCGTCGGCGTCGCCGAGGAAGCCGTCCTTGTCGGGGTCGTCGTCGTCGGGGCAGCCGTCCTCGTCCTGGAAGCCGTTCTTGGTCTCGGGCTCGGTCGGGCACTGGTCGTCGGGGTCGAGCAGGCCGTCGCCGTCGCGGTCGCCGGGGCCGGCCTCGACCGCGGGCGCCGGCTTGGAGCCGAACCACAGCCCGCCGAGCGCGCGCCAGTCGGGGGTGCCGAAGCCCGAGGCCAGGCCGGCGCCGCCGGCGGCGAACAGCCGGAGGCCCGGCATCACGTCGACGCCGACGCCGGCGCGGGCCTCGGCGTGGTTGTCGTTGTAGTCGCCGAGCGGCGCGCTCGCCGCGGTCGCGAACGCGACGTCGGCCATGAGGTCGGCGCGGCCCGCGCGGTAGCCGAAGCCGACCCGCGCGAACAGCTCGTCGTCGATGACCAGGTCGACCATCTCCTGTTGCTTGCGGACCCGGTAGCCCAGGTTCGCGAGCACGCGCACCGCGCCCTGGCTGCGGCCGATCAGCAGCATCGGCGCGGCGGTGACGCCGTCGTCGCCGAAGTAGTCGCTGCCGCCCGAGGTCGGCACGGTCAGGGTGAGGGCCACGGCCAGATCGACCCCGCCCTGGACCAGCATCGCCTTGGGCGTGAGCGCGAGATCGCCGAGGCCGGCGCCGGCCAGCGCGCCGGTCGAGGTCATCAGCCCGCCGAGCGACTCGGACTGCGACAGGATCAGCGGCGCGGCCAGGCCGAGCGCGAAGCGCTTGCCGAGCCCGACCGAGCCGACCAGATCGCCGCCGATCCGATCGCTGACCAGGGCGCCGAGGCGCTCGCGATCGCTGCCGACGCGCACGGTCATCGGATCGTTGGCGTAGCCGAGCCACAGCCCGACGTCGACCTTGAGGTGCCCGGGCGTGCGCGGCGACTCGACGTCGAGCACGCCGTGACGATCCATCGCGAGCCGGAAGCGCTCGACCGGGTAGGCGGTCGAGCCCTCGACCACCTGGGCCTGGACCGGGCCGACGCCGCCGACGAGCGCGGCCAGGCCGAGCGCGGCCAGGGCGGCCCCGCGCCGGCGCCGGAGCGCCAGCGCCAGCGCCACCACGATCGCGGCCAGCGGCAGCCCGGCGCCGCCGCCGGTCGAGCAGCCGCCGCCCGCGACGCTGAGCGGCTGGCAGGTCGTCGGCTCGGCGGTGTCGTCGCAGTCCCAGTTGTTCTCGATCAGGCACTGATCGGAGCAGCCGTCGCCGTTGGTCTCGTTGTCGTCGTCGCAGGCCTCGGCGCCGGCCGTGATGCCGTCGCCGCAGGTGGTCTCGCACACGCTGGGCTCGTCGGCGCAGGACCACCCGCGCTCGGTCGCGCACGCGGCCGAGCAGCCGTCGCCGTCGACCATGTTGCCGTCGTCGCAGGTCTCGGCGCCGGCGATGACGCCGTCGCCGCAGCCGGTGGTGCAGACGCTGGGCTCGTCGGTGCACGACCAGCCCGGCTCGATCGTGCACGTGGCCGAGCAGCCGTCGTCGGCGGTGGTGTTCATGTCGTCGCACTGCTCGTCGCCGACCACCAAGCCGTCGCCGCACAGCTCGGTGCAGGCGCTGGGCTCGTTGAGGCAGTACCAGCCGGGCTCGACCGCGCAGGTGGCGGAGCAGCCGTCGCCGGCGACCATGTTGCCGGCGTCGCAGGTCTCGGCGCCGGCGATCACGCCGTCGCCGCAGCTGGTCGTGCAGCGGCTGGGCGCGCCGACGCAGGTCCAGCCGGGCTCGATCGCGCAGGTGCCCGAGCAGCCATCGCCGCTGTTCGGGTTGCCGTCGTCGCAGGTCTCGGCGCCGGCGATGACGCCGTCGCCGCAGGTGGTCGTGCAGGTGCTCGGCGAGCCGACGCAGGTCCAGCCGGGCTCGACCGCGCAGGTGGCCGAGCAGCCGTCGCCGGCGGTCGTGCCGCCGTCGTCGCAGGCCTCGGCGCCCGCCACGACGCCGTCGCCGCAGGTCGTCATGCAGACGCTCGGTGCGCCGACGCAGGTCCAGCCAGGTTCGGTCGTGCAGGCCGCGGAGCAGCCGTCGCCGGGGGTCGTGCCGCCGTCGTCGCAGGTCTCGGCCCCGGCGACGATGCCGTCGCCGCAGGTCGTGACGCACACCGACGGTGTGTTGCCGGCGCAGGTCCAGCCAGGTTCGATCGCGCAGGTCGAGCTGCAGCCATCGCCGCTCATGGTGTCGCCGTCGTCGCAGGCCTCGGCGCCGGCGCGGATGCCGTCGCCGCAGCGGGTGGTGCAGACCGACGGCGTGTTGCCCACGCAGGTCCAGCCGGGCTCGATCGCGCAGGTGTTGCTGCAGCCGTCGCCGCTCATCGTGTCGCCGTCGTCGCAGGCCTCGGCGCCGGCGCGGACGCCGTCGCCGCAGCGGGTGGTGCACACGCTGGGCGAGCCGGCGCAGGTCCAGCCGGGCTCGATCTGGCAGGTCGACGAGCAGCCGTCGCCGTTGGTGGTGTTGCCCTGATCGCACTGCTCGGCGCCGGCGCGGACGCCGTCGCCGCAGACCGTCGTGCACACGCTGGGCGAGCCGGTGCAGGTCCAGCCGGTCTCGACCTGGCAGGTCGACGAGCAGCCGTCGCCGTTGGTGGTGTTGCCGCCGCCCTGGTCGCACGTCTCGCCGCCGGTGCGGATGCCGTCGCCGCAGATCGGCGTGCAGACGCTGGGGTTGGTCGCGGAGCAGGTCCAGCCCGGCTCGACGTCGCAGGTCGCGGAGCAGCCGTCGCCGTTGGTGGTGTTGCCCTGATCGCAGGCCTCGCCGCCGGTGCGGACGCCGTCGCCGCAGGTCGCGACGTTCCAGTCGAGCACCGACGCCGTGTAGATCAGGCAGTCGGAACCGGTGGTGCCCGACCAGGCGGCGCTGGCGAGCCCGGCCGGCACGGTGACGTTGTAGGAGTTGACGTCCCACAGCGACCCGTCCGAGCCCTGGAACTGATCGGCGCCGAGGCCGACGCCGTTGAAGGACAGCGCGGTGTCGGGGAAGGACTGGCCGTCACCGACGACCACGTGGAAGCGGCCAGCGCTGGCCAGCGGGGCGGCCACGCCGGCGAACGTGTCGGTGACGACCTCGCCGCTGCCCGAGGTGCTGATCGCGCCGTCGCGGATCATGACGCGGCGACGGTTGCCCGAGCTCGCGACCTGGTAGACCACGACCAGCCCGACGCCGTCGGTGTCGTTGGTCGAGGTCGTCGACGACGGCAGGCCGGCGATCGTGTAGACGCCGTTGCCGCTGACCCGCGCGGTCACGTCAGCGCGGAACGTGCTGTTGTTGGCGCCCCAGCAGGTGTCGCCGGCGGTGCCGAGCAGCGTCCCGGTGACCGCGACCGAGTTGATCGTGGCGGTGGTGTCGGTGCCGCCGGAGATCGACCAGTACAGCAGCGCCCGCTGGACGGTGGCGCCGGCCGGGATGCCGGCGATGGTGATCGCGGCGGAGGCGTTGACGGTCGCGTCCTCGCGGCCGGCCAGCGACGCGCCCTGGGCGACCACGCCGCCGCCGCGGACGGTGTCGTCGAAGCGGGCGGCGAAGGTGCCGACGATGACCTCCTGCGAGGCCTCGCCCAGGGTCGCGCCACCGTTCGCATCGTCGCCGGTGCACCCGCCGATCGCCGCCAACAACCCGAGACTCAAGACAAGGCTAACGCCAGAGATTCCCCGCATGATCGACAGTGTCGCGCGTCTGTCGCGGCAACTCAAGAATCCGCGGTAGCCGGCCGGGTAGCCGAGCGGTTGACAGGGGACCGGCGGGCCCGCCACCCTCGCTGGGTGATCGTCTTCCTGGTCCGCCACGCCCACGCGATCGAGGAGCGCCGCGATCTGCCCGACCACGCGCGGCCGCTCAGCGCGGCCGGCCGCGATCACGCGCGCGCGCTCGGTCAGCGCCTGCGCTGGCACGACTGCACGCCGACCGCGGTGTGGACCAGCCCGCTGACCCGCGCGGTCATGACCGCCGAGCTGGTCGCCGCCGCGATCGAGTGGACCGGCCCGATCGACAGCGTCCCGGCGCTGGCGCCCGAGGGCCGCGTCGCCGACGTGGTCGCGGCCCTGGCCGCGATCGACGCCGACAGCGCCGTGATCCTGTTTGGCCACGAGCCCAGCATCTCGGCGCTGGGCGTGCGCCTGACCGGCGATCCCGACTTCGCGCCGCTGACCAAGGCCTGCGCGGTGCGGATCGATGGCCAGGTCGTGCGCTGGCGGTTCGCCCACGACGACGACGCGCCGCGCGCCCCGTGAACGATTTTTCCGAGGGTGCGTAGCGGGCTACGCGCCTCCGATGTAGGCGCACGGTTTCGCGCGATCTCCTGCTGACGGTCGTCGTCGCCTTGCTACATTCGTCGCATGGAGATCAACTACCAGCACGCGTTGCCCGTCGGGGACGCGCGCGCACGCCTCGAGGTCCTGGGCGAGTACCTCCACAACCGCCACGGCATCAAGGTCACCTGGGACGGCGATCGCGCGCGCTTCGCCGGCAAGTACCTCGTCGTGAAGATCGACGGCGTCATGTCGGTCGGGCCCAGCGCGGTCGAGTTCCGCGGTGAGGATCCGGGGTTCCTGTGGCGCAAGAAGGCGATCGCGTACATCGAGGGCAAGCTCAAGGCCTACCTCGATCCCAAGGTCACCATCTCCGACCTGCCGCGCGCGCAGTAACCCCGCCGGGGGCACTGGCGCTGACCGGCGCCCCGGCTCGCTGGCGCCGCCTCGCTGGCGCCGGGGTGGCATCGGCTCGCTGGCACCGCCTTGCTGGCCCACCGGCTCACTGCCGCCGCCTCGCTGGCGCCCCGGCTCGCTGGCGCCGCCTCGCTGGCGCCGCCTCGCTGGTAGCAACGCCGCTCGCAGCGGCTACTGGCAGCAGGCGCGTCGCCGGCGCCGCCGGAGCAAGATCGCGGCCACGGCGCCACCGATGATCAGGGCCGGCGCCGCGGCGTCTGAGGCCTGACAGCAGCCGCCGTCCCCGGGCGGGCGCGGCCCCGGCGCGTCGACGCCGGCGTCGACCGGCGGCCGGATGCCGAACTGCTCGCGGATCGCCGGCCACTCGAGCGCCTCGCACTGATCGTGCTGCATGGTGCCGGCCGGGCACTCGAGCGGGCCGACCATCTCGACGAACCGGAACACCTTCGTCCACGCGGTGCCGTCGGGCGAGCGCCCGAGCGAGAACAGGTCTGGGTCCCAGTTGGCGCCGCACGCGAACAGCTGATCGGCGCGATCGCCGAGGCACGCGGCCTGGGGCGGCGACGGCACGGCCGCGAACGTCTGGCCGAGGTCGGGCGACCGGAAGACGCCGCCCATCTGGGTCGCGACCAGGACCTCGCCGCTGGCGCGGATGACCACGCCGCGGATGGCGTCGGTGGTGGTCAGCACCTCGGCGAACGACTGGCCGCCGTCGGTCGAGCGGTAGAGCTTGTCGATGGCCGGGGTGTCGGCCCGCACCGACCGCACGAACAGCAGGTCGGGATCGGTCGCCGACACCGCTTCGATCAGGATCAGCGGGCTGCCGCCGAGCGCGAACGCGGTGATCGGCAGCTCGGTCCAGGTGGCGCCGGCGTCGTCGGAGGTGCGCAGGTGCACGGCCGGCGAGGTGGTGCCGCCGTCGTCGGCGACCTGGGTCACCTGGTAGCCCGAGACGTAGACGCGGGCGGGCCGGCTGGGGGCGGTGGCGATGCTGCGCCACCAGATCTGCATCGACCGGTTGTCGGTCGGCGTGAACGTGCGCGCGCCGTCGGTCGAGCGGTAGACGTTGTTCTCGCGGGCCGACTCGGCGGTCGCGACCCAGACGTCGCCGTTGCTGGCGACGTCGACGGCGTCGACCCAGATGTTGGCGATGTAGCCGGGGTCGGTCGCGGGCCGATCGGCGGTGGCGGTGGCGAACGAGCAGCCGCCGTCGCGGCTGACCCGCAGCCCGTTGAAGGTCGTGGCGTAGATCGTGCCGTCGGCGCCGATCCGGTACTTGGGATCGAACGTGCCCTCGTAGCCGATGTTCTTCTCGCACAGCCAGCGGAAGTGGCCGTCGTCGTGGCTGATCAGGAACCCGAACGTGGTGCCCAGGTACAGGTCGCTGGTGTCGCCGGGCCGGAAGTTGATCGACACCGACGACGGGAACCGGCCGTTGGCGCGCGCCGCGCCGAAGCTGGCGACGAGCGCGAGGGCGACGAGCGACGAGCGACGCACGGCCCAACGATACCCGAGAACCGCGGAGGCGTCAGCGCCGACGTCGGCGGCGGAGCAGGCCGAGGACGGTCGCGCCGGCGGCGAGCGAGCCGGGGCCGCCCGATGACGAGCAGCAGCCGCCGTCGTCGCCGCCGCCGGTGTCGTCGGGGAAGCAGTTGTAGCTCGCGCCCATGTCGCGGCTGCCGCAGGTGTAGCTGGTCGGGCACGTGAGCCCGCGCGGCACGTCGCACGGGTACGTGCACAGCCCGTCGGCGCAGACGTAGGCCGAGCACTCGGTCGGCGCGGCGCAGGCCTGGCCGAGCGCGCCGGGCGGCTCGCCCGCGTAGGTGCAGATCAGGCCCTCGCCGGCGACGTCGGCGCAGGTCATGCCGGTCACGGGGCAGTCGGCCGGGCCCGCGCACGGCTGCGAGCAGAACCGCGAGTGGGGATCGCCGGGCCAGGCGACGCACACGCCGGTCATGCACTGGGTGTCGGCCCGGCAGATCTCGCCGAGCGCGCTGGTGGGGCAGTCGGGATCGGGCAGCGGGCAGTCGGTCGCGCAGGTGCCGTCGGGACCGCACGGCAGGCAGTCGGGGTCGTTCGAGCAGCCCAGGCGCACGCACTGCCCGTCGGCGCGGCAGGTGAGATCGTTGGCGTCGATGTACGGCTGGATGAACGTCGTCATGTACAGATCGGGCCGGGCGTCGCCGCTGGGGTTGAAGCAGCCGACGATCGAGTACGAGTGAGTGCCGGCGAGCACCTCGACGCCGTCGACGGTGATGAACCCGGGCCCGCCCGAGTCGCCCTGGCAGATCGCGGTGGCCTGGTCGGGATCGACGTCCTCGGCCTCGAGGTAGTCGCCGTCGAGCCGCGCGATCCGCATGTGCCCGACCCGCTTCTTGCCGTCGAGCTCGCGGGTGTCGCGATCGTGGATGCCGAAGCCGACGACGCGGTAGTCGGCGCCGACGTACGCCGCCAGATCGGTGGTGTTCATCGGCTTGACCAGCGCCAGCGGCTGCGGGACCACGAGCCGCAGGACCGCGAGGTCGTGGCCGCCCGACAGGTCGCCGGTCCAGCCGGGGTGGGTCTGGTAGCCGTCGACGCCGATGCGGGCGCCGGGGGCGCCGGTGTCGTTGCCGAAAAACGCCGCGACCGCGGGATCGCCGTTGGCCTCGGCGATGCAGTGCGCCGCCGTCAGCACGGTCATCGGCGACACCAGCGTGCCGGTGCAGAACACCCGGCCGCTCGAGGTCACGAGCGCGACGACGCCGGGATCGTCGAGGTCGAGGTCGGCGCCGACCACCGGCGCGGCCGAGGTGCCGGTCTCAGGCACGGCGGTACACGCGGCCGCGGCGGCGGCCACAGCGAAGACGATCGGGCGCATCGCCCGACTATGCCCGAGCCGCCCCGGTCCTGGTAGCGTGCCGGTGATGCGCCTCGTCACATGGAACGTCAACTCGATCCGGGCCCGGGCCGCGCGGCTCACCGCCTGGCTCGAGGCCAACCGCCCCGACTGCGTCTGCCTGCAGGAGACCAAGGTCGAGGACGCCGACTTCCCGACCGCGCTGTTCACCGACCTCGGCTACCACGTCGCGATCCATGGGCAGAAGTCCTACAACGGCGTCGCGATCGCGGCGCGCGGCGCGATCACCGACGTCGCCACCGGGCTGGGCGAGGTCGAGCTCGACGAGCAGGCCCGGCTGATCGCCGCGACCGTCGACGGCGTCCGCGTGGCGTCGGTCTACGTGCCCAACGGCCAGGCGGTCGGCACCGACAAGTACAGCTACAAGCTGGCGTGGCTGGCGGGGCTGCGGCGCTGGCTCGATCGCCACGACCGCGCGCGGCCGCTGGTGCTGGGCGGCGACTGGAACATCGCGCCCGACGATCGCGACGTCCACGATCCGGCGCGGTGGGCCGGCGACGTGCTCTGCAGCGAGCCCGAGCGGGCCGGCCTCCGGGCGCTGCTCGACTGGGGCCTGGTGGACGTGTTCCGGGCGCAGCACCCCGACCTGCGCGCGTACTCGTGGTGGGACTACCGCGGCGTGTCGTTCTTCAAGGATCAGGGCCTGCGCATCGACCACTTCCTCGCCGACCCGACGGTGGCGGCCCGGGTCAGCGCGTGCACGATCGACCGCGAGGCCCGCAAGGGCAAGGACGCGTCGGATCACGCGCCGGTCATCGCGACGCTGACGTGAGCGGGTGGTGCGCGCCGCGTCAGGTCACGCGCCGGTCATCGCGACGCTGACGTGAGCGGGTGGTGCGCGCCGCGTCAGGTCACGCGCCGGTCATCGCGACGCTGACGTGAGCGGGTGGCGCGCGCCGCGTCAGGTCACGCGCCGGTCATCGCGACGCTGACGTGAGCGGGTGGCGCGCGCCGCGTCGTGCCCCGCGCGCGTGAGCCGGATTACCGACGCTGCGGCCGGCGTCGTCGGCGTGCAACCCTGCGCGCGCGCGCGTGTCTGACTGGAATAGGCGCCGTGCGGCTCTGGTTCCCAGATCGACCGTCGCCGTCACGCGTCAGGAGATCCCATGAAGAAGCGCAGCGCCCCCCTCAGCCTGTGGTCGATCGTCGAGTCGCTCCAGCGCCGCCTCGAGCGGCAGGGGTGCACGCGCGAGGCGGTCGACGCCGCCGTCGTGAACGTGCTCGCCCGGGCGATGGCGCAGGCCTGAGCCGCGCCGCGTCGCCGTAGCGTACAGTCGGGCGGGTGAGCACCGACCTCGGGACAGCGGCGCGGGCGGTCCGGACCGCGCTCGATCGTGCGGCGCACGGGCTGGTCGATCGGCACGTGCTGGTCGACCTCGTCGCGCTGGCCGCGGTGGCGGGCGAGCACTTGCTGGTGCTCGGGCCGCCGGGCACCGCCAAGAGCCAGGCGGTGCGCCAGGTGGCGCGGGCGCTGGGCGGGCGGTACTTCGAGTACCTGCTGGGGCGGTTCACCGAGCCCAGCGAGCTGGTGGGGCCGATCGATCTGCGGCGCCTGCGCGATGGCGTGGTCGAGACCCACACCGCCGGGATGCTGCCCGAGGCCGAGGTGGCGTTCCTCGACGAGGTGTTCCTGGGCTCGACCGCGATCTTGAACACGCTCTTGAGCCTGCTCAACGAGCGCACGTTCCGACGCGGCGCGACCGCGGTCGCGGTGCCGCTGCGCGTGTGCGTCGGCGCGGCCAACCAGCTGCCCGACGACGAGGCGCTGGCGGCGTTCGCCGATCGCTTCCTCCTGCGCTGCTTCGTGGCGCCGGTCGGCGACGCCCAGCTCGAGGAGCTGCTCGAGGGCGGCTGGCAGGTCGAGCAGGCGGCGGTGGCGGCGGCGGCGGGCCTCGCCGAGCTCGATCGGCTGGCGACGGCGGCGCGCGCGGCCGACCTGGGCGCGGTGCGGCCGCGCCTGGCCGAGGCGGTGCGGACGCTGCGCGGCGTCGGCGTGGCGCTGAGCGATCGCCGGGTCGTCAAGCTGCAGCGCCTGATCGCGGCGGCGGCGGCGCTCGACGGGCGCACGGCCGCGACCGCGGCCGATCTGTGGCCGATCGTGTACGCGGTGCCGACCGCCGAGGGCCAGGCCCAGGCCCGGGACGCGCTGCGCGGGCTGCTCGAGGCCAGCGCCAGCGCCGCGCTCGGGGCGGCGGCGGCCGAGGCGTCGATGGCGGCGCCGGCGCGCGCGGCCCGGCTGGTCGCGGCGGCGCGGGCGCTGCTCGCCGACGAGGTCGACGCGCCGGGGCGGGCGCTGCGGCTCGAGAGCGTGGTCCGCGAGATCGACGCGGGCTTCGACGCGGCGGCGCGGCCCGACGAGCTGACCGAGGCGCGCGGCGCGATCGTCGCCGCGCTCGCGCAGGCCCGGGCCGCGGACGATGGCGGCGACGCCTGAGCCGGCGCGGGTGCCGGTCGCGTGGGCGCCGCGGGCCGAGCCGCTGGCGCCGCGCGCGGTGATCGCGACCGGCGCGGTCGCGGCGGCGCTGGGCCGGCGGCTGGCGCAGCTCGACGACGCGGCGCTCGCGGCGCTGACCGCCGTGGCCGCGCGCGGCGCGCTGGTGGTGCTCGGCGACGGCGCGGCGCTGCCGTGGGTCGAGGGCGTCACCTACCTCGGCCGCGCGCCGGCCGCGCCCGAGCTGCTGGTGCCGACCGCGCTGGCGCCGACGGTGCCGGCGCCGGTGCTGGTGCGCGCGCTGACGGCGTGGCTCGACGGGCGGGCGGTGGCGTGGCCGCTGGCGCTGGCGCCGGCGCCGCTGCGGGTGGTGCCGTGCGGCGGCGCGCGCGCGATCGAGCGCGCGCGGCTGACGGCGTGGCTGGCCGCCGAGGTCGCCGCGTGATCGCCCTGCCGGCGGCGCTGGCGGCGTGGGCCGACGAGCTGGCGGCGCTGCCGACCGAGCTGGCGCTGGCGCTGGCGCCGTGGGTCGGCCGGCTGGCGCTGGCGGTGGGGCCGATGGCCGAGCGGCGCGCGGTCGACGTCGGCGAGCCCGACGGCTTCACCGGCCTGGCGCGGCGCGGCTCGTACGAGCGGCTGATCGCCAGCGAGTGGGCGCTGGCGGAGGCGGCGCCCGACGAGTTCTTGCGGCGCGCGGCCAGCGGCGAGCACCTGTTCCACGAGCTGGCGCGGCGCGGGAGCCGCGGCGCGCAGCGCACCGTCGCGATCGTGTCGGCCGGGCCGGCGCAGCTGGGCGCGCCGCGGCTGGCCCACGTCGCGGCGCTGGTCGTGCTGGCGCGGCGCGCGGCGGCGGCCGGCGCGTCGTTCGCGTGGGGCGTGCTCGAGGATCCGGACCGCGTGTTGGTCGAGGGCGTCGACGCGATCGCGGTGCGGCGGCTGCTCGACGCGCGGACCGTGCGTCCCGGCGGCGACGCCGCGCTGGCCGGGTGGCGCGAGGCCCTGGCGGCCGCGGGCGAGCTCGAGCCGTGGTGGATCGGCGACGGCGGCGAGCTGGCCGAGGCGCGCGGGCGCGGCGCGCGCTGTCTGGTCGTGCGCGACGTGCTGGCGCCGGGCGAGCGCGCGCTCGAGGTCGAGGTCCACCACCGCGGGCCGCCGCGGCGCGTGCGGTTCGAGCTGCCGGCGGCGGCCGTCTGCGCCCAGATCATGCGCGACGCGGGCCGCGCGGGCGTGGGCCGCGTGGCGTACCTCGGCGGGCGCGCGCGCGGGATCCAGTTCGCCGCGGGCGGGCGGCGGCTGCTGGTCGAGCTCGACGGCCGGGTCGAGTGCTGGCCGGTCCCGAACTCGCCGCGCGACCAGATCGGTCGGCCGCGGCCCTGGGACGTGCCGGCGGACCGGCGCGTGATCGCCCTCGGCGTCGAGGACCGCACGGTGCTCGCGGTGGTCGGACGCCGCGGCGGATCGGTCACGATCGAGGTCCGCTCGCCGCGTGCGCCGACGGTGATCACGGCGACCGTGCCGCTCCAGGTGGCCGCGCGCCTGACGCCGCCGCTGGTCGGCGCGTGCGGGCTCGTGACCCTGAGCGGCGCTCCGCCGGCGCTCGTGCTCGAGTACGACGGCGCGCTGCTGGCGATCGATGGCGTGCACGCACCTTCGCGCCGCGGTGCGATCCCGAGCCGGTTCGTCTACACCGGCGCGGGTCGGGTCGTGGCCACGGCGATCTTCGCGCGCCAGGTGCTGTGGGCGGCGCGCGAGGACGACCGGGTCGACGTGTGGCGCTGGGACGGCGACGGTCAGCGGGTGGTGGCCCGCGCCGACGCCGACGCGCTGGTCTGGTTCGGGCACGACCCGGCGCCGGTGGGGGTGTGGGGGCCGGTGGTGACGTCGGCGGGGCGGAGCTGCACGATCCACGCGGACGGTCGCGGCGCGCGCACGTTCGCCATCGACGGCGAGATCGTCGGGGGCGGCGCCGACGCGGCGCTGGTGCGCGTCGACGACCATCACCTCGAGTGGCAGGGGCCCGAGGGCCGGCGGCCGGTGCCGCGATCGTCCGGGCCGATCGCCGAGGTCGTGGTCGCGACCAGCGTTCCGTACCTGGCGTGGCTGACGCCGTCCGGCGAGGTGATCGTGCGCTCGACCCGGCACGACGCGGTGTTGATGCACCTGGTGCCGGGGCCGCGGAGGCCCGCGTGACGCCGCCGGTGCGGCTGCGGCGGGTCGCACACCGCGGCAGCGTGGTCGCGACCGGGTTCGTCGTCGACGCGGCGGTGGTCGGTCTCGCCGAGGCGCGACGGCGCGTGCTGGCGGTGTGGGCGCCCGGCGCGCGGGTGCGGAGCGCCGACGCGCTGCTGATCGTGACCGAGCTGCCGGCGCGGCGGGTGCGGGCCGAGCTGGCGCCGGGCGCGCCGCTGGTCGACGACGACGGCCTCGCGGTCGCGGCGCCGCTGACCGCCGACGAGCGCGCGCAGGTGCGGGCGCACGCGCCGGCCGGTTCGGCGGTGGTGGCGTGCGCCGGCGTGGCGGTGGTCGTCGACGGCGCGGCGCTCGACGTCGCGGCCTGGATCGATCTCGGCGAGCCGGCGCTGGTGGCCACGACGGCGCTGGCGGCGCCGCCGGTCGTCGTCGGGGTGCCCGTGCCGGCGGCGCTCGACGTGCGCGCCGCGCTGGGCGTCGCGCCGATGACCGCGGCGGCCGCGGCGGCGGCCGCAGGTCTGGCGAGGCTGCGCGCGGGCGACGCGCCCGAGGACGAGCCCGCGGCCGACGCCGCGCCGTCGCGGTGGCAGCGCCTGATGGCCTGGATCGGCGAGCGCCTGGCGACCCGCCCCGGTCGTGGCGGCGACGGTGACGGCGGCGCGGGCGGTGGCGGTGGCGGTGGCGGTGGCGGTGGCGGTGGCGGTGGCGGTGGCGCGCGCGCGCGCGCGTCGGTGCCGAGCGTCGCGCTGGCGAGGCCGTCGTGGCTGGCGCGCCAGCGCGCGCGCCTGGCCGAGCTGTTGTGGCGCAGCCGCCTGGGCGCCGCGCTCGGACGCCGCCACGCCGACTACCTGCGCCGCATGCTCGAGCTGTTCGATCATGGCGACCTCGACGAGGCGCTGCGCCACGCGATCCCGATCGGCGGCGGCGACGACGGGCCGGCGTCACTGGGCGTCTTGCCGCCGCGGCCGCGCGCGGGCGTCGAGCTGTCGCTGGCGCCGCGGCACGGCAACACCGCGATCCCGGTCGGCCTGAGCGCCACCGACGCCATCCGCGAGCGCTACCGCGCGGCGCTGGCGCGGCTGATCCGGGCCGAGCGGATCGAGGAGGCGGCGTTCGTGCTCGCCGATCTGCTGGGCGACGTCGCCGGCGCGGCGGCGCTGCTCGAGCGCCACGGTCGGTTCGCGCTGGCGGCGCGGCTGGCCGAGGGCCACGGGCTCGAGCCCGGGCTGATCGTGCGGCTGTGGTGGCTGGCCGACGAGCGCGACCGGGCGGTGGCCGCGGCGCGGCGGCACCAGGCCTGGGCCGACGCGGTCGCGCGGCTCGAGCGCGCCGGCGAGCCCGGCGCCGACACGCTGCGCCTGACCTGGGCCGATCACCTGGCGTCGTGCGGCGACTACGGCGTCGCGGTCGCGGTCGCCGCGCCGGTCGCCGCGGCCCGGGCGCTGGTGCTGACCTGGATCGAGCGCGGGCTCGCCGGCGGCGGCACCGTCGCCGCGCGGCTGCTGGTGACCAAGGTCGTGCTGGTCCCGACCTCGTTCGCCGAGGTCGCGCCGGCGGTGGTCGCGATCCTCGACGACCGCGACGACGCCGCGGTCGGCGAGCGGCGGGTGATCGCCGAGGCGCTGCTGGCCGCGCCGACCGGGCCCGCGGTCGCGACCCTGGCGCGGGCCACGGTCCGGGCGCTGGCCCGCGACGTCGGTCGCGGCGTCGACGGTGACGCGCCGGCGCTGTTGCCGCGGCTGGTGCGCGTGGCCGACGACGACGCGCTGCGCGTCGATCTGCCGCCGCTGCGGGTCGGCCCGCGCGCGCCGGCGCTGGTCGATCGCGCGACGCCGCCGGTGTGGCGCTGGATGGCGACCGACGCCGGGGCGGTGCCCGCGCACGACGCGGCGCTCTTGCCGGGCGGGCGCCTGCTGGTGGCGATGGGTGAGCTGGGCGTGCGCATGTATGGTCGCGGCGGCGCGGTCGCGGCCCACTTCGATCAGCCCGCGACCGCGCTGGTCGTCGCCGACCACGGCGCCCGGGCGCTGGCGCTGGTCCGGCGCGGCGGCTACCTCCGGGTCGCGCAGCTCGATCTGGCGACGCGGCGCGGGCGCTGGTGGTGCGACGCGATCTGCGACGGCGGCGCCGACACCTACGACGGCGACGCCTGGCTGACGTCGCGCGGCGGCGAGGTGCTGGCGATCGACACCGCCGCCGCGCGCTGGACCGCGAGCTGGGGCGTCGACACCGGCGCGTCGACGTGCGCGATCACCCGCGACGGCGCGCGCTTCGCGGCGGTCGTGACGGGGCCCGACGCGCCGGAGGCGTGGTTCTACGATCGCAACGTGCTGCGCCAGCGCAGCCCGCTGCCCGACGCGGGCCCGGGCCAGGCGCCGGCGATCGTGGCCGTCCGCCCGGTCGCGTGCGACGCCCTGGCGGTGAGCGCGACCGCCCCGATGAAGGTGCTCGCGCAGGCCCAGGCGCCCGGCTGCGCGCTGGTCGGGATGGGCTGGTCGGTCGCGCTGCCGGCGCTGGCGGCGCTGGCGCTGGTCACCGACGCGCGCTTCGCCGCGGTCGTGCAGCGCGGCCCGGCCGGCGTCGTCGTGACGATCGTCTACGTGCCGCGGCGCGCGGCGGTGGCGACCCTCGAGCTCGGCGGCGCGACGCACGCGCGCGTGCGGTTGAACGATCTGATCGCCACGGTCGCGGACGATCGCGGCCGGGTCATCGCGCTCGACCTGCGCACCGGCGCGATCAAGGCCGATCTGCGCCTCGGCGCGTGACGACGGCGCCGCTTTACACGCGGCGCGGGGCCGCTCATGATCGCGCGCGATGGCAGGGCCCCAGCCGGACCAGGGCGGCGCGGCGTCGCCGCCGGGCTCGCGGCTGCCCGAGCTGTTCGCCGAGGCCATGGCGCGCACGCCCGCCGAGCGCGCGGCGCTGGTGACCGAGGTCGCGCAGGCCGATCCGCAGCTCGCGGCCGAGCTCGCCGAGCTGCTGGCGGTGGGCGCGCGCTCGGCGTCGGCGTCGACCGCGCAGGCGCCGCTGGCGACGGCCCCGGGGCGGCCGATGCGGCGCCCGGCCGCCGCGGCCGACGCGCCGACCGTGGCGGCCGCCGTCGACGTCGACGGCGAGACCATCAGCGGCGCCGACGCGCCGCCGACGCCGGGCTCGGTGGTCCAGCGCGGGCCGCGGGCGAGCGCGGCGCCGCCGGCGATCGACGGCTTCCGCCTGATCGAGGTGCTCGGCCGCGGCGGCATGGGCACGGTCTGGGCCGGCGAGCAGCAGGCGCCGCGCCGACCGGTCGCGATCAAGCTCCTGCACGCGACCTCGGCCTCGGCGACCGCGCGGTTCTGGGCCGAGGCCGAGATCATGGCGCGGCTCGATCACCCCGGCCTGGCCAAGGTGCTCGAGGCCGGCGTCGCCGACGGCCACCCGTACTTCGTCATGGAGCGGGTCGACGGGGTCACGCTCGACGTGCACCTGCGCCAGGCGACGCCGGGGCTGGCGGCGCGGGTCGCGCTGTTCGCCGAGGTGTGCGACGCCGTCCACCACGCCCACTGCAAGGGCGTGATCCACCGCGACCTCAAGCCGTCGAACGTGATGGTGCGCGGCGACGGGCGGGTCGCGGTGCTCGATTTCGGCATCGCCCGGGTCGCGACCGGCACCAGCGCCAGCGGCGGCGCCACCCAGGCCGGCGAGCTGATCGGCACGCCGCTGTACATGAGCCCCGAGCAGGCGCGGCTGCGCCCCGACGAGGTCGACGCGCGCTCCGACGTCTACACGCTCGGCGTGATCCTCTACGAGGTGCTGGTCGACGAGCTGCCGTACGACGTGCGCGGCAAGGCGCTGCCCGACGTCGCGCGCGCGATCTGCCACGATCCGCCGGCGCCGCTCGGGCGCCGCGATCCGCGGCTGCGCGGCGATCTGCAGGCGATCGTCGAGCACGCGCTGGCCAAGGACCCGGCCCACCGCTACCAGTCGGCGTCGGCGCTCGGCGACGACGTCCGCGCCTACCTGGCCGGCGCGACGATCTCGGTGCGCGCGCCCGGGCTGTACGAGCAGACCCGACGGTTCGCGCGGCGCCGGCCGGCGGTGGCCGCGGCGCTCGGCGGCGGCGCGCTCGCGGCGGTGGTGTTCGCGGCGGTGGTGACGCGGCTGTGGCTCGAAGCGCGCGCGGCCCGGCGCGGCGCCGAGCAGGCCCGGGCCCGGGCGGTCGCGGCGCGCGATCAGCTCGAGGAGCGCACCAACCAGCTCGTGCTCGACCGCGCGGCGGCCGCGCTGACCCGCGACCCGACCGAGGCGCTGCGGTGGCTGGCGACCCTCGGCGACCGCGGCGTCGACGCCGACGCCGCCTGGGCGATCGCCGACGTCGCGCTCGGCAGCGGCGTGGCCCGGCTGGTGCGGCACGCCTCGGACGATGAGCTGCGCTGGGTCGAGGCGACCGACGACGGCTTCGTCACCGGCGGCTACGACGGCCGCGCGCGCTGGTGGCGCGGCGACGACCCGACGCCGGTCGAGCTGGCGCAGCTGGCCGGGCGCGTGCACGTGACCCGCCCGTCCCCCGACGGCGCGCTGATCGCGCTGGGCGGCGACGCCGGCGTCGCGCAGGTGATCGATCGCGCCGGCGCGGTGGTCGCGTCGTCGATCATGGCCGGCGACGTGCAGCTCGCGTCGTGGTCCGCCGACGGCGCCTGGCTGGTGTTCGGCGACGACCACGGCGGGGTGTGGGCCTGGCCGCGGGCCGGCGGCGCCGGGCGGGCGCTGAGCGGGCCGACGGTCGGGCTCGAGTCGCTGGCGACCGCGGCCGACAGCGCCAGCGTCGTGGCGGGCGACAACGACGGCGGCGTCTGGCGCTGGTCGCTGGCCGAGCCGAGCCCGCCGCAGACGATCACGATCGCCGGGGGCCAGGTGTCCGCGGTCTGGGCCATGGGCGCGCAGGTGGCGGCGGTCGGCTCCGACGGCGCGGTCCACCGCTGGCGCGTGCTCGGCGCGGCGCTGGTGGCGGAGGCGACGATCGCGTCGGGCGTGCCGCTCAAGACCGCGAGCTTCGCCGCCGACGGCAGCGTCGCCATCCTCGGCGGCCTCGACGGGCGCGTGGTCGAGGTCACCGACGCCGGCGCGCGCGCGCTGGCCCCGCAGCGCCAGCAGGTGCGCTCGACCGCGGCCAGCGCCGACGGCCGGCGCCTGGCCACCGGCGGCGAGGACGGACAGGTGCAGGTCTGGGATCGGGTCAGCGGGCGCCTGCTGGCGCTGCGGGGCCACCGCCAGCGGGTGCGTCAGCTCGCGTTCGCGCGCGGCGGCCGCGAGCTGTGGGCCGCCGACAGCGCCGGCGACGTCCGGCGCTGGGACCTCGACGCGATCCCGCCGACGGTGCTGGCGGGCCCGACCGCCCCGATCGAGCAGGTCGCCGGCAGCCCCGACGCGACCGCCGTGGCCGCGATCGACGGCGGCGGCACGGTCTGGCGCTGGGCGCTGCGCGGCGGCGGCGGCGGCGCGGTCGGCCACCTCGACGCCCGCGCCACCGGCGTCGGCTTCGGTCGCGATCACCAGGTGATCAGCGCGGGCACCGACGGCGTGCTGGCGTGGTGGGGCGCGACGCCGGGGCCGCGGCGCACGCTCGCGGCGGCGATCACCGCGCTGGCGGTCGCGCCCGACGGCGCGCGGGTCGCGGCCGCGACCGCCGCCGGCCCGATCGAGCTGATCGCCGACGACGGCGCGACGATCGCGACCTGGGCCGGCCACCCCGGCGGCACCGAGGCGGTGGCGTTCTCGCCGGACGGCGCGCTGGTGGCGTCGGGCGGGCAGGATCGGGTGATCCGCATCTGGCAGGTCGCGGCGCCGACCGCGCCGTCGCTCGAACTGGGGCCGTTGCCCGACGACACCCGCGCGGTCGCGTTCTCGGCCACCGGCGCGCTCGTGCTCGGCGCCGGCGACGACGGCGCGGTCCGGGCCTGGTCCGTGCGCGGCGGCGCGGTCGACGGCGCCAGCGGCCGCGTGCTCACCAGCCACCGCGGCGCGGTGCGCACGCTCTCGATCGATCCGGTCGCCGACGCGATCGAGGTGACCTGGCGCGATCGGCACGCCGAGCGCGTCGCCGCCGCCGCGCCGTACGCGGTGACGGTGCGCCGCGCGCCGGTCGACGAGCACGTCGCGCCGCTGGCGCTGGCGGGCGCGCCGGCGCGCGTGCTGACGGTCGATGGCGCCGCGGTCGTGATCCGCACCCGCGCCGCGCGGACCCTGGCCGAGCTGCGCGCCGCGATCGTCGCGGCGATCGGCCCCCCGGCGCCGTGACCGCGGCGCCTCACGGCCTGGAACGTGTTCGGTCGGGCACCGGTCGGCGCGCCGGGAGTCTCGCGTCTCCGAGGTCTCCGAGGGGCGGCTCGTCGGGGCTTGCCCCCGCCGAGGGGAGGCCGGCCGACAGGCCGCCCTGGGAACTCAATTGCGCTGCTGCGCCACCTGGTGCTGCGCGACCCAGGCGTTGACCTTGCGCCACTCGGCGCGCAGGAACGCGGCGCGGGCCTCGGGCTCGGTCGGCACGTCGGCGGCGGCGACCCGCCACATCTTGACCTTGACGGTGCACCGGTAGAGGCCCCCGGCGACGAAGTCGTCGAGCCGGGCGCTGCGCTCGTAGCCGGTGTGGGCGCAGAACACCAGGGCCGCGTCGGGCGCGCCCTCCATCAGGGCCATCGTGCCGCCGGTGCGGAACGGCAGGACGTGGGTGAGCGCCTCGGCCTCGGCCGCCGCGGCCGGGTCCTTGGTGCGCAGCTTCGCGATGATCTGCGCCCGCCGCTCGGGCGAGAACCGCGTGCCCTCGGGGAAGATCATGATCGCCTCGCGGGCGTGCAGCTCGGGCGTGATCGCGCGCACCGCCTCGAGCTCGCGCGCCGGGTCGCCCGACGAGCGCCGGATGAACGCGGTCGGGACGCGGTGGCCGATGCCGTCGACGATCGGCGCCCACAGCAGCTCGGCCTTGAGCACGATACGCAGGCGCACGCCGTGGCCGTGGGTGGCCAGGCCGATCGGCAGGATCGTGTCGTTGGTCGAGGCGTGGCGCATCAGCAGGAGCGACGGCCCGTCGCGCAGGACCTCGGTGCCCTCGACGTCGTAGGTGATGCCGTAGATCGCGGCCATGACGCGGGCGTTCCAGTCGGACCAGTAGGCCTCGGCGCGCAAGAGCAAGCGGTTCTGCCGGCGCCACGCCAGCCCGAACCCGCTGGCCAGCCACACCGACAGCAGGAGCCACATGCCCCAGGTCTGGCCGAACACGATCGCGCCGATGCACAGGTAGAAGCGCGCCAGCAGCAGCGGTCGCCGGCGGATCAGATCGACGACGACCAGGATCGGCAGGACCACCGGCGCCACGCCCCACCACACCAGCGTGAACAGGTGCAGCAAGGTCACCGACACCGAACGCCGCGCCAGCTTGCGGTGCCATGGGTCGCGGCGGATGTACGGCCGGACGTCGACGTCCTCCAGCGGTCCAGGCGCTGGGCGAGCAGGCGCCGGGCTCGGCTGCGGCGTCGCGGTCGGGGCGCTCGCGGTCGGGGCGCGGCCGACCGGGACGGACGAGGCGGACATCTCCGACATGCTGGCCGAAGGATGTACGACGTGAGGGCGGGTCCCCGCTAGCCGAAAACATCGGGGTGGCCTGTGGTCGGAGGCGTCGACGTTCGAACGTTGAAGGCGTCGAGACTTGGACGGAAATGCGCTGAGTCACAGAGCGAATGCCTGCGATTTCAATCCCATATGGGTGATATTGAGATGGCCCGACCGGTGCAAGTAGGCCCCGTCATGACCAGCCGAATGATCACGGCGCTGTTGCTGGCGTGCTCCCTGGGCCTGGGTGGATGTGTCGAGGTCGATCCGGCCGAGGCGGGCCTCGACCCAGATGCCATCGCCGAGCCGGTGCTCGACGAGGTGCTCGACAACTCGGAGCTGCCGGCGCCGACGCGCCCGTCGCAGGAGCTGCCGCAGGACCCCGGGCCCGGCGACGTGCTCGACCTCGAGCAGCTCCCGGACGCGCCATCGACGCGCGACGACCTGCCGATCGAGCCCGTGCCCGGCGACGTGCTCGACATCGGCGCGGTGCTGACCAACCCGAGCGCGCGCCCCGGGCGCTGACCGACGCGTCGGTCAGCCGGCGCGCAGCTCGGCCGCGAGCGCGGTGCGCCAGCTCGGGTAGCGCGGCGTCCAGCCGAGGTCGCGCTTGAGCCGACCGGCGTCGACCCGGCGATCGGCCGCGAGCATGCCGACGACCTCGGCGTCGACCGCGGCCGGTGGCACGCGCGGCGGCGGCGGCAGCCCGAGGGCGGCCGCGGCGGCGTCGGCGATCTCGGCGGACGGGCACGGATCGTCGTCGGCGACGTTGTAGACCGCGGCCGGGGACGCGGCGTCGCCGATCGCGATCAGCGCGGCGACCAGATCGTCGACGTGGACCCGGCTGACGTGGGCGCGCCCCTCGCCGATCACCCGGTAGCCGCCGGCGCGCAGCCGCGCGACCACGCCGCGCCCCGGGCCGTAGATGCCGGGCGGGCGCGCGACCGTCGCGGGCACCGCGGTCCCGGCGATCGCCGCCTCGGCCGCGACCCGCGCGACCCCGCTGCGCGTGATCGGCGCGATCGTGAAGGCCTCGTCGACCCAGGCGCCGCCGGCGGCCGCGTAGACGCCGGTCGACGACACGTAGACGATGCGCGCGACCCCGGCCGCTGCTGCGGCGGCGGCCAGGGCGCGCTCGCCGGTGCCGCGCTCGTCGATCGGCGGCGCGGTCACGACCACGACGTCGCCGGGCGCGAACAGCCCCGCCAGCGTCGTCGGCTCGGCCAGGTCGACCGCGCGCGCCGGCGGCTCGGCCGACCGGCGGGTCGCGACCACGTCGTCGCCGCGCTCGGTCAGCGCCGCGACCAGCCGCGCGCCGGTGTAGCCCGCGCCGATGACGACCCAGCGGCTCACGCGACCAGGACGCAGTTCGGCGCCAGCTCGCGCGCCTTGGCCGCGGCGGCCGCGGCCGCCGCCTCGTCGCCGAGCTTGGTCTCGGCGCCCGCGACGATCGCGTAGAGCTGCCCGCGCGCGCCCGGGCCCAGGCGGATGTCCTTCACCAGCGGCGCCACCAGGTCGCGGGCGCCGGCGGCGTCGCCCTCGCACAGCCGCACCCGGGCCTCGGCCTCGGTGGCGATCAGGTCGATCCCGCGCGCCGGCATGATGCGCGTGAACGGCACCATGACCTTGTCGAACGTCGCGCGGGCGCCGGCGGCGTCGCCGAGCTGGGTGCGCGCGTCGATGTCGGCCGCGGCCCAGAGCAGCTGCCAGGTGCGGGTCGCGCGCTCGCCGGGCCGGACCTGCGCCGCCGCCAGCGCGGCCTGCGCGTCCTTCGGCCGCCCGGCCAGGTTGTGGGCCATCGCCCGGTAGATGTGCAGCGGGGTCTTGCCGGTCGGGAACCAGCGCCGCGCCAGCTCGTCGTCGGCCAGCGCCAGGAGCTGCTCGGGCTCGCCGATCGCCGCCAGCCGGGCCGCGCCCGCGTGCAGGCGCAGGCGCCGGAACCCGACCCACATGCCGAGCGCGATGAACATGAACCCGGCCGCGAGCACGCGCGCCCACCCGGTCGCGCTCGAGGTCAGGACGAACGCGAGGTAGACGAGCACGAGCGCGGCCGGCACCAGGATGGCGTCGCCGTAGTGCCGGGCCCAGCCCGGGATCTTCACGACGGCCTCCGCAGGTGGCGCGCCACCAGGAGCGCCAGCTCGAGCGCCTGCTCGTAGTTGAGGCGCGGATCGACGCGCGACTTGTAGGCGCGCTCGAGATCGATCTCGGCCAGGCCGCGGGCGCCGCCGATGCACTCGGTGACGTCCTCGCCGGTCATCTCGAAGTGCACGCCGCCGAGGTGGCCGCCGAGCTGGTGGTGCAGGCGAAGCTGTCCTCGATCTCCGACAGGATCTTGTCGAAGCGCCGGGTCTTCACGCCCTGCGGCGTGGTCTCGGTGTTGCCGTGCATCGGGTCGCACATCCACAGCACCGTGCGGCCGGTGGCGCGCACCGCCTCGACCAGCGCGGGCAGGTAGGTCTCGACCTTGCCGGCGCCCATGCGGTGGATGAGCGTGATCCGACCCGGCACCCGGGCGGGATCGAGCACCGCGAGCAGCTCGGTCAACCACTCGGGCGTCATCGCCGGGCCGATCTTGATGCCGAGCGGGTTCTCGATGCCGCGGTGGTACTCGACGTGGGCGCCGTCGACCGCGGCGGTGCGCATGCCGATCCACGGCATGTGGGTCGACAGGTTGTACCAGCCGGGCCGGCGCGGCACCGCGCGGGTCTGGGCCGCGTCGTAGGGCAGGGCCAGCGCCTCGTGGCTGGTGTAGATGTCGACGCGCTTGAGCGGCGTCGCGTCGATGCCGGTCACCGCGGTCACGAACGAGATCGACTCGCGGATCCCGTCGACGATGCGGTGGTACTCCTCGACGTGGCGGGCGCCGTGGGCGAACGAGATGTCCCAGTACTCGGGGTGGTGCAGGTCAGCGAAGCCGCCGTCGGCCAGGGCCCGGACGAAGTTGAGCGTCAGCGCGGCGCGCTCGTAGCTGCGCAGCAGCAGCACCGGATCGGGGGTGCGATCGCCCTCGGTGAACGCCTCGCGGTTGACGCTGTCGCCGCGGTACGACGGCAGGGTCACGCCGTCCTTGGTCTCGGTGTCGGTCGAGCGCGGCTTGGCGTACTGGCCGGCGATCCGGCCGATGCGCACGACCGGGCGCCGGGTGCCGTGGACGAGCACCAGGCTCATCTGCATGAGGATCTTCAGCTTGGCGGCGATCGGCTCGGAGCGACAGTCGTCGAAGCTCTCGGCGCAGTCGCCGCCCTGCAGCACGAACGCGTCGCCGCGCGCGGCCGCGGCCAGCTGCGTGCGCAGGCCCTCGATCTCCCACGAGGTCACCAGCGGCGGCAGCTGGCGCATCTCGGTCAGCACGCGCGCCAGCGCGGCCTCATCGGGGTAGCGCACCTGCTGCGCGACCACCTTGGCTTGCCACGACTCAGGGCTCCAGTCGGTCACGCGGCGCAGCCTAGCAGGTTACGCTGCGCGCGATGTCCCTCCACGCTCGGGCGCTCGTCGGGCTCGTCCTCGGCGCGTGCGCCGCCCGCGTCAACTCGCCGCCGGCGCCGGCGGTCGCGTCGCCGCCGGGCCCGGTCGCGGTCGCGGTCGCGCCGCCGCACCACCTCGGCTGCGACGGTGCGCGCCTGCCGGGGGCGGTCGACCTGGCCCGCGATCGCCCGGGCGGCGGTCCGGTCGGCGCGCGCACCGTCGTGATCGATGGCGTCACCACCGAGGTCTGGTACCCCGCGCGGCCCGGCAGTGACGTCGGCGTGGCGCCGGTCCGCTACGACCTGCGCGCGCACATGCCGCCGGCCGAGGCCGCCAAGATCCCCGACGCCGACAACGCGTGGCTGCCGTGCGCCTGCGCGCGCGACCTGCCGGTCGACGACGATCTCGGGCCGCTGCCGGTGGTCGTGTTCCTGCACGGCGCGGCCTCGTTCCGCGGCCAGAGCGCGACGCTCGTGACCCACTGGGCCAGCCGGGGCTACGTCGTGCTGGCGCCGGATCTGCCCGGCGTCGGCCTGCGCGCGGCGCTCGGCGGCGAGCCGACAGGGTTCCCGCTGGGGGTGCCCGGGGCGCTGGTGGCGATCGCGGCCGCGGCCCCGGCCGACGGCGCCGACGATCCGCTGGGGTTCGTGCGCGCGCGCCTGGCGCCGCGGGTGGCGCTGGCCGGGCACTCGCTGGGCGCGCTGCTGATGGGCGCCGCCGCGGATCAGCCTGCGGTCGTCGCGCTGGTGTCGCTGGCCGGCGCCGGCGGGCTCGCGCCCGAGCGCCCGCTTCTCGTGGTCGCCGGCGATCGCGACGGCGTCGTGCCGTACGCGGCCAAGCGCGACCTCGCGGCCGAGGCGCCGGATCCGGCGCGGCGCTTCGTCGGGCTCCGCGGCGCGGGCCACCTCGCGTTCTCGGACCTGTGCGCGGTCGGCGCCGATCGCGGCGGCGCGCTGGCGATCGCCGCGGCCCACGGCGTCGTCGTGCCCGAGCTCCTGACCAGGCTGGGCCGCGACGGCTGCGGCGGTGACGCCGCGCCGATCGCCGAGACCAACCCGCGGCTCCTGGCCGCGACCACGGCGTTCCTCGACGAGCGCCTGCAGTGCGCCGACGCCGCCGCGACCTGGCGCGCGCTGGCCGCCGACGACGCGGTCGAGCTGATCCCCGGGGCGCCGTAGCGGCGAGAACACCGACCGGCTTGAATGCCGTCGCGAGGCGCGGACGTGCGAGGCAGATCCGGGCGCACGCCCGAAGCGCAGCGAGGAGAGAAGGCACCTACGTGACGAGCGAGCATCGGACGTACGTCCGGAGGTGCCCGCACGGTCGCGTCGCAGCAGGCACTCCAAAAGCGGTCGGTGTTCTAGAGGCCCAGGCGCGTCGTCAGGTAGGCCTTGCGCGCGCGCACGAACGCGCGGGCGTCGACGACCGCGCCCTCGAACCGGCCCAGGTTCTCGAGCGACGCGCCGGTGAGCGGGCGCGCGTGCAGCGCCGCCTCGACCTGATCGATCCGGGCCTCGAGGGTCGCCACGTCGAACGCGGCGGTGGTGACGCGCTCGAGCTCGGCGCGGTAGCGCGCGGCCAGCGCCGGGATCTGGTTGACGCGATCGCACAGGTACCCAGGCGGCGCGCTGGCGTTCCACGGGTCGGTGTGGAGGTCGAACGGATCCATGTCGGCGTGCCAGTACGGCCAGTTGACGCCGTGGGTGAGCATCACGAAGCGGCCGCCGGGCACGTGGTAGAGGTAGAAGTTCCACGCGACGATCGCGTAGTTGTCCCAGAGCGCCGCGGCCATCTCGACGGCGTAGTTGGTGAGGAAGCGATCGACGTCGAGGTGCGCGTCGAGCGCGGCCGCGAGCTGGCCGTCGGGCGTGTCCATGACGACCGCGGTCAGGGCCTCGAGGTCGGCGCGCGAGCGGCCGTCGATCACCTCGTCGCGCAGCTCGGCGGCGGCCGCGCCGCGCGGGAAGTCCCACGGGCCCTCGTAGACGTTGCCGGTGCCGTCGCCGAACTGGGCCTCGAGGTAGGCGCTGTCGGTGGCCTCCTCGAGGACGAACAGGCCCTTGTCGACGCCGTTGAAGCGCACGGTCGCGTGGGCGGTGCGCGGCGCCGGCAGCCCGGCGCGCCGGTAGACCTCGTAGGCCAGGTGGCCGACCAGCAGCGACGGATCCTCGATCGCGTTGTCGATCACCAGCTTCTCGAGGCCGTCGAGGCGCTGGCCCGGCACGAACGCGTTGAGCTTGACGGTGAAGCCCGACTTGCCCGACAGCGGTCGCCGGCTCGACGTGCCCTTCTTGCGCAGGCCGACCTGAGCGACGGTCGTGCCGTCGAACACCAGCGTCGCCGGCACCCGCGCGATCGAGGCGTCGTCGTCGAGCGTGGCCAGCTGATCGGGCGCGACCACCAGCTCGAGCGTGTGCAGGACCGACGGATCGAACACCGCCTGCCCGACCGGGGTGATCGCGCCGTCGCCGGTGGTGGCGCCGTCGCCGGGGGCGCCGCCGTCGCCGAGGTCACCGCCGCCGCTGCCGCAGGCGGCCAGCACGGCCACGATCGCCAGGGCGCGTCGGCACATCGGTCCAGCCTACCGGAGCGGCCGTCGCCCGACCACCCGGGCGATCGCGATCGCGGTATACGAGGGTGTGTCCGCGAGCGAGGTCCTGGCCGGCGTGCGCGCGCAGCTCGCGAAGGTGTCGCTGTTCCCGGCCGCCGGCGAGCGCGCCCCGGCCTGGCCGACGGTGGTCGTGGTCGCGGCCGGGCTGCTGATCGGCCTGGGCGCGTGGCTGGCGGGCCGCGGCTTCCTCGCGATCGGCGTCGCGCCGGCGATCGCCGGGCCGGTCGCGATCCTCGCCGGCGTCCTCCTGGGGGCGGCGGTGATCGAGCGCGGCATGGGCGCGGCCTACGATCGCTGGCTGGGCGCGCGCTGGGCGCCGCTGGCGATCGGCGGCTCGATGCTCTTGCGGGTGGTGGCGCTGTGGTCGACGGCGCCGAGCGCGTGGTGGGCGGCGCTGTGCCTGCCGGCCGGCCTCGGGCGCCTGGCCGCGGTCGGCCTGCAGCGGCTCGGCGACGTCGCGCCGGCGCCGCGCGGCCGCTCGTTCGTGATCGGCCGCGTCGCCGCGATCGAGCTGGTGGTCGCGACCGCGCTGGTCGCGATGGTCGCGGTGGCGGCCGCCGGCGGGATGGGCCTGGCGCTGCTCGGCATCGCGGCGGTGGTCGCGGTCGTGCTGGGCCTGGCGCTCGACATGGGCGAGGGCGAGCTGTCGGCCGACTCGCTCGCGGTCGCGGCCGCGGCGATCGAGCTGGTCGCCGCGGTCGGCCTGGCCGCGCTCGATCCGGCCGCGCGGTCGCCGTTCGTGGGCTGAGCCACGTCCGGGCGCGCTGGTGGCCGATCGGCCTCGGCAGCGCCGGGGTCCCGTGGTCAACTGGGGCGGCATGCGCTCGACGCTCCCCCTGGTGATCTGCGCGCTCGGCGCGTGTAGCAGCGGCAGCGGCGGTGATCCCGACGCGGCGCCGAGCGACGGCCGCGACGGCGGCGATCCGCCCGCGACCTGCGTGACGCCGGTGGCCGACCGCGCCGGCACCGCGCGCTGGACCGACGCGCTGGGCCAGGCCACCGTCGAGATCGCCGACGCCGCCGCGTGCGCGCGCCGCTACACGCTGGCCACGACCGCGCCGCGCCGCGACGACCTGCCCGCTAACCCGCGGGTGATCGACGAGCTGCCGGGCGCGCCGACCGTGCGCACCGGCCACGATCTGTTCGACGCGCTGTACGCGCTGGCGCTGGCCGAGGTGCGCGAGGCCTCGGTCGACGCGATCTCCGATGGCGCGTTCAACGGCGGCGCGCCGCTGCCGTGCCCGGCCGGCGGCTGCTTCGAGACCGGCCGGCTGTGGAAGTACGTCTGGACCCGCGACGTCTCGTACGCGGTCGACCTCGGCCTGGCCGCGCTCGATCCGCAGCGGGCCCGCAACTCGCTCGAGTTCAAGCTGAGCGCGCTGCGCGCCGGCGGCGCCGAGCAGATCGTCCAGGACACCGGCACCGGCGGCAGCTACCCGGTGTCGTCGGATCGCGTCGTCTGGGCGCTGGGCGCCGACGCGCTGCTGCCGTACCTGACCGGCGCCGCGCGGACCGCGTTCGCCGACCGCGCGTTCGCCGCGATCGCGGCCACGGTCGAGCACGACCGCGGCGTGGTGTTCGACGCCGTCGACGGCCTGTACTTCGGCGAGCAGTCGTTCCTCGACTGGCGCGAGCAGAGCTACGCCGACTGGACCGCGACCGCGCCGGCGGCGATCGCGTCGAGCAAGGCGCTCGGCACCAACGTCGTGCACCTGCGCGCCCTCGAGATCGCGGCCGCGCTGGCCGAGGCCCACGGCGACGCCGCCGCCCGCGATCGCTACGCCGGCTGGGCGACGGCGCTGCGCGATCGCATCCGCGCGCGGTTCTGGGACGAGGCGGCCGGGCAGTTCGCGACGTTCGCGCCGACCTTCCTCGACCCGGCCCCGGCGCGGCGCTGGGACCTGCTGGGCGCGTCGCTGGCGATCGTCTCGGGCGTGGCCACCGACGCCCAGGCCGACCGGATGCTGTCGAGCTACCCGCACCTGGGCCCGGGCGCCGCGCCGGTGATCTTCCCCGAGCAGCAGCTCACGCCGATCTATCACAACCGCGCCGAGTGGCCGTTCGTCACCGCGTACTGGCTGCGCGCGGCCGCGGCCGCGGGCCACGACGCCGCGGCCGATCGCGCGCTGCTGGCGCTGGTGCGCGGCGCCGCGCTCAACCTGTCGAACATGGAGAACCTCGAGACCGTCAGCGGCGCGCCGTGGGTCGACGACGGCGCCGCGTCGGGCCCGGTGGTCAACTCGCAGCGGCAGCTGTGGTCGGTCGCGGGCTACCTGTCGATGGTGCACCACACGCTGTTCGGGCTGCGCCCCGGCGTCGACGGCCTGCGCCTGACGCCGTACCTGACCCGCGGGCTGCGCAACGGCCTGTTCGCCGGCACCAGCGAGCTGGCGCTCAACGATCTGCCGTGGCACGGCCACGCGGTGACCGTGGTCCTGCACCTGCCGCCGGTCGGCGGCGCCGGCGGCAGCTACGCCGTCGGCGAGGTCCGCGTCGACGGCGCGGTCGTGACCGGGCCGATCACCGACGATCGCCTGGGCGCGCGCAGCCGGGTCGACGTGACGCTGCTGGATCCCGGGCCGGTCGCGGCGACGTCGATCACCGTGCGCGGCGCCGCCGACTGGCGCGACGTGTTCGGCCCGCGCACGCCGCGCATCACCGCGGTCACGCGCGTCGGCGCCAGCCTGGCGCTCGGCCTCGACGTCGGCGGCGAGGACCCAGCGACGATCCGCCTGTCGGTCTACCGCGACGGCGCCCGGGTCGCGACCGATCTGCTCGGCACCACGACCAGCTACACCGACGCCACGGCCACCGTCACGACCTCGCCCTGCTACACGATCGAGGCCTGCTTCACCGGCAGCGGCAACTGCTCACAGCACGCCGCGCCGATGTGCTGGTGGGGCGACGGCGGCGCGGCGATCGCCAGCTACGGCGCCGGCCAGCTGACCGCGGTCGGCGGCGCGCTCGCCGCCACCAACGGCCGGCCGCACTGGGGCGACTGGGGCGACCCCGGCCACACGCTGCAGGTGACCGTGACCGCGACCCGCACCGGCGCGCACCTGCTGCAGCTGGTCTACGCCAACGGCGCCGGCGGGCTCACGACCGGCATCACCTGCGCGGTCAAGCGGATCGTCGTCGAGGACGTCGGCACCGGCGCGGTCGTCGGCGACGGCGTCGTGATCATGCCGCAGCTCGGCGCCTGGGATCGCTGGGGCGACAGCACGTTCGTGCCCGCCGAGCTGCAGGCCGGCCGCGCCTACCGCGTGACCGTCCGCGGCGACGCCGGCACCGTCAACATGTCGGCGTTCGCGCACTTCGCGCGCTACACCGGCGGCACCGGCGGCGCCGGCGGCGAGTTCGCCCGGGTCGACATCGCCGAGCTCAAGCTGCTGGCGCGCTAGCTCGCGGCTCGCGGCCGCAGCGCCACCAGGGTCGCGCCCCAGCCGCCGCGGCGCTCGTCGGCCAGCGCGAACGACGCGACCGCCGGATGGCGGCGCAGCACCGCGTGGACGCGCTCGCGCAGGATGCCCTGGCCCTTGCCGTGGACGACGCGCACGGCGGTGAGGCCCGCGTCCTGCGCGGCGTCGAGGTACTCGGCGACCAGCGACGCGGCCTCGGCCGGGCGGAAGGTGTGGAGGTCGAGCTCGTCGGTGAGCGGGACCGCGATGATGGCGTCGGCGTCCGGCTCCGATTCGGATCCCGCTCCGGCTCCGGCTCCGGGTCCGGCTCCGGCTCCGGGTCCGGCTCCGGCTCCGGCTCCGGCTCCGGCTCCGGCTCCGGCTCCGGCTCCGGCTCCGGCTCCGGCTCCGGCTCCGGCTCCGGCTCCGGGTCCGGCTCCGGCTCCGGCTCCGGCTCCGGGTCCGGCTCCGGCTCCGGGTCCGGCTCCGGCTCCGGCTCCGGCTCCGGCTCCGGCTCCGGCTCCGGCTCCGGCTCCGCCGCCCGCCAGCCAGCGGCGCAGCCGCTCGATCAGCCCGGCCACGGCCCGGCCGGCACGAACAGCTGCGTGCGCGCGCGCAGGTCCGGCGGCAGGCGCGCGTCGAGGATCGGCGCCACCTCGGGCGGCTGGTACAGCTGCGACACGTGCATCAGCACGAGGTGCGGCATCGTGAACGCGTCGGCGCGCTCGACGATCTCGTCGAGGTGGACGTGGCAGCCGGCGCGCGCGGCGTCGCGCGACTTGCGCGCGTCGAGGAACGTCGACTCCAGGATCACGACCCGGGCGCCCAGCACCTCGGGGCTGTGGTCGATCACCGAGATCAGCGTGTCGGTCAGGTACGCCAGCTCGGCGCGCTCGTGGCGCTCGAACAGATCGTGGCCAGCGGCGCGGCGCCGGGCGATCTCGGACCCGGGCAGACCGATGAACTCCTGGCGCAGCTTGTCGATCCGCCGCACCACCAGGAAGCCGAGCGACGGCACCGGGTGGAAGGTCTTGATCGCGCGCACGCTCAGGTCCTTGCGCAGCGGGTAGCTGTCGCCGGGCTCGAGGCCGATCGCCTCGATCGTCAGCGGCCAGCGCTGCAGCGCCGACATCGCCCGCAGGCCGGCCTGGAGCTCGTCGACGATCTCGGCCGGCATGATCACCCGCAGCGGCGTGCGCCCGCCGTGCAGCGCGCGGATGCCCAGGAACGTGGTCAGCGCGCCGACGTGGTCGGCGTGGCCGTGCGACAGGAGCAGCGTGCTCACCGCCGACGCCGAGCGCAGCGCGATGCCGACGTCGAAGACCAGATCGAGCTCGGGCACGTGCAGCGACGTGTAGACGCCGCCGAGCGACATGCCGCGGATCGTGTACGGGTCGGCCCGGACCTCGGCCAGGACCGGCATCAGTCGACCGTGAGCGCGATCTGCTGCCAGACCACGCCGCCGACGCCGTCGCGGATGACCACGATCAGCGGTCCGCTGGCGGCGTCCATCGGCACCACCAGCTCGCACGGGTTCGACTGGTAGTACTGGATGTCGCCGACCGGCGTGTACCAGGCGAAGCGGGCGTCGCCGGTCGCGGGCGGGTCGGTGGTGACCGTCAGCGCCACGGTGGCGCCGCGGGTGACGGTCGCGGTCCCGGCGAGCGCGTCGGCGCCGGCGACGGTCAGCGCGGTCAGGGTCGGGTTGGCGGTCGCGGCCGGCAGCACCGGCATGGCCTTGATCGCGGTCAGCGGGCCGGCGCTGGTCTCGACCGTCACCGCCGCGGTGTCGACCGGCGGGATGTCGCCGCGGTCCGGGATCGTGGCCGGGGCGGTGTAGAGCGCGCCGGCGGCGTCCCCGGTGATCGTGCCCAGCGGGGCGACGCCGGGGTAGGCCTCGATCAGCGCCCACGTCGTCGGCGGCATGGTCAGCACGCCCGCCGCGTCGGCGACGACGACCGCCACGGTCGCGGTCGTGCCGGGCGCGATCACCGGCGGATCGGCGACGACCGCGATGATCGTGGGCCGCTCGAGCTGGTTGGGCGTGGCGAAGTCGGTGCACGCGGCGAGCGCGAGGACCGCGAGGGCGGGGACGACGAGGCGAGGCATCGGCAGGTGCGCAGTATAGCGGCGTCGGCGCCACGAGCACGTCCCCGGACCCGGGGACCGGTGCTACCATCGCCGGCCGGAGGCTCGATGCTCTGGTATGTCCTCGCCGTCCTCGGCGCGCTGATCTTGCTGACCGCCCTGTTGCCGGTGCCCCGGCGGGTCTGGGCGTTCGGCCTGTACATGTGGAAGTACATCGGGCTGTGGCTGCTCGACGTCACGCGGCTGCGCTGGCTCGCGTTCAAGCTGACCGGCCGCGGCGCCCGCTACCGCCGGCTCGAGCGGCCGGTGCTCCTGCGGAAGTTCTGCGAGGACATGGGCCCGACCTTCATCAAGTTCGGCCAGATCATCGCGTCGTCGGCGGGCCTGTTCCCCGACCGGTACGTCAAGGAGTTCCAGAAGGTCCTCGACCGGGTCCGGCCGTTCCCGTTCGCCGACGTCGAGCGCATCCTGCAGGAGGATCTCGGCCCCGAGCGCGCCGCGCGGCTGACCAAGATCGTCGAGAAGCCGCTGGCCTCGGCGTCGATCGCCCAGGTCCACACCGCCGAGCTCGACGACGGCACCCAGGTGGTGTTCAAGGTCCAGCGGCCCGGCATCGACAAGCGCTGCGCCGCCGACATGAAGATCATGCGGTTCGCGGCCAAGCTGTTCTCGAAGGTCAACCGCGACGCCGAGCTGGCCAACCCGGTCGGGATCATCGACGACTTCACCGCGACGTTGTCGGAGGAGCTCGACTTCCGCAAGGAGGCGGCCAACCTGGCTCGCTTCAACGAGATCATGAAGGAGCTGGGCCACGCCAACATCCACGCGCCGGTGCCCCACGACGGCCTGGTCACCAAGCGCGTGCTGGTGATGGAGCGGTTCAGCGGCGTGCGCGTCGATCAGTACGACGAGATCAGGCGCCGCGGCATCAACGGCGAGGAGAAGCTGGTGGCCGGGCTGCGGGCCTGGTTCCAGTGCGTCGTGTTCTACGGCTTCTTCCACGGCGACGTCCACGCCGGCAACCTGATGCTGCTCGACGACGGCGACATCGGCTTCCTCGACTTCGGCATCGTCGGGCGGTTCGACGACGGCCAGCGGTTCCTGGTCACCGACTACATGATCGCGTTCGCCAGCGGCAACTACAAGCGGCTGGCCGAGGTCATCGTCGAGATGGGCGGGGCGATCTCGACCAAGAACCTCGAGATGGACGCGTTCGTGAAAGACCTGGGCGAGACCTACTCGCCGCTGCTCAAGCTGTCGTTCGCCGAGGTCAACTACGCCGACTTCTTGCCCGGCATCCAGCGCGTCGCGACCAAGCACCGGGTCAAGATGCCCAACGAGTTCATCCTGATCACGAAGCAGCTGCTCTACTTCGATCGGTACGCGAAGGCGCTGGCGCCGAACCTCAACGTGTTCACCGATCCGCGCCTGATCTTCTCGATGATGACCGACATCCAGAAGGCGCGCGCGCAGCTGGACGCCAAGGCCAAGGCCCAGGCGTCCTGACCGCAGCCCGCTGCGGCGGCGCGGCGACGGCGTGACGCGCGCGCAGATGGACGCCGACGTCCTGACCGCGGCCCGCCGCGGCGGGCCGCGCGGCGGCGGCGTCAGGCGCGGGCGGCCGCGACGGTCGCGGGCCAGTCGGAGATCGCGGGCAGCCGGCCCTCGGCGTGGGTCGGCTTGCCGCCGCCGCGGCCGCCGGTGGCCGCCGCCAGGCGCTTGAGCAGCGCGCCGCAGTCGAGGCTCGAGCCGTCGGCGCGGGCCAGCAGCACCTGGGTGCCGTCGGGTCCAGGCGCGGCCACGAGCGCGTCGCGCCCGGCCGCGGTCAGCGCCGCCGCCAGCGGGCGCAGCAGGGCGGCGTCGTCGACGGTGGTGATCACCTCGCCGGGGCCCGGCGTCGGCGCCAGCCCCGCGGCCAGCGCCACCGCCAGGCGCTCGCGCACCGCCGCGACCTCGGTCCGGGCGTCGGTGAGCGCGCGCCGGAGCTTGTCGACCGCGGCCGGCACGTCGGTCGGGCCGCAGGTCAGCGCGCGCGCGATCCGCCCCAGGGCCTCGCTGTGATCAGCCAGGAGCGCGCGGGCGCGGCCGCCGGCGGCGAAGGTGACGCGGGTCATGCCCTTGTAGCGCTCGCTGCCGAGCACGCGCACGCCGCCGATCTGCGCCGCTGACGCGCAGTGGGTGCCGCCGCACGGCGACACGTCGAAGTCGCCGATCGCGACCACGCGGATCTCGGCGGTGACCTTGGGCTCGCGCCGGAGCGGCAGGACGGCCAGCTCGTCGGGCTCGGGGAACCACGCCCGGATCGGGACGTCGTCGTCGATGATCGCGTTGGCCAGGGCCTCGGCGGCGGCCAGCTCGCGCTCGGGCACGTCGGCGCGCGTGACGTCGATCGTGCAGCCGCGCTCGCCGAGCCGGGCCGACACGGTCGGCGCGCCCGCGGCCTCGATCAGCGCCCGCGACAGCAGGTGCTGGCCGGTGTGCAGCGCCATGTGCACGCGGCGGCGCGGCCACGCGATCGCGCCGGCGACGACCGCGCCCGGCGTCGGCAGCGGGCCCGCGAGGACGTGGTGGATCACGCCGTCGTCGTCGACCTGGACGTCGACCACCGCGGTGGCGACGCCGTCGACCGTGACCTCGCCGTGGTCGGCCATCTGGCCGCCGGCCTCGGGGTAGAACCCGGTCTGGTCGAGCACCAGCGACGGTCGGTCGGCGTGGCGGGCGTGGGCCACGACCGTGGCCGAGAACTGACGCGCGAACGCGTCCTGCTGGTAGAGGCGGACGGTGGCCATCGCGGCGCAGCCTACCGCGGCGACCGGCGGCGCGGCGCCGCGCCGCGAAGATTGGCCAGCGCTCTGGTACGGTGGGCCATGGATCGCCTCACGCCCCGACGCGCGCTGCGCGCGACGCTCGCCGCCACCGCCGTCGTCGCGCTCCTCGGGTGCGGCGGCGACGACGCCCCGACCGTCCGCGCCGGCGCCGACGTGGTCGTCACCGCGCTCGCCGGCGAGCACGTCTACTTCGGTGATCCCAACCGGCGCGCGGTCGACGTGGCCGTGGCGTTCCCCGAGGCAGGCCTGCGCTACCAGCAGGTGACCTTGCGCATCGGGCTCGGCTGCCCCACCGGCGGCTGCGACTGGTGGGACCGGCTCGGACACCTGGCGCTCGTCACGCCGGCGACCGCGACCGCGCCCGAGCGCGAGCTCGAGCTGGCCCGGTTCATCACGCCGTACCGGGTCGGCGCCGAGCTCACCGTCGACGTCACCGATCTGCAGCGCGTGCTCGAGGGCGAGCGCACCCTGCGCGTGTTCATCGACACCTGGGTCGGCCCCGGCCACGCCAACGGCGCCGGCTGGCTGGTCGACGCGTCGTTCGAGTTCATCGGCGGCCTGCCGACGCCCGACCCGGTCGCGGTCGTGCCGCTGTGGGCGCCGCAGCGCGTGGTCTACGGCGATCCGCTGCGCCCGAGCGACGTGACCGCGACCGTCGACGTGCCGGCCGGCACCACCGCGGTGCGGGTGCGCTCGCTGGTGACCGGCCACGGCCAGGGCAACGCCGACAACTGCGCCGAGTTCTGCGCGCGCGATCACACGGTCGCGATCGCCGATCAGCTCGACGTCCGCTCGATCTGGCGCGCCGACTGCGCGACCACGGCCGCGCCCGGGCAGCAGGGCAGCTGGCAGTACCCGCGCGCGGGCTGGTGCCCCGGCGCGATCGTCGCCCCGTGGATCACCGACGCGGCGCCGGCCGCGGGCCCGATCACGATCCGCTACGACGTCGCGGCGTACGAGAACACCTGCCGCCCCGACGCGCCGACCTGCGCCGGCTGCGCGCTCGGGACCGGCTGCGACTACGACGGCGGCGCGCACACCGAGCCCGGCTGGGAGCAGTCGGCGGTGTTGATCCTGTACCGATGAGCGCGCCCGCGGGCGCCGGCCGACCCTGAGGCGGGGACCGCGAGGTCCCGGTGCGGCCGCCGCGGTGGGACGTGGGCGATCCGGCGACCCGGCGCGCGGCGTGTGAGGTCGAGGGGTTGCGGGCTGGCCGGGGCCTTGCTGAAGCGAGTGGTGCGGCCACGCTCACCCGCCGCTTAGGAGCACCCATGACTCGCCTGATCACCCCCCTCATCGCCTCCACGCTCTTCGCCATCGCCTGCACGCCGGTGTCGCCGGCCGAGGAGGTCGCCAGCGACCTCGAGCTCGACAACGGTGGCCTCGACACCACCGACGAGGCGCCCGAGTTCGGCGACGCCGCCACGTTCACCGCGGCCGCGGTCGAGGCCGACACCGCGATCACCGACACGATGGACGCCGACGCCACGGTGACCGACCTGCGGACCCGCGCCGACGCGACCCACCTGCGGGTCGCGATCGTCTGGGGCCAGATGCCGCCCGATCGCGACGCCACCACCGGCCACGACTGGAGCGGCCGCATCCAGATCTCGCGCGGCGCGCTGGTCGTGAAGCGCACGATCGGCTTCGAGGCCGCGACCGATCAGCTGATGCCGCGGACCGCCCGCGACGCGGTCGCGTTCGCGTCGATGACCAAGCCGTTCGCCGACGGCCTCGTGCTCGAGGTCCTGACCGACGCCGCCGACCTGTCGACCGTGACGCTGACGTACACCAGCCGCGACGGCGCCACCACCGCGGCGGTGCCGCTGGCCGCGCTGATCGCCGGGCCGGTGAGCGCCGACGTCGGCGCCGACGGCGACCGCATCGTCGCCACGGCGCTGCGCGCCGGCGACGCGTGCGATCACGGGTTCGTGCGCGGGCGCTGGCACGCGCTGCGGCCCGGGCTGGGCCGCTTCCTCGGCGTCGCCACCGACGCCGACGGCCAGCGCATCGGCCACCTGCGCGGCATCTGGGGCCAGCGGGACAGCGGCGCCCAGGTGTTCTTCGGCAAGTACATCGACGGCGACGGCCGGTTCCGCGGGCTGATGGTCGGCAGCTACGTCGACGGGACCTTCCGCGGGCGGTGGATCGTCGGCACCGGCGACCACGGGCTGATCCACGGCATGTACCGCGACGGCGCGGCCACCGACGCGATCGGCGGGGCCTTCGTCGGGCGCTGGGCCGAGACCTCGTGCGCGGCCGACCTGCCGTCGTCGTGACCCGCGGCGGTCCGCGGCGGATCGCGATCAGCCAGCGCGCGCGATCAGCGCCAGCCCGACCGGCGCGCGCGGAGGCCAGGGCCACGCCGAGGTCGGGCCGCTCAGCCGCGTAGCCAGAAGTCCTCGCCCATGCCGAAGCGATCGTCGACCTCGATCGGGTCGAGGCCCGGCGGCGCCAGCCGGCCCTGGCAGCGCCCGAACGGCCCGCGGTAGCGGCTCTCGATCACGCCCAGGTTCAGGCGCACGTCGCCGGGCACGGTCGGCTCGAACACCAGGTCGACCTGGCCGGCGCGATCGCGCACCAGCCAGCGCTCGCCCGGCGCGCGCTCGCGCTCGCGCGTGACCGTCACCGCCGGCAGGCTCGCCACCTGGTCGCCGACCCAGACGCAGTTCTCGTTCCAGCGCTCGGGCTCGACGCACTGGTTGCGGGTCAGGTTGAAGCCGCGGGCCACGCCGTCGGCGCCGCGCCACAGGCTGGTCACCCAGTCGTACTGCATCGTGTACGGGTAGTAGGCCTTGTGATCGTCGAGCGTCGCGACCGCGCCGTCGAGGTCGTGGTGGACGCCGTCGATCGACAGCTCGCCGGTGACCGGGAACAGGCCCTTGTGCGAGTAGACGCTGCCGTGGACGAACGGCAGGTTGACGACCTGGGCCGCGCCGGCGTCGGTCGCGAGCGTGAAGTGGCCGCGCATCGCCGGGCCGCCGCCGTGGGCCGCGACGTCGAGGTCGACGTCGACGCGGCCGTGGGCGAGCTGGTTGGTGAAGGCCAGCTGGCTGGTGCGATCGGCGTAGGCCGCGCGCGAGTCGATCAGCTGATCGGTCAGCCGCAGCGCCCGCGGCCGCAGCTTGCGCTCGTGCAGGTGCTTGACCGCGCGCGCGCGATCGTAGGCCTTGATCTGCACCATCGTCACGAGCTTGGTGTCGACCAGCGCGACGTTCATGAACAGGGTCGGCGTCGCGACCTGCACCGCCTGCCACTCCTTGAGCCGCCACCAGCGCAGCGCGCGCGGCAGCCCGCGGTAGGGCAGGTCGATCAGGTTGGTCCTGGCCAGCGGGCCCTTCCAGCGGCCGAGGTGGAGGACGCCGTCCTCGACCAGGGCGACCGGCGGGGCGGTGAAGCCTTCGGGGAACGTCGCCACGGCGCGGGTATACCACCGGCGCTACACTGCGCGGCGATGCAGCTCACCTCGATCCTCGGCAACTCGCAGCGCCTCGACGGCGGCGCCATGTTCGGCAACGCGCCGCGCCCGATGTGGGAGCGCTGGATCGCGCCCGACGACCACAACCGGATCCCGCTGGCGTGTCGGTGCCTGCTGGTGCGCGACCGCGGCCGGACGATCCTGTTCGAGACCGGCATCGGCGCGTTCTTCGCGCCGACCCTGCGCGAGCGCTACGGCGTGGTCGAGGACCGCCACGTGCTGCTCGACAACCTCGCCGCGGTCGGCGTCGCGCCGGCCGACGTCGACGTGATCGTGCTGTCGCACCTGCACTTCGATCACGCCGGCGGCGCGCTGACCGCGTGGCAGGACGGCGTCGCCCCGGCGCTGGCGTTCCCGAACGCGCGCTGGGTCGTCGGCGCCGCCGCCTGGGCCCGGGCCCGCGCGCCGCACGCCCGCGATCGCGCCTCGTACATCCCCGAGCTGCCCGGCCTGCTCGAGGCCACCGGCCGGCTCGAGCAGGTCGCCGGCGATCGCAGCGAGGTGCTGGGCGACGGCTATCGCTTCCACACCAGCGACGGCCACACGCCGGGGCTGCTCCTGGCCGAGCTGGCCGCGCCCGGCGGGCCGATCGTGTTCGCCGCCGATCTGATCCCGGGGCGGCCGTGGGTCCACGTGCCGATCACGATGGGCTACGACCGCTACCCCGAGCGCCTGATCGAGGAGAAGCAGGCGCTCCTGACCGATCTGCTGGCCCGCGGCGGCCGGCTGTTCTTCACCCACGACCCGACGATCGCGATCGGCACGGTCGCGCGCGACGCCCGCGGCCGGTTCCACACCGTCGACGAGCACGCCGCGCTGCCGTGACCGTCAGCGGGTCTGGGCCGCCGCCGATCGCGTTCACTCGACGAGGTCAGCGGGATCTGGACCGCGCCGCTGATCGTGTTCACTCGACGAGGTCAGCAGCGCTGGACCGTGCCGGCGAGCGCGTCGCGCGGGGACCCCGTCAGCGGGTCTGGACCGCGCCGCCGATCGGGTCGCGCGGGGACCCCGTCAGCGGGTCTCGACCGTGCCGCCGATCGTGTCGCTCGGCGACCACGTGAGCGCGTAGGTGGTGACGCCGGCGCCGACCGCGACCACGCCGCCGGCGATGGCCCACACCCACCACGTCCGGTGCCACGGCGTCGGCGGGTCGTAGCGCAGCGGGATGTCGCGCGGGCGTCGCGGCGACGCCCACGCCAGCGTGTCGTTGCCGTCGGGGTCGTGGGCGATCGCGTAGATCTCGACGCCGGTCGCCTCGGTCGCGGTGATCGCCGGCAGCTTGACGCGCCGGCGCTGGCCCGGCGGCGGCAGCGGGACCTCGGCCGCCTGCCACGCGGTCGCGCCGCGCTGGCGCACGTACAGGGTCGCGGTCGCCAGCACGCCGACCGGGTCGGCGACGGTCTCGAGATCGACCAGCACCGGCTGGCCGACCTTGCGATCGCGCGGCCACGTGACCTCGAGCTCGCGCGGCGCCCGCTCGGCCAGGGCGGCGCGGATCGGCCCGAACCGATCGGTCGTCTGCTCGCTGAGCTGGCAGTCGAGCTGGTAGTCCGGCGCGATCGCCAGCAGGCGATCGAACGCGGCCCGGACCGCCTCCTCCTTGGCCGGGGTCGGATCGTCGTGGGCGATGTACGAGCGGACCTCGCCGCGCGCCTGCCACAGCCGCACGTGGCTGGCGAGATCGAGCGGCTCCCGCGCGGCCTGGTCGAGCGCGGCCAGCGCGGCGTCCATGTCGGCCGCCTTGGTCGCCTCGGCGCTCGCGGCGAGCGCGGCCGCCGCGGTGCGCGCGACGCAGGCGGCGCCGTCCCAGCGCCGACCCTCGGCGCACGCGTCGCGGAGCGTCAGCGTCGTCGCCGCCGGGCCGTGGTGGGCGCAGGCAGCGGCGGCGACCGCGATGGGGATCAGGCGACTGCAGCCCACGGGTCGCAACGATACCCAAGCTCCCATGGCTTTTCGATCAGCCGGCGACCGCAACGACCGCTCCACCGGGGCACCGGCTGATCGGGTTGCCGTCTCACGCGTGCAACATCCTGGAATCACGCTGACGCGTCCGCGATCACGCGTGGCACGCCGGCTGCTGTTGAGGGCTGGCATGAAGCGTCTCCTGTCCGCCTGCCTGCTCGCGTCGCTGCCCGTGGTCAACGCCTGCACCGACGTCGCCGACGACGCCGAGGCCAACCTGCCCGGCGACATCGACAACAACCCGGAGGCGACCGCCGGCGGCAAGGGCGACGCCTGGAACGCCGACAACGACCCGGCGCTGCTCGCGCGCGCGCTCAACTACCGCCTGGCCGAGCTGCCGATGCAGGGCAAGCTCGACAAGCCGGTCTGGAAGGATCGCTACCCGAACGCGCCGGCCGACATGGTGCCCGCGTGGTCCGACACCTACTGGCCGACCTACGAGGGCTCGACCAACCACCGCTGGGTCGATCGCCAGACCCGGTCGCCGCTCGAGAAGTACGACGCGGCCTACAACGGCGCGCCCGGCTGCGACGCGCAGCCCGCCAAGATGTGCGGCGCCACCGCCAAGGCCGACTGGGACCAGTACTTCACCTGCGCCGGCCCCGCGGCCAAGTGGCAGATGCGGAACTTCCAGTCGCTCTACCAGCAGATCGACGGCATCGACAACGACGGCGACGGCCAGAAGGACGAGTGCGACTCGTCGGACCGCGAGGGCGCGCAGGGCTGGTGGGGCCTGTGCCACGCCTGGACCCCGGCGTCGCTGCTCGAGCCCGAGCCCCAGCACGCGGTCACGCTCAACGGCCAGACCTTCGAGGTCGCCGACATCAAGGCGCTGACGATCACGCTCTACGACAAGACCAGCGCGATGATGCTGGGCGGGCGCTGCAACGCCGAGACGATCACCCACGACGCCGAGGGCTCGGACGCCAACACCGAGTGCATGGACGTCAACCCCGGCGCGCTGCACGTCGTGCTGACCAACTTCCTCGGCCTCAAGGACATGGCGCTGATCGAGGACCGCACCGCGTCCGATCAGGTCTGGAACCAGCCGCTGGTCGGCTACACCGTCGACAAGCAGGTCAAGGTCACCGCGACCCAGGCCAACGCCTGCGTCGGCGCGTCGGGCTCGACCTGGAAGTTCAACACCAAGGCCAAGAGCCTGTACGAGGTCGAGCTCACGACCGACTACCTGACCGAGGGCTCGGCGTCGAAGCGCCCGCTCGGCATGGCCAACTACGTCAGCCACGACACCTACCACTACATCCTCGAGCTCGGCTCGACCGGCAAGATCATCGGCGGCAAGTACTGCACCGACTCGGTCGAGGATCACCCCGACTTCCTGTGGGCGCCGACCGCGGTCTCGACCTCGAGCTCCGGCCGCAACCCGTTCGTCGACCTCGCCAAGGTCCGCCAGCTCATCAACCTGTCGATCAGCCCGGCCACGCCGCCGCCGGCCGGCGGCGTCAAGACCTACGAGTCGACCACCTCGGTCGAGATCCCCGACGACAGCCCCGCCGGCGCGGCCAGCGACATCACCGTGCCCGACACGTTCACCTTCACCTCGCTGTCGGCGTCGGTCGACATCAAGCACACCTACCGCGGCGACCTGCGCGTGTCGCTGCTCAAGAACGGCGCCGAGCTCGCGGTCCTGTCCGACAAGGTCGGCGGCTCGGCCGACGACCTGGTCCAGACCTTCACGCTGACCCCGGCCCAGCTCGGCGGCACCAGCGCCGGCCAGGGCACCTGGACGCTCAAGGTCGTCGACACCGCGGCGGTCGACACCGGCCACATCGCCGGCTTCAAGCTGGTGTTCACGACCGCGAACTGACGCAGCGGCGCCGGTTCCGCGCGACGCTGGGCTCGACCGCCGGGCGTCGCGGCGGTTTCGGCGGGCGCGACGCTGGGCTCGACCGCCGGGCGTCGCGACATCTTTGGCGGGCGCGACGCTGGGCTCGACCGCCGGGCGTCGCGACATCTTTGGCGGGCGCGACGCTGGGCTCGACCGCCGGGCGTCGCGACGCTGGGCTCGACCGCCGGGCGTCGCGGCATCTTCGGCGGGCGCGACGCTGGGCTCGACCGCCGGGCGTCGCGGCATCTTCGGCGGGCGCGGCGCTGGGCTCGCCCGCCGGGCGGCGCGGCATCTTCGGCGGGCGCGGCGCTGGGCTCGACCGCCGGGCGTCGCGGCATCTTTGGCGGGCGCGGCGCGGGGCTCGACCGCCGGGCGTCGCGGCGGTTTCGGCGGGCGCGGCGCCGGCGGGGTGCGACGGGCGCGGCGCTTCCGGGGGCACAGCGCCGGCGATGGTGCGACGAGCGGCGCCCCGGCACGGCGCGCGCGCGCCGTGGACGTGTTACCCACGGGCTCATGAGCAAACGCCACATCGGCGCCACGGTCCCGACGCCTGTCATGCCCGGCTTCGTCAAGTCGGCGCTGGCCGCCCGGGCGCTGACCGACGCCTACCGCGCGCGGCCGAAGTACCAGCAGACCGAGTACCTGACCTGGATCGAGGCTGGCAAGCTCAACGACGAGAAGCGCAAGCGCCTGGCGCAGATGCTCGACGAGCTGGCCGCCGGCGACACGTTCCAGGGCGCGCCGTGGGCGCCACCGGCGCCGGTCGCGCCGGCCGCGAAGTAGCCCGCGCCGGTCAGCGATCGGCGCAGCAGCGGTAGTCGTACGCGTCGAGCACCGAGTGGGTCGAGGTGTCGTCGCACGAGGCGTACCCGCGCTTCTGGGCCACGCCGCCGCTCTCCTCGGCCACCCACTCCCACTCGGGCGTGCTGCCGGCCCCGTCGTTGGCCATGTCGACCAACCCCGCCGCGCACGCGCAGGCCTCGGCCCACTCGGCGTCGGTGCACAGCCGGGCGCCGTCGGCGGCGCAGGCGTCGCGCGCCGCGGTCCAGTCGATGTTGCCGCGCTCGGCGATGTCGACGCAGACCGGGCCGCCCGCGCAGGTCGGGACCATCCCGGACGGGCACGCCGCCAGGCCGTCGAGCTCGACCGCGTCGACGGCGGCGTCGATCGGCGCGCTCAGCTCGTCGTAGCCGATCCGGCCGCACGCGCCAGCGATCAGCAGCGCGAACGCGAGGCGAGCCGGGACGGTCACGATCGTCGATTCTACGCTGGCCGCCGGCGGCGCGTCGCGCAAAGTTCGCGGGAGCCTGGCGCCCAGCCCGTCGGGGGGCCGACGGGCGCGATCCCGTCCGCCTCACCGGAGGGCCTCGGCGGCGTACCCGACGGTGACCCGCCGACCCGAACGCGCCGAAACGCCGACAGCGTGCCCGGTGTGACCCGCGGGCCGGAACGCGGACGGCGTGACCGGACGGCGTGAGCCGACGGCGTGACCGGGCCCGAAAATGCGTTCGGCGGCCGTAACCGGCCGCCGAGTGTGGTGTGTCCCCTTCGAAGGTTCGCGAGTCGCAGGCACCGGATCCATGCACACGTCGCCGTGTACCTGGCTGCCTCTCTTGGAGCTCACTGCTCTCGAGTGTTGTAAGAACCGTCGTATCGGCGCTTTTGGTTACGCCGCTCCCATCATTGCCTCGCCATTTCTGACGGACCGAGATGGTCTTCCGTGCGGTTCCGTTCGCCCGTTCTTCCAAAGAAGCCGGGGTCATCCTCGTGTGCGCTTCGCTCTCCTCCAGAGTTGGTCGTGTCCGCGTCGGCCCGTTCGCTTGCGTTCCCGGGCGCCTTCCATGGGGTCTGGTTCCTCTTCGCGACGTCGATCCAGCGAGTCCACTTGCCGACGAGCATCCCAGGCTCGTCTACGTTCCGCCCACAGCGTTTCGCACGCTCTCGACGGCTTCCTCCTCGCTCGATCTTGCAGATCTATTTCACTCTGCTGCCACGTCCAGGATTTCGCGTCGGGGTTGCTCCCCCGGCCAAGCTGCACCACCTCGTCGGTGGCCATGCCCTCGCGCCGTTGGCGCCGCGTCTCTGTCGCCGGTTACCCGACGACGCCAAGCCGCGTCGCGTCGACCTCAGGGCCTTGTTCCAGGCCGGGATCCGGTGCGCAAGCCCGAGCGGTTAGCCCGGGTGTCGTGCCCGTGTCCCTTCGCGTTTGTCTCCTTCGGACTCTAGCTGCCGACCTTGCCCCGGCGATGAACCGCGGCTCCACCCTCGACCTTCTCGCGCGCCGCTCACGTGCTGCGCGCGCTGGCCCTGGCGTATCGATCGACCGACAGCGTCGATGCTCTATCTCTAGATCACCCTTCCGTTCGAGATTTGCGGCCTGCTGTCGCCCCCGGTTGCCCGGTGACCCCAGCGAGGCCCACCACGCTCGAGCGGTCCGTTACGACCGCCGAACGGAGCGGTGTATTGCAGTCGATGTGCCAGGTCCGAGCGACGCGCAACCGCGCAGATCTTCGTCGGTGCCGCGCGACCGCACCGTCGCCGCTCCCGACACGTCTGTGGATAAGCTCTGGAGTGCGTGTGCGTGGGGGCGGCGCTCCCGTCAGCGCCGCAGGCCCTTGGCCGCCGACTGTCCGCGGCGGCGACAGTGTCGGGAGCAACGACACGCGCCGCGGTCCCGAGCGGGACGCAGGTCCCAACATCCGGCGGCGCGATCGGCTCGACGCCCGGCGCGATCTGGGCGTACGTTCCTGCCGTGATGAGTATCCGAACCCTGTTGCCGGTCCTCCTGCTCACGGCCGCTTGCGGCAGCGCCGCCGAGGAGGGCGCCAAGGAAGCCAAGCGCGAGGCCGACGTGGAGCGCGCCAAGGCGGCGGCCGCGGTCAAGCCGGTCGATCGCGTCAAGGCGCCGGTGCCCCAGGGCACCCGCCTCACCTGCGCCCAGGTGATGGACCCGACGGTCTACACGGAGGCGCTCGGTGAGCTCGACCCGCTGACGGTCCGGGACTCGACCGGCGCGATGGCCGACGCCACCGTGTCGTGCTCGCTCATCCGCGGCGGCGTGCGCCCCGACGCCAAGGCCCAGGACAAGCTGCTCAAGAAGAACGGTCGCCTCGGCGTGCTGCCCGGCGACGAGATCTGCAACGTCACCCTCTACTGCTGGGTGATCGAGGAAGAGGCCAAGTTCAAGGATCGGTGCCGCGCCACCCCGACCGAGATGCGCAGCCCCGACGAGGGCAACACCGGCGGCTTCGCCTGCAAGGAGACCCGTCAGAGCGGCGAGTTCGACATCGACTCGTTCCGGTTCTACGACACCGACACCAAGTGCGTGATCGGCGTCCGCGGCGGCCCGAGCATGAGCGACAACGACAAGATCGCGGCGTGCGCCCGGGCCGCGCGCGACTCGATCGGCCCCGAGCACATCAAGCCCGACGCGTCGCCCCGTTACGACGACGCGCCGGTCGCGCCGCCGACGCCCTGAGCCTCCCGGGCGGCCTGCGCCGGGGTACCCCGTCGGGCGCGAGCCGCCGCGACGCAGCTCCCCGACGCGAGCCTCCGGTCGCGTGGACGTGCGCTCGGTCGAAGCGGCTCGCAGCCCTGAGGCGATCGCGCGGGGTGAAAGCCGCCGCGTCGGGGTTGCCGCGGGTCTCGCCCGCCCGTACGGTCGCCGGCGGAGGAACTCATGCACGCACGCTCACTCCGTCCGTGGCTGGTCGGGCTCGCGCTCCTGTGCGCGGCGCCGCTGGCCGCGCAGCCGGCCCCCCCCGCCGCCAAGCGGGCCCCGCCGCCCGCGACCGATCCCGTCATCGTCCACGAGAAGTACGTCCTGCCCAACGGGCTCGAGGTCATCCTCGCGCCCGACTCGACGGTGCCGCTGGTCGCGGTCAACGTCTGGTACCACGTCGGCAGCGGCTACGAGGTGCCGGGCAAGACCGGCTTCGCGCACCTGTTCGAGCACATGCTGTTCCAGGGCTCGAAGAACGTCGGCGAGGACCGCCACTTCGACGTGCTCAAGAACATCGGCGCGGGCGAGGTCAACGGCACGACCAACCCCGACCGCACGAACTACTACGAGCTGGTGCCGTCGAACCAGCTCGAGACCGCGCTGTGGCTCGAGAGCGATCGCATGAGCCACCTGCTCGAGCTGCTCACCCAGAAGAGCCTCGACAACCAGATCGAGGTGGTGCGCAACGAGCGCCGCCAGCGCTACGACAACGTGCCCTACGGCAAGGCCCGGTTCGCGCTGTACGAGGCGATGTACCCCGAGGGCCACCCGTACCGCTACCTGACGATCGGCCGCCACGAGGACCTGGCCGGCGCGTCGCTCGACGACGTCAAGAACTTCTGGAAGACCTGGTACGTCCCCGCCAACGCCACGCTGGCGATCGTCGGCGACTTCGATCCCGCCAAGGTCAAGCCGGTCGTCGCCAAGTGGTTCGGCTCGCTGCCGCCGTCGACCAAGCCCGCGGTCGTGGCGGTGCCGGCGCCGACCCCGCGAGCCGAGCGCCGCGAGGTCACGGACAGCTTCGCCAAGCTGCGCCAGATCACCTGGGCGTTCCAGGCGCCGGCCAACTTCGGCGCCGGCGACGCCGAGCTCGACATCCTGGCCAACGCGCTGGGCGATCGCGGCACCGGCCGCCTCTACAAGATCCTGGTGCACGAGCGCCAGCTGGCGCAGAGCGTGAGCGTCTACCAGAACGGCTCGCAGTTCTCCGGCATGTTCGTCGTCTCGGTCACCGCCCAGAGCGGCGCCGACCTGAGCGAGATCGAGCGCGTCGTGCGGGCCGAGCTGGCGCGCGTGGCGGTCGACCCGCTGACCGAGCGCGAGGTGCGGCGCGCGGTCACCGGGTTCGAGGCCACCGTCGTCTGGGGGCTCGAGGGCCTCATGGCCCGCGCCAACGTCCTCCAGTCCTTCAACCACTACCTGGGTGCCCCCGACCGCCTGACCTGGAGCCTCGACCGCTACCGCCAGGCGACGCCCGACGCCATCCGCACCGTCGCGGCGCGCGTGCTCGACCTCGAGCGCGCGGTCGTGATCGTCACCACCCCCGGAGGTGGCAAATGAACCGCACCAGCCGCGTCGCCGCGAGCTCGCTCGCGACCCTCGTCATCAGCCTCGCCAGCGCGTGCTGCCCGGCCCCGGCCGCCAAGGCCGTCACGCCGACGCCGCCCCCGGTCGCCGACGTCACGCCCCCTTCGCCGCCCCCGGAACCACCCATGCCGCCGCCGCCGCCGATCCCGACCCAGACCGCCGCGCCGCAGGACCTGGCGTTCCCCGACGAGCCGTTCCGGGCCAGCCAGCCGGTGGCGGGGCCGCCGCGGCCGTTCCAGCTGCCGAAGGTCCAGACCTTCAAGCTGGCGAACGGCATCCAGGTCTACCTGGTCGAGCAGCACACGCTGCCGATCGTCAGCCTCGATCTGACGTTCGACGGTGGCGCCGAGAACGACCCGGTCGGCAAGGAGGGGCTGGCGTCGGTGTGCATGTCGCTGATGAGCGACGGCACCGAGGCCCTCGACAAGATCGGCCTGGCCGAGGCGCTGGCCGACACCGCCTCGAGCGTCAGCTCGTACGCCGGCAGCGACACGCAGGGCCTGTCGATGTCGACCTTGTCCAAGCACCTCGACGCCACCTTCGGGCTGTTCGTCGACACCCTGCGCACGCCCGGCTTCCGCGCCGACGAGTTCGACCGCGCGATCAAGCGTCGGCTCGAGGGCCTCAAGCAGGCCCGCGGCTCCGCCGACGCGGTGGCGTCGCGCGTGGGCGGCCCGGTCCTGTACGGCGCCGCGCACCCGTTCGGGCGCATCGTCACCGAGGCGTCGCTCGGCAAGCTGACCGTCGACGACTGCAAGGCCCACCACGCCAAGTTCGTGCGCCCTGGCGGCGCGCAGCTGTTCGTCGTCGGCGACCTCACCGCCGACCAGGTCCGCGCGCGCTTCGCCGACGGCCGGCTGGCCGCCTGGAAGGGCAAGGTCCCGGCCCGGGCGAAGCTGCCCGCGCCGAAGCCGGCCGGGGCCCGGATCGTGTTCGTCGACATGCCCGGCGCCGCCCAGTCCCAGGTCGGGCTGTCGTACTTCGGCCCCAAGCGGACCGCGCCCGACTACTTCCCGACCTCGATCATGGCGTCGATCTTCGGCGGCGGCTTCACCAGCCGGCTCAACATGAACCTGCGCGAGGACAAGGGCTACTCGTACGGCGCCCGCGGCGGCGTCAGCTACAACCGCGACTACGGCGTCATCGCCGCCGGCACGTCGGTCCGCAGCGACGCCACCTACCAGACGCTGCTCGAGATCGTCCGCGAGCTGCGCGAGCTCAGGTCGGGCAAGCGGCCGCCGACCGACGAGGAGCTGACCCGCGAGAAGGCCAGCGCCGTGCTGGGCATGCCGAGCCGGTTCGCGACCGCCGGCGCCGCGCTCGGCATGTTCCGCGCGCTGGTCTACTACCGGCTCCCGCTCGACTACTGGGGCAGCTACGTCGGCAAGGTCGGCAAGGTCGCCCAGGCCGACGTGGTCAAGGCCGCGGCCCGGTACCTCGACGACACCAAGGCGGTCTACCTGGTCGTCGGCGACGCGACCGCGCCGATGATCGTGCGCGACGGCGCCACCGACAAGCCGCTGATGCGGGGCGACAAGCAGCTGACGCTGCGCGAGGCCCTCGAGCTGCTCGTCGCCGACGGCACGCTCGGGCCGGGCGGGCTGCTGGTGCTCGACGCCGACGGCCAGCCGGTGCCGTGATCCGGATCGCGCGCGGCCGGCCGGGCCCGCGCATCCGCGACGGCGCGTGGTAGCCTGACCCGATGAGGGCCACGCTCTGGATCGCTGCGATCCTGGCCGCGGGCGCCTGCGAGTTTCGCGGGACCGCCACCGACCCCGACGCCGCGCCCCGGCCCGACGGCGGCGGCGACGCGGCCGGCCCCGACGGCGACGGCGACGGCGTCCCCGACGCGGTCGACGTGTGCCCGACGGTGTCCGACCCCGACCAGCACGACGAGGACGGCGACGGCGTCGGCGACGCCTGCGACAACTGCCCGACCGTCGCCAACCCCGATCAGGCCAACGTCGGCGAGACCGACGCCGGGGTCGCCGTCGACGAGGCCGGCGACGCGTGCGATCCGTTCCCGAGCGCCGCCGGCAACGACATCGTGCTGTTCGATGGCTTCGCCGGTCGGCGGGCGCTGTGGACCGTCGACAGCGGGACCTGGGTCTTCGGGGATGACGCCGTGACCGCGACGGATGCCGGCGCGGTCGCGCGGCTGTACTGGGCCGGCGACCAGCTGGGCGCCGGGGTGGTCGAGGTGGTCGGCCGCCTGGCGAACCCGTCACCGGGCGGCGACAGCGTCGGGGTCCTGGCGCAGTGGACCCCGACCGTCGACGCCGGCGGCGTGCGCACGACCTGGGACTCGGGCTACCTGTGCCAGGTCTACGACGCCCCGACCGCGAACCTGCAGGCCAACCTGTTCTTGCTCCAGGGCGCCACGATCGTCGGGGCCGGCACGACCGCGCTGCCGACCGCGTCCCCGTCGCTGGTCGTGGGTCCGCGCTGGCGCCTCGTGCACACCGCGGTGCCGTCGGCGCGGTCGTGCGCCGCGCGAGCTGACGACGGCACCAGCCTCGTGACCACGCCGACGTCGAACACCGCTGTGGTCCAGGGGCGGGTCGGGCTACGATCGGGGTACGCGGAGGCTCGCTTCGAGAGCATCATCGTCTACGCCGCGCCGTGAGTCGATGTGCTCTGTTTGTCTACCCGTGTGAGATCGCTCGCGAAGTCTGGCCCCCGCCACCCGATCGCTACCCCGGTTTGAAATTGGATCAGCGGCGACTTCCTGCGAGACTCTCTGTTGGGATCGCGTCCTTCGACGTGACCTGGACTACCCATGGACCCAACTCGCCGCCACCGTCCTTCGCCGCGCCAGGGTGACCGTCACCGCCGCGGCAGCGCCATGATCGTCGCGCTGATCGCGCTCACCGGGCTGGTCACGCTCGGGAGCCTCACCGTGATGTCGATCCAGGGCGGCATCACCGCCGTCGGACAGGATCGCTCGAAGTCGGTCGCGCTCTACATCGCCGAGTCGGGCGCGGCCGCCGGCGCCGACTACCTGCGCAAGAACATCCAGAACGTCACGTTCTTCAGCGATCTCGTCGAGCCCAACAACGTCAACCCGCAGAAGCCCACGGGCATCGCCGGCAACGGCGCGCGCCCCGGCCAGTCCGGCAACATGTTCTCGCTCGACCAGAACGCCTGGTACGAGGTCGAGATCCTCAACAACGTCGAGGACGGCGGGCTCGCGGCCGGCGACGACACCGACAAGGCCGTCGTGATCCGGTCGACCGGCCACGGCCCCGGCGGCGCCACCGCGCAGGTCGAGTGGTACATCGCGGCCGACGCGATCACCGGCCTCGGTCGGCCGTGTCCCAGCTACGGCCAGAAGGGCATGTCCGAGGACGGCGCCGGCCGCAACGACTGCCTCACGACCGTGGTGTCGACCGACGTCGCGACCTACTCGCCGGGGACCCCGTGACCATGTCCGTCCATCGCCCGTACAGGAGCCCTACCATGCGCGCCAACCCGATCTCTCGGACGGTCGCCGCGGTCGCCGCGGTGACGCTCGCGGTCAGCCCTGCGTACGCGGACGTGACCAACTGCCCGCAGACCTCGCCGACCACCGGCTGGGCGGGCGCGTCGCTCGACACCGGCACGGTCAAGAACGGCATCGTCTACGACAGCACCGGCGCCCGCCTGCAGCTGCAGAACGGCACCGGTCAGTTCCGGTCGACCTCGCTCGGCATCAGCGATCACTCGGTCTTCGCCGCCGTCGGCGACTTCGACCACGACGGCTGGGCCGACTTCGCCGGGGCGGCCGAGACCGACTCGTGGCTGCGCATCTACCGCAACCGGACCTTCGACAACCCCGCGCCTGACTGGAACGACGTCAACGCGGTGCGCACGCCCTCGTTCCCGACCGTGCGGGAGCTGATCGCGCCGACCTCCGGCGGCACCGCGGTCCGCCGTCGGCCGGTCGCGGTCGGCGACTTCAACGGCGACGGCTGGGACGACGTCTTCATCGCCGAGCACCGCAGCTCGTCGGGCCTCGACTTCGCGCCCTACAGCGCCAAGCTGTTCCTCAACCAGGCCTCGAACGACGGCTCGGGCAACCCGCGCTTCAACGCCGCCTACGACGCGATGTACAACTCGACCGCGCTGACCTCGCTCGGCATGCAGCCGTGGGGCGGCAGCACCGTCCAGGTCCTCGACTACAACGGCGATCGCAAGCTCGACCTGCTCTACGGCTCGGGCGACAGCGGCGGCACGCTCCGGGTGTTCCTCAACAACTGCACGCTGGCCACGGTCGCGAACCCGCCGGCGCCGCCGGCGCCGCTGCCGTGCTCGACCTCGCCCAAGTTCGTGTACTCCTCGGTGCTGATCACCAGCATGGGCATGGGCGCCTCGGGCACCGCCCGGTCCCCGGTGTTCTCCTACAGCGACATCGACGGCGACGGCTTCCTCGACCTCGTGGCGGGGTCGCCGGCCTGCTGCAGCACCGCGGGCGATCGCCTGCGGATCTGGAAGGGCCAGTCCGGCGGCGGCCTGGCGTCGACCTCGCAGTCGGTCACGTTCCAGGGCGGCGCCACGGTCGTGTTCCTCCACGACTTCTCCGGCGACGGCAAGGTCGATCTGGTCGTCGGCACCGACAACTTCAACTACAACGCCAACCACGGCGGCGACTCGTTCTACTGGGTCAACAACGGCACGGCGACGCCGTTCTCCGACACGCCGATGCAGCTCACGACCCACGACGACACGACGCTGATCGACTACGACGTCGGCTTCATGTTCGACTACGACCACGATCCGTCGGGCACGATGGACCTGATGATCGCCGACGGTAACCACACCGGCAGCTTCTTCATCCAGGCCAACCGCGTCGCCGCCAGCTACGTCGAGTGCGGCACCGCGGCCTCGGGCGTGGTCGACCTCGGCGCGCTGTCGTCGACTGAGATGGTCGTCACCGCCGCCCGCATCCACCCGACCTACTCGCTCAACGGCGGCTCGATCGCCTTCTACCTGTCCAACGAGACCCCGGAGAACTGGGTGCTGGCGACCGCCTGCCCGGACACGTCGGGCGACCTGTGCGTGAGCTTCCCGCACCCGGTCGGGCGCGACGTGCGGTGGAAGGTCGAGATGTGCTCGAACTCGTTCCACACGCAGACGCCGATCTTGACCAACGTCTCGGCGACGTTCGACTACACCGCGGCCCGCGAGCACTTCCGCGCCGGCGTGATCGTCAGCGACGGCGTCGCCTACCTGGGCGGCTTCCGCCAGCCCGGCGATCGCGGCCACCTGTTCGCGGTCAACGCCGGCCTGTCGCAGACCTACTGGGACGCGACCGACTCGATCGACGGCGTGTCCGACTCGGCGCGCAAGATCTACACGAGCAACACCAGCGGCACGTCGCGCCTCGACTTCACGACCAGCAACGCGTCGAACACCTCGCTGATCGCGACGATGGGCGCGGCCGACGGGGCGCAGGTCGCCACCGTGGTCGACTGGGTCCGGAGCGCGCGGTTCGGCGTCGGCAACGACGGCATCAACAAGAGCCGGGTCGGCGCCATCGAGAACTCGACCCCGGCGGTCCTGACCAAGCCCGGCTTCCCGATCTGGTACGTCTACGCCGGCGCCGCCGACAAGCTGCGCCACCAGAGCTTCCAGACCGCCCAGGCCGCCCGCCGCAACCTGATCCTGTTCGGCTCGAAGGACGGCATGATCCACGCCGTCCAGACCATGCCGACCGCGATGACCACGTCGCCGAGCGGCACCGAGGCCTGGGCGTTCGTCCCGCCCAAGGTCGCGTCGGGGATGATCGCCGACTACACCAGCAGCGTCAGCGCCGGGATCACGCAGATCGGCTCGTACCCCGACGGCTCGCCGACGGTCGCCGACTACCGCAAGGCCGACGGCAACTTCGCCACCGCCGTGGTCATGTCGAGCGGCGCCGGCGGCAAGAGCCTGATGGCGCTCGACGTCACCAGCACGATCAGCGCGAGCGGCACGGTCACCGGGCCGACCCCGATGTGGACGGTCGTGCCGGGCGAGGCCGACGCCGGCCAGGGCTTCTCGAAGCCGGCGGTCGCGCGCGTGCTGCTCAACGGCGTCGAGAAGTTCATCGCGGTCGCCGCCACCGGCATCGGCTACGACAACCCGACCGCGCCGTTCACCAAGGGCCGCATCGTCAGCGCCTACGACATGGCCACGGGGCGGCTGCTGTGGAAGTTCCAGGCGAAGTGCGCGATCACCAGCGACATCGCCACGTTCGAGACCGACGACGACCTCGAGCAGGGCGCGCCGACGTTCAACGGCTACGCCGATCGCGCGGTCTTCGCTGACGCCTGCGGCTACGTCTACAAGGTCGAGCCGGGGCGCGATCTCGACGGCGCCTGGAACGACAACACCGGCCTCGGCGCGATCGCGGTCGACGGCGCCACCACGACCCAGCCCGACGGCAGCCTGGTCACGACGCCGCAGTACGCGTTGTTCTCGTCGAAGCTCACCTCGGGCGCGCTCGCCGCCGAGAGCCCGATCGCGGGCACGCTGGCGGTCCGGTCGGACTCGACGACCCGGGTCGTCCTGTTCTTCGGCACCGGCGGGCTCGAGAGCCACGCGGTGACCGAGGCCAACGAGTTCTACGGGATCTACGCCGACACCGGTGAGATCCGCTCGAAGATGACCGGCGCCTGCGCCGGCAGCATGTGCGAGAAGTTCTACGGCGGCGCGGTGGTGACCACCCAGCAGGTGATCTTCACCCGCACCACCGACCCGGCGGTCGGGACGTCGACCTGTGACACCGGCTCCACCAAGGTGGCGGCGGTGTCGCTCGAGGCCGGCTCCGGCGACGCGTTCGCGGTCGACTTCACCCAGGACATCGCGTCGGCGGTCATGGGCGCGCTCTACGGCGACGCCGGGGCCCTGTACTTCGCGACCCTGGCCGGCGACGTGTCGCGCATCGGCACGCCGCGCTCGGCCGACGCCGGCGGTGACTCGGCCTCGACGACGATCAGCCCGTTCGGGCAGGGCAACGAGTCGGCCACGGTCGGCACCGTCGGCACCAACACCCCGCTGACGCTCCTGGGCTGGCGTCAGGTCTACTAGCGCAAGGATCGAGCGCACCACCATGTCCCGCGCCCCCCGCAGTCGCAGCCGACACCAGCGTGGCTTCACGCTGATCGAGCTGCTGGTCACGCTGGCGATCACCGTGATCGGGCTGACCGGGCTGATGTCGCTGCACATCGCCACGCTCAAGGGCAACGAGCGCACCGGCGACAACGGCAACGCGGTGGCGATCGCCCAGCAGACGCTCGAGGACATGCGCGCGCTGACGGTGCCCAAGCTGCTGGCCAAGTTCTCGACCACGACCCTGCCGATCGACGCCGCCCTCAACACGGTCGCGGGCCCTACCGGCACGACCTTCCGGCCGCGGGTCCAGGTCGAGGAGCTGACCACGGTCAGCCCCGACCTGATCAAGATCCGGGTCGAGGTGGCGTGGAGCGACGACAACGCCAACGGCGCCGGCACCGGCTCGGGCTCGGCCGCGGCGCTCGACCACTCGATCTCGCTCGAGCTGATCCGCACCGTCGGGGACGGCCTGTGAGCACGGCCGCCGGTTCGCTCGCCCAGCGGGGGCGGGGCGCGCGGTCGCCGCAGCGCGGCTTCACGCTGATCGAGCTGATGATCGCGCTGACGATCAGCGCGCTCCTGATCGCCATGATCCTGTCGATCTTCGTCCGCATGTCGACGGCGTTCCGCACCCAGCAGGCGGTGGCCGAGCTGCAGCGGACGTTGACCGCCGGCCAGGACGTGATCCAGCGCGACGTGCGCCAGGCCGGGTTCCAGATGATCGATGGCTTCCGCGTGTCCGGGACCCCGGCGGTCCACGCGGCGGTCGAGCTGCGCGACAACGCCAGCGGGTTCGGCCCCGACGAGCTCCACGTGTTCTACGCCGACTCCTCGGCCCAGGCCCGGGCGGAGGCCACCTTGGACACGGTGGCCGCCGATCCGTTCGTGACCTTCGCCGTCGACGACCGCGATCGCTTCGCGCCCGACGACGTCATCGTGATCACCAACCGCTCGTCCACGGTGCTGGGCACGCCGCCCAACCAGCTGGTCGTGATCCATACCCGCGCGTGCGTCGGCCAGATCCTGGCGATCACTGGGACGGCGCCGGCGACGATCACGCTGCGCACCGACGGCGACTGGGGCGAGCCCGACAACAACCAGTGCGACGACGTCCGCCTCAACCACGGCACCGTGACCCCGCGCAACACGATGGTCTACCGCTTCGTCGCGCGCGGCTACCGGATCGACGCGACCCGGCGGTCGCTCGGCGTGCTCCAGCAGTCACCGACCGGCGGGCTCCGGGCCAACGACTGGCAGGACATGGGCCTGGGCTTCACCGACCTGCAGGTGGCGTCGCGCTGGTACGAGGGCGAGGACCTGACGGCGCGGGCCACGACTGACACGCCCGACCTCGACACCGACGCGGACCGCGACTGGTACTCGGGCGCCGACCAGAACACGCTGACCGCGACCACGAACACGTTCACCGACGCCCGTCCGCTCCTGACCGAGCTGCGCGTCACCCTGGTGGTCCGCACCCGCGGCAAGCTCCAGTCGGTCGGCACCGCCAAGACCCCGTCCTTGACGGACCTGGCCCGACCCGACAACAACGACCTGGGCAACCGCGGCGCGGTGACCCTCGATGGCGTGCCCGACAGCAGCCGGCCCGAGGAGCTGCGCGGCGACGCGATCTACCGCTACGCGACGGTCGGCGCCGACCTGCGCAACCTGGCGGTGGCGCGGTGACCCGGACCGCGCGGCGCCGAGGCGGCTTCACGCTGATCGAGCTGATGGTCGTGGTCGCGATCGTCAGCGTCCTGGTGCTCTCGGCGTGGGTGTACCTGCGGCCCGATCCGCGACCGATCGACGTCGCCGACCAGCTCTCGGGCATGGTGTCGGAGGCGTCGCGGCGCGCGGTCGCCAGCGGGCCGGTCCGGGCCAACGTGTCGGACGCGCTCGGGGTCTCGGCGCGTACGCGGGTGATCATCGAGGCCGGCGACCCGGTCGTGATCTCGCTCGAGCGGCTCGAGGAGGACCCGTCACCGACCTCGACCGCGGCGGCCTGGGTCGAGTTCCGCCGGGTCGCGCTGGCGCGGCAGGTGAAGCTGGCGGGCTGGACCGAGCCGCCGACCGTGTCGGCGACGGCGGGGCCGGCCAACACCCTGGCCTCGGGCGCGAGCAAGGAGATCTACTGCGAGGCCAACGGGCGCTGCAGCGGCGTCATGGTGTACTTCGAGTCGGCCACCGGCAAGTACCGGGCTCGGATGGTCCTGCTGCCCCTGGGCGGGACCCCGATCACGTTCAGCTCGTGGTGACGTTGCGCGCTCCGCGAGAATCTCGCAAGATCGCGCCGATGGTCGCGTGGCGCTCTCTCCGTGTCGTGGCGGTGTTCGTGGTCCTGGCCCTGGTCGGCGGCTGCGCCCCGACCTTGCCCAAGTACGACTACGCGTCCGAGCCAGATCCTCGCAACGCCGAGTGGATCCTCGGCGTCGGCGATCAGATCTCGATCAACGTGTGGGAGAACCCGGGGCTCACGACCGAGGCCACGATCCGGCCCGACGGCAACATCACGATGCCGCTGGTCGGTGACCTGCACGCCGTCGGCGAGACCCCGTCGAGCCTCAAGGCGATGATCCGGGGCCGCCTGACCGACTTCGTCAAGCTGGGCTCGGGCTCAGAGATCACCGTCGCGGTGCGCGGGGCCAACAGCTACCGCTTCACGATCGTCGGCGAGGTGACCCGGCCGGGCGTGGTCCAGCTGGGCTACTACGTGACCGTGGTCGAGGCCATCGCGATGGCGGGCGGCTTCACGCGCTTCGCGGGCAAGAACAGCATCAAGCTCCTGCGCCGCGACCCCAAGACCGGCGTGACCCGCACGATCCCGATCGCCTACGACTTCCTGGCCGACGGCAGCCACCCGGAGATGAACCTGGTGATGATGACCGGCGACGCGCTCTTCGTTCCTTAGGGGGGCGCGCGCGCCTCCACGAGCGCCGCGTTCGAGCGGAGGCGCTTGGGTGACCAGGCCGCCAGGTCCCCTCGATTGGTTTGCGCGACGCGCGCGCGCGCGTTCGTGGTAGCGGAGGCGCTTGGGTGACCAGGCCGCCAGGTCCCCTCGATTGGTTTGCGCGACGCGCGCGCGCGCGTTCGTGGTAGCGGAGGCGCTTGGGTGACCAGGCCGCCAGGTCCCCTCGATTGGTTTGCGCGACGCGCGCGCGCGTTCGTGGTAGCGGAGGCGCTTGGGTGACCAGGCCGCCAGGTCCCCTCGATTGGTTTGCGCGACGCGCGCGCGCGTTCGTGGTAGCGGAGGCGCTTGGGTGACCAGGCCGCCAGGTCCCCTCGATTGGTCGCGACGCGCGCGCGTTGGTAGCGGAGGCGCTTGGGTGACCAGGCCGCCAGGTCCCCTCGATTGGTTTGCGCGACGCGCGCGCGCGCGTTCGTGGTAGCGGAGGCGCTTGGGTGACCAGGCCGCCAGGTCCCCTCGGACCGCGGTTCGGGGGACCCGGCGCGACGCGGCCGGAGTGCCGCACCACGGCCCTCCCGGGCCCCACCACCGGTCGGTGGAAATTACGCGGTCGACGGGGACCAGGGGCCTGGATCACCCGGCGCGCGCGATGACCTCGGACGCTGCAGATGCAGCGTGGGTCGGCGGCGCGGCGTCGTTGTGGTGGCGGCGCGATCGATTCGACTGCGCTGGTGGCGGGACGCGACGACCTCGGACGCTGCAGATGTAGCGTGGGTCGGCGGCGCGGCGGCGCGGGGTGGCGCGAGCGAGGCTGCGGGCGCTGGTGTCTGGCGGGCGGGCGGGCTAGACGGCGAGGCCCTTCTTGTAGGTGAGGAGGTCCTTCTGGGTCTTGAGGAGGAGCTGGTTGGTCTCGAGCAGCTCCTTGGTGCGCACGCGGATCTGATTGGCGAGGCGCTCGCGCTCGCGGGCCTCGGTCTCGAGCATCTCCTGGTACTTCACCTGGACCACGGCCTCGTCGGTGACGTTGCGCTGGATCTCGAGCGCGCCGACCGGCGCGCCGGCCTCGTCGGTGATCGGCACCGCCGACAGGATGAAGCGCAGCTCCTTGGCGTCGGGGTCGCCCAGGACCTTGCCGCTGATCTCGTCGAGGCGGACGTGGCGGTTGTCGGCCCAGCACTGCTGCGCGATGCACTCGGTCTTGCAGATGTTGAGCTCGAGCACCTCGTAGCAGCGCTTGCCCTTGAGGCCGCGCGCCACCTGGCGCGGCAGCATCGCGAAGAACGCGCGGTTGAAGTCGACGATCCGACGCTCGTTGTCGACGATGAAGTACGAGTCGACGATCGCGGTGGCGACGCGCTTGAACTCACCGAGGAACTGGGTCAGCGCCGGGTGCGGCTCCATGGCCTCGATCGTACCGGATCGCGCACGCGCCCGGGTCGCCCAACCCCAGGGTTCGCCCGGCGCCGCCGCGCCCGACGTCATCGCGGGCCATGACCCCAGCGCGTCCAGTCGAGTCGATCGCGCCGCCCCCCACCCCCCGCGGCGCCGCCGCCCCGCCGCCCCCCTCCCGGGCCCGACCCCCGCGCGTCCCGTCGAGCCGATCGCGCCCCCCCCCCCAGCGCCGCCGCGCCCGACGTCATCGCGGGCCATGACCCAGCCGCCAGTCGAGTCGATCGCGCCGCCCCCCCCCCGCAGCGCCCGCGCCTGACGTCATCCGGGCCAGACCCCAGCGCGCCAGTCGAGCGATCGCGCCCCCCACCCCCCCCGCGCCCGACGTCATCGCGGGCCATGACCCCAGCGCGTCCAGTCGAGTCGATCGCGCCGCCCCCACCCCCGGCGGCAGCGCCGCCGCGCCCGACGTCATCGCGGGCCATGACCCCAGCGCGTCCAGTCGAGTCGATCGCGCCGCCACCACCCTGAGCCGACGCAACGTGCGCTGAGTCCGCAGGGTCCGAGGTCATCGCGCGCGCCGGGTGATCCAGGCCCCTGGTCCCCGTCGACCGCGTAATTTCCACCGACCGGTGGTGGGGCTCGGGAGGGCCGTGGTGCGGCACTCCGGCCGCGCAGCGCCGGGCGCCCCGAACCGCGGTCCGAGGGGACCAGGCGGCCTGGTCACCCAAGCGCCTCCGCTAAAACCCCGTCCTGGTCACCCAAGCGCCTCCGCTAGAACCCCGTCGAGGAGTCAGCCGCTCGCGTCGCGCAAACCAAATCGAGGGGACCAGGCGGCCTGGTCACCCAAGCGCCTCCGCTAAAACCCCGTCCTGGTCACCCAAGCGCCTCCGCTAGAACCCCGTCGAGGACAGCCCGCCCAAACCAAATCGAGGGGACCAGGCGCCTGGTCACCCAACGCCTACGCTAAAACCCCGCCTGGTCACCCAAGCGCCTCCGCAGAACCCCGTCGAGGAGTCAGCCGCCTCGCCAAACCAAACGAGGGACCTGGCGGCCTGGTCCCTAAGCGCCTCCGCTAAAACCCCGTCCTGGTCACCCAAGCGCCTACGCAAAAAAACCGTCGAGGAGTCAGCCGCTCGCGTCGCGCAAACCAAATCGAAGGCGACCTGGCGTCGCCGCCGCCCCTCAGCTCGAGACGAGCAGCACCGCCAGCACACCGATCGCGATCATCAGCACGCCGACCAGCACGTAGATGACCATGCTCGAGCGCGGCTGCGTCAGCGGCCGATCTCCCACGATGCTGGCGCCGAAAGCCGGCGCCACGCCGGGGTTGGTGCCCGGCAGCGACAGGCCGCTCGGGCGGCTGCCCGGGTTGGTGCCCTGGAACGAGCCCACCGGCCGCATGCCCGGCTGGGTCGTGCCGGTCACCGGCGCGATCGACGGGCGGCTGCTGCTCTTGGCCGACATCTGCGGCTGGCTGCCGGTCGGCCGCGAGATCGACGGCAGCGACGGCACGCTCGGCAGCGACGAGATCGACGCGCCCGACAGGCTCGTGCTCGACGCGCGCGAGCGGACCTTGTTCTTGTCGTTGGCGTCGCCGGCCGCGAACTCCTTGATGACGCCGTTGATCTTCTCGGCCTCGGCGATCTTCTTCTGGTTCGACAGGAACGCGAAGTACGAGTCGGCCATGTCGTCGAAGTCCATGACCAGATCGCACTCGTCGCAGCGACACGTCGGCGGCTCGTGCGGCGGCGGGCCCATGTCGGTCGCGTCGACGAGCAGCACCTTCTCCTCGTCGCAGTCGGGGCAGAAGTACGGGACGTAGAAGCTCTTCACCACGCCCGAGCCGGTGAAGTTGTTGACCAGGTTGATCTGGGCGACGATCGCCGGCGAGCACTCGACCAGGACCGCCTTGGTCGCCTGGCTCTCGAGCTTGGTGAGCCAGTTGACCCAGTCGCGGACGCCGCACGAGTTGATGCGCTCGATCTCGCCTAGGTCGATCACGGCGGTACCGGCCGGGATCTTGTCCGTCAACGAGGTGAGCTCGTTGTCCTCGTCGATGACGCCAGCCAGCTTGACGTAGCTGACGTCGTCGCGATGGTGAACCGAGGCCTGAAACTTCTGGCTCATTGCGTCTCCGTCATGTCCTTCGAGCACAACATCCCAGCCGTCGCTGCGTAATGCCCGTGCCGCACCTTACACATTATACATCGCCTCGAACCCTTGTGTCGATCATATCGCGATCGTCCAGAGGGGATCCAGCGAGCGACCCGCCATCTGCAAGAGATCAGCCACTACTGGCCAGGTGCTCACGTATGCGTTGGTAGTCGTCGGACAGATAGAAGCGCACAAGGTCGGCGCCGCCGAGCACCGCGCCCAGCGCCACCGTCGCGTCGTGGGACAGGAGCATCTCGCCCGAGATGCGCGCGATCATCCAGGCCGCGGCCGCGAAGTCGTCGCACGCGACCAGGCCGCCGCGCTTGGCGTTCGCGAGCATGGCGTCGATCCAGACGTCGCCGTCGAGATCGCGGCCGCCGCCGGCGTGGCGCTCGAGCACCCGCTGGGCGCGCTTGGGCAAGGTGCGCACGAAGTCGTTGGTCGGCCCCGGGCGATCCGCCTCGGGCAGGAGCAGCGACTTCATGAACGCGCCCAGCTCGCTGCGCTGCTTGCGGCCGAGGTGGTGCAGGAAGGCGTAGCCGCCGCGCAGCGCCTCGAACGCCCAGCCGAGCAGGTACCGGCGCGGGCCGTCGGCCTCGTCCAGCAGCGAGCGATCGATCACGACCAGCCGGCGCGGCGACGCCACCATCGCGACCAGGCCGGGCACGCGCTCGCCCACGAACACGTCGGCGTCGATGCCGGTCAGGCGCGCGACGTCGGCGATCGCCACCCGCAGGCCGGCGTCGTCGATCCGCTGGGCCGGCATCAGGTTCTCGCCCACGAACGGGGCCGGGTAGAGCGCCGCCAGCTCCTCGTTGGCGGCCGCCATGATCTCGCCGAACACCTCGCGCGCGGCGCCGCTGACCAGCAGGCGCTGGCGGAGCTCGTCCTCGAGGCCGCGCACCGTGGGCGTGAACGGCAGCTGGGTGCGCACCCGCGCCGACTCGACGCGATCGCTGTCCGCGGCGAAGCCGAGCTGCTCCATGACGACGTGCGCGCGCATGGCCCGGTGGGTCTCGCCCAGCCGCTGGTAGTACTGCGCCAGCAGCCGGTACACCGGCGCGTGGTGGATCGTGCGGTCGAGCACCTTGCGCAGCTCGCTGACCGCCTTGCTCGGGTCGTCGATCGCGTAGATCTCGGCCAGCGCCACGCGATCGGTGGGGCTGTCGTCGACGCCGAGGATGCCGCGGTAGGCCTCGATCGCGGCCGGGCGCTCGCCGGCCGAGAGCAGGATCCGCGCGAGGCCGCGCTGCAGCGGCACCGCGGCGATCGGGCCGCCCTTCTCCATCGCGGCGTGGGCGGCGTCGATCAGGAGGGTCTCGGCGGAGGCGCGATCGCCGCCGTCGGCGGCGCGCCGGGCCAGCGCCAGCGCCGGCGGCGCGTAGCCGGGATCGTATTCGCAGGCGCGGCGGTACTGGGACGTGGCGCCGCGGGCGTCGCCGCCCACCTCGATGATGCGGCCGCGGTAGTAGTAGTAGCGGGCCAGGCTCTCGGGCGCGATCGCCGAGCCGGGCGCCGCCGCCAGCTCGATCACGCGATCGATCGCGGCCTTGGCCTCGGCGTGGCGGCCGAGCACGAAGTACTCCTGCGCGGTCAGGTAGTAGGCGTGCTCGTGGCTGGGATCGAGGTCGATGACCTGGCGCAGCACCGCGATCGCGCGGTGCGAGTCCATCTCGCCGTCGCCGTGGATCTCGGCCTGGCGCATCAGCGCGGCGATCCGGACCGCCAGCGGCGGCGGCGGCGTGGTCGTCACGAACGCGGTGATCGCGTCGGTGGCCTCGGCCCAGCGCCGCATGTTCAGGTCGAGCGTGATCCGCGCCGACAGCACGTTGAAGTCGTCGGGCGCCAGCGCGACCGCCTCGGCGTAGATGGCCTGGGCGCTGTCGAGATCGCCGTCGCGCTCGATCGCGGTGGCCTGGGCGACGCGCACGCGCGCGAGCAGCGGGCCGGCGTCGTCACGCTTCTTGTAGAGCTTGTCGAGCTCGCGGTAGACCGACTCGAAGTCCCAGGCGTCGGGGCGCAGGCGCTGGAGCTCGAGCAGGTTGTCGAGCGCCTCGAGGTTGGTCGGCTTGATCTCGAGCGCGACGATCAGGCTCTCGGCCGCGCCGCGGGCGTCGCCGGACTCGCGCTGGACCACGCCGCGGCGGCGGTAGAACTCGCTGCGGGTGTTGGGGTCCCCGTCGCGCATGGCCTTGACCGCGAGGGCCTGGGCCAGCGGCAGGGCCTTGGCCCACTGGCCGGCGTCGAAGAAGTGCTCGAACAGGGCCTGGTTGGCGGGCAGGCACTCGGGATCGACCGCGAGCGCGCTCTCGTAGTAGTGCATCGCCCGGCCGGCGTCGCCCAGGCGCTGCTCGTAGATGCGGCCGATCTGCGCGAACACGCCGGCCCGCTCCTTGTCGTCCTGCCACAGCTTGACCTCGAGCTCGAGGGTCTGGATGACCCGCGGCCAGTCCTCGCGCCGGCGGTACAGGTCGCGCAAGCCGTGGACGGCCGGCAGGCACGACGGCGACGTCTTGATCGCCGCGTCGTAGTAGCGGATCGCGTCCTCCTCCTTGCCGAACTTGGCCTCCATCACCGAGCCGCACTTGAAGTACAGCAGGGCCTTGAGGTTGCGATCGGTGGTGACGCGGATCTGCCGGCGGGTGACGTCGACGAACTCGGCCCACTGCTCGGTCGACTCGTAGATGCGGCCGAGCGCCTCGAGCGCGTCCTTGTTGGCGGGCGCGATCTCGAGGATGCGCTGGTAGTACTCGGTGGCCTTGGCCTCGTCGCGGAGGCCGTCCTCGGAGATCTGGGCGATCCGGCGCAGGATCGCGGTCGCGGCGTCGCCGGCGGGCGCGGTCGCCAGGCGCTTGCGCAGCACCTCGACCAGCTTGCTCCAGTCCTGGTTGCGGTCGTACCAGCGCTCGAGCGCGTCGAGCGCCTCGGCGTCGGACGGGTCGGCGTCGAGCACCTGCTGGTACAGGCGCGCGGCCTCGGCGAAGTCGCGCATCTTGGCGGCGGCGACCCGGGCGGCGCGCCGCAGGGCCTCGAGCCGGCGCTCGTCGTCGCGGATCAGCCCGGCCCGCTTCTCGTAGATGCTGATCAGCCCCGACCAGTCGTTCTTCTGCGAGTAGATCGACTCGAGGAACTTCACCGAGGTGTCGTTCTCGGGATCGATCTCGACGACCTTGGCGTACGACGACGCCGCCGCGTCGGCCTCGCCCAGGTACTGCAGCTGGACCTGGCCCCGGCGGGCGTACAGATCCGACAGCCGGTAGGCCCGCGACTGGCCGCTCTCGATCAGATCGATCGCCGACTGGTACAGGTTCATCGCCGCCGGCCAGCGCTCGTGCTTGTAGCAGAGCTTCTCGAGCGCGGTGAACACCTCGCGGTTGCCGGGGTCGGCCACGAACGCGGCGGTGTACGCGGCGATCGCGCCGTCGACGTCGCCGCGGCCCTGCTTGACGCCGGAGATGCGGAGGTACAGCTGCGCGCGCTCGAGCTTGTCGATCGTCGAGTCGGCGCGGGTCTCGAGCACCCGCAGCAGATCCTTGTCGCGGCCGGCCTGCTCGTACAGGCGCTCGAGCGCCTCGAGCGTCGGCACGTGGTGCGGGTTGCGCTCGAGCACGGCCTCGTAGGCCAGCGCGGCCTCGCCCGGCTTGTCGAGGCGGACCTCGCGCAGCTCGCCGATGCGCAGCAGCAGCGCGATCTGGGGCTCCGGGGCCGTGGCCGGCGTCGCCGCGAGCTCGCGCTCGAGCGCGGTCACCAGCTCGGCCCAGCGCTCGGCCTGCTCGAGCAGCCGGGTCAGGTCGCGGTGGCTGTCGGTGGCGTTGGGCGCCTGCACCGCCAGCGCGTGGTAGCGGATCGCGGTGTCGACGTCGCCGAGCTTGTCCTCGGCCATGCGCGCCAGCGCGCTCGCCAGCCGCGGGCGATCGGGCGCCGGGGCCTGATCGAGCTCGGCCTGGCGCACCGTCGACAGCTCGGTCCACTCCTCGAGTCGCTCGAGCGCCTCGGCCAGGGTGCGCAGGTGCGCGAGCGACGGGGCGGCCTGGCGGAAGGTCGTGGCGATCGCGCGCCAGTGCAGGCCGGCGCGCCCGACCCGCTCGACCCCGGCCAGCGCGTGCTCATGATCGGGCTCGATGGTCGCGGCGTCGGCGTAGGCGGCGACCGCGCGCGCGGTGTCGCCGGCGGTCTCGTGCAGGCGGCCGGCCTCGAGCTGGACGATCAGGCGGCGCGACGGCTCGACGCCGCGGTCGAGCTCGGCGGCGAGCGCGGCCAGCAGGCGGTCGTGGCGCTGGTGCTTGCGGTGCAACGCGGCCGCGGCGCGCAGCGGCTCGGGGCTGCGCTCGTCGAGCCGGGCCGCGCGCTCGTACGCCGCGAGCGCGGCGGCGTCGTCGCTGCGGTGGGTCTCCTCGAGGCGCCCGATCTCGAGGTAGAGCTCGGCCTGGCGGCGCGCGTCCTTGGTGCGCTCGGCGATCTTGGCCCGCAGCTCGATGGCCTTGTCCCAGGCGCGGCCGTGCTCGTACAGGCGCGCGAGCTCGTAGGTGACGTCGAGGTCGTCGGGCGCCAGCGCCTGCGCCTGCTCGAGCACCGTCCGGGCCTTCCCGACGTCGGCGAGCTCGCCGGCCAGGAGCGCGCCGTGCTCGCGCAGGAGCGCCGTGCGCGTGGCCGTGCCCGCGACCTGCGCGGTCAGCTCGGTCAGCACCTTCGACAGATCGCGCCAGCGCTCGCCCTTGCGGTAGATCGCCGCGAGCGCGACCTTGGCCGCGGGGTCGGTCGGCGCGTGGCGGGCGGCCGTGGTGAAGGTGTCCTCGGCCTCGACGAAGCGCCCCCGGCCCAGCTCGAGCGTCCCGGCGACGGTGAGGTGGGCGGCCGCCACCCGCGGGTCGGCCGCGGCGCTGGCGGCGGCGAGGTGGAGGTCGCCGAGGTCGCCGCGCTCGTGGCGCCGGCGCGCCAGGCGCAGCTGGTGGTCGAGCTCGCTGGTGCGCGCGTCCGGCGCGCGCTCGGCGGCGCCGATCCGGACCAGGTCGGCGGCGCGCGGCAGGTCGCCGGTGCGGGCCTCGACCACCAGCGCGGCGCGGCGCAGGTGCTTGCCCGCGACCAGCGCCGCGATCAGCGGCTCGGGCGCGCCGGTGACGAGCAGCGCCGACAGCACGCGGGCGCCGTGCGTCGACGGCGCCAGCGCCAGCGCCGCCTCGCCCAGCTCGACCGCGGGCAGGCCGTGGGCCGCGGCCAGCTCGAACGCGCGCCAGGCGTGGGCCGCGGCGGCGATGCCGAGGCCCGACGCGCCGGACAGCGTGTGCAGCTCGCTGACCGCGTCGGACCAGCGGCCGGCGAGGACCGCGACGGTGGCGGCCGCGGTGTGCGCGAGGATCGCGCCGAAGTCGGCCTCGGGCGCGATCGCCCGGTAGCCGGCGAGCGCGCCGGCGAGATCGCCGCTGCCGCGGTGGGCGTCGGCGAGCTGGTAGCGCGCGGCGGCGGCGGCGCGCGGGGCGCCGCCGTCGTCGGCCAGGAGCGCGTGGCGCTTCTCGAGCAACGCCACGCGATCGCCGGGGCGCGCGCCGGGCGTGCGGGCGTGGGCCTCGAGCGCCAGGTCGATCGTGCGCAGCCAGTGCACCGCGGTGCCGCGCGTCGGCTCAGCCGCGAGCACGATCGGGGTCAGCTCGACGGCGCGGGTCGCCTGCCCGAGCCGGTCGAGCACGAGCGCCTGGGCCTCGGCGACGTCCTCGGGCCGGGCCCCGGGCGCGGTGGCGGTCGCGACCGCGGCGTCGGCCAGCTCGCGCCACTTGCCCGCGGCGCTCCGGGCGATCGCGGCCAGGTCCTTCAGGTCGGCGGCGACCGCGGGCTCGGCGCCCTCGGCGGAGCCGGCCAGGATCGCGAGCGCGGGCGCCGGCGTCGCCATCGCGTACAGCCAGGCCTCGGCGAGGTCGCGGCGGATGCGGGCGCGGTCGCGGGCGTCGGGCACCCGCTCGATCCCGGCGGCGGCGGCCTGGAGCAGCGCCGGATCGGCGGCGGCGATGCCGTAGCCGAGCAGCAGGCGCGCGGACAGCGGGTGGCGGTCGGCCAGCTCGAGGTAGCGGGCGGCGTCGACGCTGTCGTCGAGCAGGTCGGCGCTGATCATCGCCTGGCGCACGTTCAGGTCGGCGAGGCGGTCGTCGCCACCGGGGACCTTGGCGGTCAGCAGCGCCTCGGCCTCGTTGGCGAGCACCTCGACGATGGCGTCGACCATCGCGGCCGAGCCGGCGCCGTCGACGCGGCGCGTGTGATCGCCGGTGGCCTCGTCGTCGCTGGCGGCGATCCGGATCGGCGGCGGCGCCGGCGGCTTGGCCGGGAGCGCCGGCGGCGCCGGCACCGGCGGCGGGCTCGGGGGCGCGGCCTTGGCCGGGGTCGGGCCGTCGCGACGCGGGAGCGTCGGCAGGCTGGGCAACGCCGGCAGCGGCGGCGGGCGCTGCGGGCGATCCGGCGGTGGCTCAGCCATCGAAATCATCGTAACAGGGCTGGCGGTCGGATGCGCAAGCCCGGCATCCAACCCGATCACCCGGGCGGGGTGGCGGACGCCAGGTAGGTGGGGGTGCTCTCCCGTCGCATTGACGCCGTCGGCGTCGAGTTGGTATCCTGTGGCAGATGTCCGGCCCGGTCCGAGCCGTATGCGTCACCCGGAGCGTGGCGCTCCGGAGGGCGCTGCGACGGTCGCTGCACGCGGCGGGGGCGGAGGTCGAGTTCGTCGACGAGGTCGGCGCGATCGCCAACGCGCCGACGCTGGTCGTGATCGATCGCCCGACCCACGACGGGATGACCCCGGCCGAGCGCGCCGCGCTGGCCTCGGGGCGCGCGATGCTGGTGGTCGGGGTGTCGCTCGCCGACGACGGCACCGTCGACGGCCTCCGCGCCGAGGGGTGCAACCACGTCATCACCGGCGAGGACGAGCCCGACGACGCCGAGCTGGTCGTCACGTCCGGCAAGCTGTCGTCGGGCGACATCTTCGGGCTCGAGAAGTACCTGGCGTGGGGCGTGCGCGTGACCGAGCTCGAGGTCGCGAACTACGAGGAGAAGCGCGCGGCGCTCCTGGCCGTGACCGCGTCGGCGCGCGAGGCCGGGGCCCGCCGGCCGATGGTCGCGCGGGTCGAGAGCGTCGTCGACGAGCTGCTGATGAACGCGATGTACGACGCGCCGGCGGCCGCGCTCGGCGACGCGCCGCAGCTGCCGACCGATCTGCTCGCGCGGGTGGCGGCGCCGGCGCGGCTGCGGTGGGCGTCGGACGGCCGCCACTTCGCGGTGTCGGTCGAGGATCGCTTCGGCGCGCTGGTGAAGGGCGCGATCGTCGATCACCTGCAGCGCGCGCGCGCCGAGCGCGGGCGGCCGCGCGGGTCGAGCGAGGCGGCCGGGGCCGGGCTCGGGCTGTACTTCATCGTGTCGTCGGTGACCCGCTTCATCGCCAACGTCGAGCCGGGCGCGCGCACCGAGGTGATCGGCCTGTTCGATCTGCGCCAGGCCGGGCGCGACGCCGAGTCGTGCGCGCGCTCGCTGCACGTGTTCGCGACCGCGAGCTGAGCGTCGGCCGCCCCCCCCCCCCCCCCCCCCCCCCCGCCCCCCCCCCCCCCCCCCCCCCCCCCCCCCCCCCCCCCCCCCCCCCCCCCCCCCGCGCGGGCGACGGTTCACGATCGCGGGCTGACGTGTCGTGCGCGCGGTCGCTGCACGTGTTCGCGACCGCGCGCTGAGCGTCGGCGCGCTCGCCGTCAGGCGCGTGAGCGGCGCAGCGCGCCGAGGGCGGTGCCGATCGCGGCGCCGACGGCGACGAGCGCCCCGGTGGTCGCCGGCCGCGGGCTGGTCGCGACGGCGATCGCGGTCGGCGCGAGCGTCCAGACCGCGAGCCACAGCGCCACGGTCGCCCGGCGGGCCCGGGTGATCGCGGCGGGGGCCAGCGGCAGCGTCGCCGATGACCGCGCCAGCTCGAGGGGCGGCTGGCCGGTCGCGCGCGCGAGCGTCGCCGCGATCGCGGCGGCGGCGCCGGCGGTGATCGCCAGCCAGGCGTCGGCGTCGGCGGGCCGGCCCAGCCCGAGCGCGACCAGCGCGATCGCGGCGCCGGCGCCGGCCAGCGCGAACAGCGGATAGCGCCGGCGCGTCAGCCGCGCCAGGCGATCGAAGACGCGGCTGGCGTCGCCGCCGAGCCGGGCGCCGGCCGCGCGCTCGACCGCGGTGGCGCGATCGATCTCGAGGTGCGCGAGCAGCTGGCGATCGAGCGCGGCGACCTCGCGCATCGCCCGCGGGTAGACCCGGGGCGCGGCCGCGGTGGCGGCGGCGGCGGCGAGCGCGGCGGCGAGCGCGAGCCCGGCCAGCACCAGCGGCCCCTGGGCGCCGGCGCCGTCGGCGATCCAGCCGCCGGTCGCCGCGGCGGCGAGCACGACCCCGGCGATCGTGGCCCCGGGCAGCGCGCCCAGGAGCGTCGTGGTCGGGACCTGCTGATCGCCGCCGAGGGCCTGGGTCGCGGCCGCGGCCTGCCCCGACGCGACGACGTGGGCGGCGCCGACGCACACCGCCGGCACGAGCGCGGCCGCGACCACCGCCAGCGCCGCGATCACCGCCGCGAACCGCGCGCCGGTGCCGGCGTCGGCGATCGTCGCGACGATCGCGGTCGGCGCCGCGACCACGACGCCGAGGGCGGCGCCGCGGACCGCGCGCACCAGCGCGACCCACCACAGCGCGCCGCCGGGGATCGGCAGGCGCGCCACCATCGCCGCGTCGGCGCGCCAGAACATCCGGTGCGGCGCCATCATCATCGTCGGGACCAGCGCGACCAGCGCGACCGCGATCAGGTACACCGGCCCCGGCGCGACCCGGGCGCCGTCGAGCCAGCCGTCGCGCGCGAGCGCGAGCGCGGCCAGGCCCAGCCCCGCGAGCAGCGCCAGCACCAGCGCGCCGCTCGGTCGGCTGCCGCGGCGGCGGCGCTCGTCGAGATCGGCCCAGGCCAGGAGCGCGCGTCCGTCGACCATGTCAGGCCACGCCGCGGTCGGCGACCAGGCCGACGTAGAGCTCCTCGAGCGCGCCCGGCCCCGCGGCCACGCGCGCGCGCAGCTCGTCGCCGGCCAGGTCGGTGACGAGCTTGCCCTGGTCCATGATCAGCACGCGCGACGCCATGCGCTCGGCCACGTCGAGCAGGTGGGTCGACATGACGATCGCGGCGCCGCGCGCGGCGGCGGCGGTCAGGCACACGCGCGCGCGTCGGGCCGCGTGCGGGTCGAGGCCGTTGAGGGTCTCGTCGAGCAGCACCACCGCCGGCTCGGCGACCAGCGCCGCGGCCAGGCCGACCCGCTGGCGCATGCCGAACGACAGCTCGCGGCACGGCCGATCGGCCACCGCCGCCAGCCCCAGCTCGTCGAGCAGCGCCCGCTCGGCGGCGCGATCGTCGGCGCCGCGCACGGTCGCCACCATCGCGACGTGCTCGGCCACGGTGAAGTACTCGTAGAGCGATGGCGGCTGGTCGGCCAGCCCGAGCTTGCGCTTGGCCGCCAGCGGATCGAGCGCGAGGTCGGTGCCGGCGATCGAGATCTCGCCCTGGGTCGGGCGCAGGCCGCCGGCGATCGCGAGCAGCGCGGTGCTCTTGCCGGCGCCGTTGGGGCCCAGCAGCGCCACCATGCTCCCCGCGGTCACCGTCAGCCCGAGGTCGTCGACGGCGATCCGGCGGCCGTAGTGGACGGTGAGGTGCTGGACCTCGAGCGCTACGACTGGCTCTTGCATAGATCGATGTTCCACTTGTACGAGACCCGGTAGACGATCTTGGCCTGGCCGCGGGCCGGCACGACCGTGCGGAGGCTGACCAGCTGCTCGCCCTGCTTGCCGATGTCGGCGGTCGAGAAGTACACGAGCTGCCAGCACCGGCCGCGGTACATGTGCTCGCGGGCCTCGAGCGTGACCGCCTGGGCGCCGGCGTTGTCGAACTCGAGCGTGTACTCCTCGATCAGCCGCTCGCGCGCGTGGTCGAGCTCGAACATCGACTGGGTCCGCCGCCCGGTCACCTCGGTCGAGCGGCCGATCGCGATCGCGACGGTGCGCGCGGCGCCGTCGGCCGGCGGCAGCAGCTGGCCCTCGCCGCGCCACGCGAGCTGACCGTCGGCGTCGAGCCCGAACATCCGGATCGGCCCCGACGGCAGCGGCGCCGCGCTGACCTGGGCCAGCGCCAGGCTGACGCTGACCTCGACCTGGGGCGACCACCGCTCGACGCCGAACCGCGGATCGTCGTTGGGGCGCATGCCGAGGCCGTCGAGGCGCGTGCCGACCGGGTCGTAGACCAGGATCGGCTGCAGCGGGATGGCGCGGTTGGTCAGCCCCAGATCGAGGCGCTGGGGGCCGGGCCCGATCGCGAGCGCGCGGCCGACCGGCAGGATCGCGCGGTCGCGGGGCAGGGCGGCGCCGGGCTCGGTCGGCAGCGGCGCGTCGAGCAGGCCGACGTCGGCCCGCCGCCACCGTCGGCCGGTGCGGTTGTCGAGGCGCAGCGCGCCGTGCAGGCGCCCGCGGCCGGCGCCCTCGTCGACGAGCGTGTAGCCGGCGGCCCAGCTGAGCGCCGGCGTGCGGTAGCGGATCGCGACGGTGATCGTGCGGTCGCGGGCCGGGCTGGTCACCGCGATCGCCGGCGTCGGCCCCTCGAGCTGCGCGGCGCTGGCGATCACGACGCCGTCGGCGGTCGCGACCGCGACCCGCCCGTCGGGCTCGACCCCGAGCCGGCGCCCAGCGACGGTCCGGGCCCCGATCCGCGCGACCACGGCGTCGCCGGCGTGGGGCTGGGTCCAGCTCCAGGTCGTGACCGCGGCGTCGACGCCCTCGACCTCGAGCCCGTCGCGGGCGATCGCGGTGGTGGTCAGCGCGATCGTGCCCCGGCCGGCGCCGTCGAGCGCGACCGGCACGCGCTCCTCGATCAGCGCGCCGTCACGGTAGAGCGTGATCAGCGCGTCGCCGCCGCCGGCGCCCGCGCGCGGGGCGGCGCGGCCCAGGCACCCGGCCGCGAGCCCCAGGGCCACGCCCGCCAGCGGCAGCCGCCGGTTCACCACTCGTACTGCACGGTGAAGGTGACCGACCTCGACGCGCCGGCCGGCACCTTGAGCCGGTACTCCTGGGCGCGGTCGTCGGCGCGCGTGCCCTTCACGCTCTCGCGCAGGATCTTCCAGTGGTGCCAGCGGTACATGTACTCGCGCACGACCACGTCGGCGGCGCTGGCGCCGTCGTTGGTCACGGTCACCTCGATGTCCTCGCGCATCGACCGGCCGCTGCCGTCGGGCTGGCACTGGACCTGGGTGCGCTCGCCCGAGATCGTGCCGACGTCGCCGCCGCCGACGCTGACGCGCACGACCCCGGTGGTCGCGCTGGCGCGCAGCTCGTCGGTGCCGATCACGGTCAGCTCGTGGCCGCTGCGGCGCAAGAGCCGGACCCGGCCGCTCGGCAGCGGCACGCCGACGTCGATCTCGAGGTACTCGCCGGTGCGCGGGTTGAGCGGGACGTAGGCGCCGCAGTCGGAGGTCGGGCTGGCGTTGTCGGCGCCGGCGCCCTCGGCCAGCGCCTCGAACACCAGCGCCTTCCGGGGCTTGATGCCGGTCTTCTTCGGCGCCAGCTCGACCTGGACCGCCTGGCCCGAGCGCAGCGCGACCTTGCCGGGGATCTTCCACGCGCGGGGCTTGGTCGAGCTGGGGCGGCCCGGGGCCAGGCCCAGCGACGCGAACAGGCCGTCGCCGCCGCCGGCGGTCAGCGTGAGGTCGACGTCGGCGAAGTCGGCGCCGGTGTCGTTGGTGATCGTCGCCCACGCGGTCAGATCGAGCGTGCCGTCGTCGGCCAGCACCGCGGAGTAGTCGGGCTGCCACCCGAGCGCGTCGGCGCGGTAGCTCACGACCACGTCGTGGCGCCCGGCCCGGGCCGCGGTGAGGCGCCACTCGAGCGTCGGCTCCTGATCGATCGCCGCGGCCGCCAGCTTGATCGCCAGGATCTGGGGCCCGCGCGGGACGATGTGGGCGGCGCGATCGCCGGTGTCGATCACGAGCGCGTCGGGCGCCAGCGCCCGCAGCGTGCCGGTCAGCTCGCCCGACGCCAGCGTGATCGTGATCGGCTTGCCGACCTGCCGCAGCAGCAGCGCCTCGGGGTTGACCAGGTCGTTGATCAGGCGCTGCTCGACGACGCGGGTGCCGCTCGGATCGGTCGTGCTCCGGAACTCGACCGTGGCGGCGTCGAGCGTCGCGGCCACGCCCGGGAACCGCAGCGTGCCGTCGGCGCCGATCTCGACCTGGCGCTCCTGGGTCACGTAGCCGCTGGCCGCGCCGCCGCCGCCGCCGTAGGACTCACCGCCGAAGCTGGGATCGGCGGCGCGCTTGATGTTGATCACGGTCGTGCGATCGCGGCCGCCAGCGACGGCCTGGCCGCCGATCGCCAGCGCGAGGGCGGCGCCGCTGGCCATCACGAGCACGCGACCCGGGAGCGGAGAGGTCATCGGCGGCAGTGTACCAGTCCGGTTCGCGGTGGGCCGCTGCCGCTGGCGAATGCGCGACCGCCACCGGTATAGTGCCGCCCGTGGTCCTGGCTCCCGCCCTCACGGCCCTGCGTGGCGTCTCGCCCTATGGCGAGGCCGAGCGCGGCGCGTTGCTCGGCCGAGACGCCGAGCGCGACGAGCTGGTGCGCGCGATCACCAGCGACAGCTTCCGCGCCGGGCTGCTGTACGGCGAGGCCGGGGTCGGCAAGACCTCGCTCCTGCACGCGGCGGTGATCCCGGAGCTGCGCGAGCAGGGCGTGGCGGTGGTCGTGGCCGACGATCCGGCCGCGCCGGCCGACGCCCTGGCCCGGGCCATGGCCGAGGCGGGCCCGCGCACGACCCCGGGCGAGGCGGCGTCGGCGTACCTGGCGCGGGTGGTCGCGGGGCTGGCGCCGGGGCAGCTGGCGCTGTTCGTGATCGACGACGTCGACGACGTGATCACCCACGGCGGCGAGGCGGTCGTCACCGAGCTCAACGAGGTCTACGCGCGCGTGGTCGGTCGGTCCGGCGGGCGCGCGCGGTTCGTGTTCGCGTGCGCCAGCGCGCGGGTCCACGTGCTCGATCTGCTCGAGCGCCGCACCGGCTCGCTGTTCCCGCCGACCGCGCGCTTCGAGCTGGGGCGGTTCACGACGGCGATCGCCAGCGACGTGCTCGGCCGGGTCCTCGCCGACGCCGGCGTCCCGGTCGAGGCCGGGCTGGTCGAGGCCGTGGCCGCGGCGCTCCACCGCGACCGCGGGGTCCTGCCGGCCGAGCTGCAGCTGCTCGCGTGCGCGCTGCGCGACCAGCGGATCTCGTCGCCGGCCGCGCTGCGCAAGCTCGGCGGCGTCAGCGAGCTGGTCCGGACGTGGCTCGGCGGCGCGGCCCGCGCCGGCGGCGATCCCCGCACCGGCCTGCGCGTGCTCGGCGAGCTGACCGCGGGGCCGGTGGCGGCGGCGACCATCGCCGAGCGCCTCGCGCTGGCGCCGGCGACCGTCGACGGCTGCCTGCGCGGCGTGGCCGAGCGCGGCGCCGCGGTCGCGATCGGCGATCGGTGGCAGCTCGCGCACGAGGTGCTGATCGCGCCGGTGCGCGACCTGACCGCGGTCGAGCGGGCGCTGGCCCGGCGCGGCCACGAGCTGCTCGGCAAGAAGGCCGAGGCCGGCGCCCGCCTGCGCGCCGCTGAGCTGTGGGCGATCTACCGCGAGGGCATCGCGCCGACGACGGCCGGCGAGCGCGCGGTGCTGGCGCGCTCGCGCCGGTTCTTCCGCAACGTCGGCATCGCCGCCGCGGCGGCGCCGGTGGCGCTGCTGATCGCCCTGTGGGCCGCGCAGCGCGGCCACGCCTACCTCGACGTCGACACCCGCGCCGGCGGTGACCGCGTGGTCGTGCGGGCCGGGCGCCCGGGCCTCGCGGCGTTCGACTGGCTGCCGAGCTCGCCCGGCTTCGGCGACGTGATCGCCGATCCGGGCCTGTCGCGCGCGATGATCGCGCCCGAGGCCTGGGGCCGGCTGCGCGACCGCGACGTGGTCGCCAGCCTCGGCGGCTGGGGCGGCTCGCTCGACGACGTGCTCGAGCCGCGCCTGGCCGCGCTCCTGGCCTACGCCGCCACCGGCGACGCGGCCCGGTTCGAGGCCGTCGCCAAGCTGGCCGCCACCGACGACGAGCTGGCCGAGCTGCTGACCGCGGTCGCGCCGATCGCCCGCGGCGCCGACGCCGAGGTCCGGGTCGTCGAGGCGGCGCTGGCCAAGCCGTCGCCGGCGCTGCGCCAGGCGGCGATCACCGTCGCGGGCGCGGCCGCGCTGCGCCAGGACGGCGCCTACCGCGAGATGCTGGTCCGGGCGCTGTCGGCCGCCGACCCCGAGCAGCGGCGGATCGTGATCACCGCGGTGCGGCGGTTGCCGGCGCCGGCGGCGCGCGCGCTGTTCGACGCGGCGCTCGGCCGCGATCCCGAGCCGGCGGTGCGGCGCGAGCTGTTGCTCGAGATCGCCGGCGCGCCGACCGACGAGGTCGAGCCGTCGGTCGACGACGCGGCCGCGATCCTGGCCGATCCCGACGCCGGCGCCGCGCTGCGCGATCGGGCCAAGGCCCAGCTCCGCCGCGCGATCCGCGGCGAGCGCGCGGTCGCGGCCGACGCGGCGCTGGCGGCGTCGAAGGTCTGGAGCGACGAGGCCGCGACCACCGACGTGCGGGTGTTCGCGATCAAGCTCGTGCTCGAGGAGTTCGACATCGGCACCGGCGGCGCGCCGACGCTGGCGCCCGCGGCCAAGGCCGCGCTGGCGGCCCGGGCCGAGGCGGTGCGGGCCGCGGTGGTGCCGCTGTACGCGCGCGCGGCGCCGGCCGAGGCCGCGCCCGAGATCCAGCGCCTCGCGGGCGAGCGGCTCAGCCGCACGATGCGGGTCGCGGTGACGCTGGGGTGGGGTGAGCTCGCGCGCGCCCACGTCGCCGCGGCGGCGCCGGCGCTCGAGCGCCTGCTCAAGGACGAGTCGTTCGAGGTGCGCGCGGCGGCGGCCGAGGCCTCGGGCTTCCTCGGGCGCCCGGCCCAGGAGGCGCTGATCAAGCTGGTCAAGAACGACCGGCTCGAGGTCGCGGTCGGTGCGTGCCGCGGCCTGGCCAACACCGCCGCGGTCGGCGCGTCCGCCAACGTGGCGATCGACGGCATCGCCCAGCTGTGGAAGCGCAAGGGCCGGTCGCGGCGCGAGGCCGCGACCGTGTTCGCCGAGATGGCGCGGCGGCAACCGGGCCCGGTCATGAACTACCTCGTCGCCGCGGCGCGCACGCCCGAGGATCCGGCGCTGCACCCGATCGGCACCGCGGGCCTGTGCGTGGCGGCCACCGCCGGCAACGCCGAGGCTCGGCGCCAGCTGCTCAAGGTCGCCGACGATCCGTCGGCCGAGGTGCGGCGGATGGTGATCGCGTGCGCCGCCGACGGCCCCCAGCCCGGGGCCAGCGGCATCGCCGCCGCGACCCGCCTGGTCCGCGATCCGGACGCGTCGATCCGGGTCGAGGCGGCGCGGGTGCTGGCCCAGGCCGTCGCGCGCGGCGGCAAGGTGTCGGCCGGCGTCGGCGACAGCCTGGTCGCGTTGATCGGCGATGGCGATCGCGACGTCCGCGCGGTGGCGATCCGCGCGATCGCGGGGCTGGCGACCGAGGCGCCCAAGACCGCCGGCGCCGCGCTGATCAAGGCGTTCGCCACCGGCGACGAGTCGGAGCGGCTGCTGCTGCTGCGCACCGGCCGCGCGATCGGCACGACCGAGCTGGTCGAGCAGGCCATCGCCGACTCGTCACCGCTGGTGCGGGTCGAGGCGGTCGACACCGCGCTGGCGACCGGCGTCCGGGTGTCGGCGACCGTGGCGGCGGCGCTGGCCGACGCCGATCCGCAGGTCCGCCGGGCGGTGCTCGATCGCCTCGGCGGCAGCCAGGACAAGCTCGACGCCGCCGAGCTCGATCGCGCGCTGGCGCTGGCCGTGCGCGATCCCGATCCCGAGCTGCGCCAGCTCGCGCTGACGACGCTGGCGCGGGTCGCGCCCAAGGACGCGGTCGTGGCCCGGCTCGGCCGGGCGCTGGGCGCGCGGGCCGAGCGCGCGCGCGCCCAGGCGGCGGCGGCGGCGATCGGCCTGGTCGAGCGCGACGCGCCGGCGGCGGTCAAGCTGCTCACCCCGCTGCTCGCGGATCCCTCGCACGACGTGCGGGTCGCGCTGATCGGGTCGCTGGGCGCGGCCTACGCCGTCGTCAACTCGCCCGAGCAGCTCGCGCAGCTGCTGGCGCGGGCCGAGACCAACTCGATGCGCCGGCTGGCCGCGGCCGCGGCGTTCGTGATGCTGGCCCGCACCGAGGCCGGCCGGGCGGCGGCGACGGTGGCGCTGGGCAAGGTCGCCGAGCGCGGGCCGGTGATGGCGCGCCGCACCGCCAACCTGGCGCTGGGCCTGGTCAAGGCCAACGCCGACGGCATCGCGTTCCTCGAGCAGCTGGTCCCGTGACCGCGGCCGCGCGGCGCCGTGCCACGGCGCCGTGACGGTGACCGCGCGGCGCGCGCGGTGCGCTATGGCGCCGTGACGGTGACCGTCGTCGTGATGCCGCCGCGGACCCAGAACTTGCCGGTCACGGTGATCGAGCGCGGCGCGATCGCGGCGACGATGTCGTCGCAGATCTGGTTGGTCACGGCCTCGTGGAACGCGCCCTGATCGCGGAAGCTCCACAGGTACAGCTTCAGCGCCTTGAGCTCGACGCACAGCTGGTCGGGCGTGTACGCGATCGTGATGGTCGCGAAGTCGGGCTGGCCGGTGAGCGGGCACAGGCACGTGAACTCCGGACACTCGAAGTGGATCACGTAGCCGCGGCTCGGGCGCGGGTTGGGGAAGGTCTCGAGCGTGGTGCTCGGGCGGGTGGTCATCGCGGCGTGTCTAGCCCAGATCCGCGGCGGCCGCCATCGCCGCCGAAAAGACCGCGGGCTCGCCGAAGCGAGCCCGCGTAGCTAGTGCGCACGGATCCGGCAGCGGACCCGCTTGCTCTTGCAGACGGACGGACGGCCAGCTACGGCCGTCCCTCCTCAGAGCGACGTTTGGTACTCGGCATGTCTTTCGTTCCTCCCCTGGCATAGGCCAGAGCCCGGCGGACGGCCCGCAGGCAAGCGGCTCCCGTGGCCGGGCCTTCGTGATGGGCGCTTCGGCCCGTTTCGAAGCCCACCCAGCTCACTCGCGCGATGGCGAAGGCCGGTGTTCTCGGCGACATGATCGCAAGAAGATCGTAGGGCATCTCGGTGCGGTTGGCCAGTGTTCCTCGCGGCCCCCCATGATCGGGAGCACTCCCGGAGGTGGCAACGTGCGAACCATGGCGGCACGGCGTCCCACGGCCATCCGGGTTCGGGCGAGGATGCCGCCCATGCGTACCACCCGCGTCCTGGGGCCCCTCGTGCTCGCGCTGTCCGTGCTCATCGCCGGCGTCGGTGTCGCCCACGCCAAGCCCGATCCGAAGCAGGCCAAGATCAACGTCTACGTCGACATCCTCAACAACTGGTCGTCGTACGTCTACAAGCAGCGCAGCGACTACGCCGCGTGGGTCGACCTGACCAAGGGCCCCGACTGCAAGGCCAGCAAGGCCCGCGGTCCCAGCGCGATCGGCGACACCGCGAAGACCACCACCTTCCCCGGCTACCTGAAGGCGCTCAAGAAGGGCCCGAAGCTCGCCGTCGACGCGGCCGCCACCAAGATGGTGACGACGCTGATCGCGCTGTGGCAGCCGACGTCGGAGGCCAGCGAGTACTACTTCAAGCGCCAGTGGAAGGACGACGACTGCAAGCGCGGCCTCGAGCTGCACGCCACGCTGACCGCGCTGTGGGACGAGTACGCGGCGGCCGATCGCGACGTCCGCGGGTTCGTCGTCGCCTTCAACGACGAGCGCGAGGTCAAGCAACTCGCCACGACGACGAAGAAGTACGGCAAGAAGCTCCGCTACCACTACGAGCGCACGATCATCGACGGCAAGCTCCTGATCCGCGCGATCGACCTTGCGATGGAGGCCACGCCGATCGACGGCGCCGCGATCGACGCGCAGCTCGCGGCGTTCGTCGAGGTCTTCGAGAGCGCGACCGCGCTGGTCGAGGGCAACCGCACCAACCGCAAGATCTACGACGTGCTCTACCAGGGCGGCTACACCCAGTTCCTGACGCGGGCCGGCTGGTACCGCGACGCGGTGCAGCGCCTCACCGCCAAGATCGCCGACCCCAAGGCCAAGCCCGAGGCCATCGCCAAGGAGCACGAGGCCGCGATCAAGGCCTACAACTCGATGATCGACGGCGCCAACGCCGTGCGCCTGACCGCGTCGATCAAGTAGCCGCGGATCGGCGGAGCCCTCCAACCGTGGAGACCCCAGCCCCTGCCTGGGCCCCGGCGCATGCCGGGGCAGGAGCTTTCAGCTCCGGCGCGCCGTCCCGGCAAGCCGACCCGCGCAGCACGCTCCGGGCCGTTTTCATTCGCCGTGCCACCGCGGATCGGCGGAGCCCTCCAACCGTGGAGACCCCAGCCCCTGCCTGGGCCCCGGCGCATGCCGGGGGAGGAGCTGGCGCGCCCCCCCCGAGGCGAAGCACGACCCGCGCAGCACGCTCCGGGCCGTTTTCATTCGCCGTGCCACCGCGGATCGGCGGCGACCACCAAGCGTGGAGACCCCAGCCCCTGCCTGGGCCCCGGCGCATGCCGGGGCAGGAGCTTTCAAAGCTCCGGCGCGCCGTCCCGAGGCGAAGCACGACCCGCGCAGCACGCTCCGGGCCGTTTTCATTCGCCGTGCCACCGCGGATCGGCGGAGCCCTCCAACCGTGGAGACCCCAGCCCCTGCCAGGGCCCCGGCGCATGCCGGGGCAGGAGCTGCCCCCGAGGCGAAGCACGACCCGCGCAGCACGCTCCGGGCCGTTTCAGGAGGGGGCCCCGGCGCATGCCGGGGGAGGAGCTTTTCGAAAGCTCCTCTCAGTAAGCTCCTCTCTATCAAAACGTGAAGATCTGGTCGGCCTTGGGCATCGACGGCGCCTTGGGCGCCGCCTGCTCCGCCTTCTTGATGATCGGAGGCGGCGGGTCGACGGCGAACCGCGCGGCGGCCGAGGTCATCGGGGCCGGGCGGGGCGCGGGGCGCATCGGCGCTGCCGCGGGGCGCATCGGCGCGGGCTGCGGACGGGCGGCGGGGGCCGCGCTGGGCTGGGCCCGCCCGAGGCGATCGCTGCCGACGGTCGAGTTGCTCGCGAGGCCAGCGGCGCTCGCTGAGACCACCCCACCCGCGTCCTCACCGAGGAAGTCGCCGACCCGGCTCTCCACGAACTGGCTCATCGAGATCCCGCTGGTCTCACAGAATGACTTCAGGCGCTCATAGGTCGAACGGCTGACACTGATGCTCCGCCGGGTCTGCTTCTTCGCCATATTGATTCCTTACGCTACCAGTAGGGTACCGTCAAGGACGAGCTACTATAGGTAGGTACCCGCCCTGTAACGAGGTTTACCTCCCGGGTCTGACATCGAAGCGATCAATTCGATCAGGTCGGGGAGGCGCACAGGTGGGGTAGGCTGCGCCGCCATGCCCCTGGCTCCCCTGCCGATCGACGTCGTCCTGCCCGACCTGGTCGAGGCGGTCCGCGACCGCGGCGCGGCGGTCCTGGTGGCCCCGCCGGGCGCGGGCAAGACCACCCGGGTCCCCGGGGCGTTGCTGGATGCTGGGCTGGCCGGCGCCGGGGACGTGGTGGTGCTCGAGCCGCGCCGCCTGGCGACCCGGCTCGCGGCCAACCGGGTGGCGTTCGAGCGCGGCGGCCGGCCGGGCGACGAGGTCGGCTACGAGGTGCGGTTCGATCGCAAGGTCAGCGGCGCGACCCGGATCCGGTTCGTCACCGAGGGCGTGCTGACCCGTCGGCTCCTGGCCGACCCCGAGCTGCGCGGGACGGGCGTCGTCATCCTGGATGAGCTGCACGAGCGCCACCTCGCCGGCGACCTGGCGCTGGCGCTGCTGGAGCGGCTGCGGCGGACCCGGCGGCCGGACCTCAAGATCGTGGCGATGTCGGCGACGCTCGACCCAGGCCCGATCGCCGCGTTCCTCGACGCGCCGCAGGTGGTGTCCGAGGGCCGGGCGTTCCCCGTCGACGTCGAGTACCTGGCGGCGCCCGACGACCGGCCGCTGGGCAAGCAGCTCGCGAGCGCGATCCGCCGCATGTGCCAGGACGGCCTGACCGGCGACGTGCTGGTGTTCCTCCCCGGCGCCGGGGAGATCCGACGGGCCGGCGAGGACCTGGCCGACGTGGCCGGGACCTTCGACCTGATGATCGTGCCGCTCTACGGCGACCTGCCCAGCGACGAGCAAGACCGCGCGATCGCGCCGGCGCCGCGGCGCAAGGTCATCCTGGCGACCAACGTCGCCGAGACCTCGGTGACCATCGACGGCGTGGTGGCGGTGATCGACGCCGGCACCGCCCGGGTCGCGCGGCACTCGCCGTGGTCGGGGCTGCCGAGCCTGGTCGTCGAGCCGATCTCACAGGCCAGCGCGATCCAGCGGGCCGGCCGCGCCGGCCGCACCCGGCCCGGCCGCGCGCTGCGCCTCTATACCAGGCACGACTTCGACACCCGGCGGGCGCGGGAGGCGCCGGAGATCGCCCGTGCCGACCTGGCCGAGGCCGCGCTCGAGCTGCACGCCGCCGGGTTCGCGCGCCTGGCCGACGTGCCCTGGTTCGAGGCGCCGCCGGCGGTGGCCGCGGCCGCGGCGGACGAGCTCCTGCAGCGGCTCGGCGCGATCGACGGGGCCGGCGCGCTGACGGCGGTGGGCGAGCGCATGCTGCGGTTCCCGGCCCACCCGCGCCAGGCCCGCGTGCTGATCGAGGCCGAGGCCCGCGGCGTCGAGCGCGAGGGGGCGATCGTCGCGGCGCTGCTGGGCGCGCGCGAGCTGCGGCTCGAGAAGCGCGGGCCCCGGGCCATGGCGCGCATCGCCGCCGACAGCGATCTGATCGAGGACCTCGACGCGCTCCTGGGCGCGCGCGCCGATCGCATGCGGCCTGGCGCGCTGCGCGACGCCGGCCTCGACGTCGCCACGGCCCAGGCGGTCGATCGCGCGGCGCAGCAGCTCGAGCGCCTGACCCGCCGCGGCGGCCGGCGTCCACCCGACGACGCCGCCGTCGACGAAGCGCTGCTGTACGCGATCCTGGCCGGCTACCCCGATCGGGTCGCGCGCCGGCGCGGCCGGTCGGCCGACGTGGTGTTCGCGGGCGGCGGCGCCGGCACGCTGGCGCCGTCGTCGGTGCTGTCGACCGCCGCGGGCGCCGAGTTCGTGGTCGCGGTCGACGCGAGCGAGACCGGCAAGACCCAGGTCAGCGTGCGTCGGGCCAGCCGGATCGAGCCGCTGTGGCTGCTCGACCTCGACCCCGAGCGCGTGGTCGACACCGACGAGCTGGTCTGGAACCGCGCGGCCGAGCGGGTCGAGCGCGCCCAGCGCACCAGCTACGGCGGCGTGATCCTCGACGAGCGCGTCGACCCGGCCGCGGCCCGGCGCGATCCGCGCGCGGCGGCGGTCCTCGCGCGCGAGGCCGTGGCGGCCGGGATCGAGCGGTTCGTCGACGCCGACGCGCTCGCGGCCTGGCGCGCGCGCCTGACCTTCGCCGCCGCCCACCTGCCCGAGCTGGCGCCGCCCGACGACGCCGCGCTGACCGCGGCGCTGGCGCGGGCGTGCGAGGGCATGGCGTCGTTCGCCGAGCTGCGCAAGGCCAACCTGTTGCAGCTGCTCGACGCCGACCTCGCGCCGCTGCGCGCGCAGCTCGATCGGATCGCGCCGACCCACGCCGAGCTGCCGCGCCGCCGGCGGGTGCAGATCCACTACGAGCTCGATCGCGCGCCGTGGATCGCGTCGCGGCTGCAGGACTTCTTCGGCGCGCCGCGCGGGCCGATGGTCGCCGGCGGCCGGGTCGCGCTGGTGCTGCACCTGCTCGCGCCCAACCAGCGGCCGGTGCAGGTGACGCAGGACCTGCCGGGCTTCTGGCAGCGCCACTACCCCGACCTGCGCCGCCAGCTCATGCGCCGCTATCCCCGGCACGCGTGGCCCGAGGATCCGATGGTGTTCCTCAAGGACTGACGTCCGCGGGCGACCGGCCACGCCCGCGGCGGGGCGAGGTCACGGCAGCCGCAAGATCAGCGTGCGCTCGACCATCGTCGGTGCCGCGCGCGCCTGCTCGAACGTGTACTCGAAGCCGACGTGGACGTCGTTGTCGGCGCCCGGCACGATCGTGGTGCACGCCAGCGCCGCGTACTCCTGATCGTCGCCGAGCTGGTGCAGGGTGTACCCGAGCTCGAACGTCGCCGACCCCGGGTGCGCGGGATCGCCCGACATCGTGGCCTCGCCGAGATCGACCGGCGACGACGGGTCGATCGCGCCGTCGTAGCCGACCTTGATCGCGGCGAAGGTCACGAGCTGGCCGTCGACCGGCGTCCCGCCCGGCGTCACGACCTGGCACCAGACGTGGAAGGTGACGCTGACCTGGCGCTCCTCGTCCCGCACGCAGCCCGCCGCGGTGGCGCCGAGGAGCGTGAAGGCCGTGAGGAGGAGCGGACCGATGGGCCGCATGCCCTGGGTGGCTGCATACCGCGTACCGCCGCGATCGCGTCCGCGGCGGCGCCAGCGCGGTGGCGGGCGCGCGGCGCCGCCGACCTTGCCGGCGGCGCCGACCTCCCCGGCAACCGGTGCGCGAAATCAGGGCAGCTGGTGGACGCTCGCCGGCGGCAGCTGCGCGGCGCCGATCAGCTTGAGCGAGCCCGCGAGGAACACCAGCCAGGCCGGTCGGTAGCGCAGCTTGTAGTGCCCGCCCGGCGCCAGCGTCAGCGCCAGCCCGCCGACCGAGGTCCGCGAGGTGAACAGGTACGGGTACCAGGCCTCGAACACGTAGTGCCCGGGCGGCAGCGAGAACGTGTGGGTGCCCCAGGTGCGCCGCTGGGCCAGGCCGTTGACCGAGATCGACGGGGTGACCAGGTACAGCACCCACATCATGAAGAAGAACGACAGCTCGATCTCGACGGTCGCGGGCGGGCCGGGCGGCGCTTGAGGTTGCATCGTGGGGCGAGCCTACGAGGCGCGCGCGCGTCGGCTCAATCGATCCCGCCCTGGAACCGCGCGCGGCCGCACGCGCCGGGGCTGGCGGCGCCACACCCGCGCGGCGCGACCCTGGCCAGGCCCCGGCGGTGCGCTACGCTGCGCGACTTGCCGCCTGCGGCCGTCGAGACCCGCCCGCGCCCGCGCGTCGTCCTCGCGCTGCGCGGCGTCGCGTGCGCGCTGGCGCTGCTGGCCGCGACGCCCGCGGTCCGGGCCGACGAGGCGCCGGCGCCGACGACGCCGGCGCTGTCGGCGGGCCGGCGGGCCGCGGCGGTCGGCCTGGCCGTGGTGCCCGGGGTGATCGTGCCGGGCCTGGGCACGTACGTCGCGCGCGAGCCGCGGGCGGCGCGGCGGGTGCTGGCCACGCGCGCGGTCGGCCTGGGCTTGATGCTCGTCGGCGGCGTGCCGCTCGCGGCGACCTACGGCTCGGGCAAGCTGATCGTGCCCAGCGTGCACCTGGTGACCGCCGGCGTCGGCGTCTTCCTGGGCGGCTGGTGGGCGGACATCGCGGCCGCGGCCGGCGGCCGGCGCGGTGGGCCGCGGGCGCTGCCCGCGGTCGAGGTCGGCGTCGACAGCACCTGGCTGCGCGACGGCTACCACGGCGATCGCGCGCTCGTGGGCGTCAGCGGGCGCGCGCGCGCCGGGCGCTGGAGCGCCGCGGCCCGGACCGCGGCCGCGGCCGACGGCACGCTGGTCGTCGCGCGGCTCGACGGGGCCGCGCGGACCTGGGGGCGCACGACCGCGCGCCACACCGGCACGGCGATCGACGTGCGGACCGCGCTCGAGCTGGCGCGCGCGCGCGACGAGCGCACCACCACCGCGACCGGCGAGCTGGCGGTGCACGGCCGCCTGGCCGCCGACCTGCTCGATCCCGCGCTCGCGGGCTCGTTCCTCGATCTCGACGCCGGCCTCGGGCTCGAGCTCGTCGACTACCGCGCCGGCGATCGCGATCTCTCCGGCGTGCTGATCAGCCGCTTCGCGTGGGGCGTGTACCTGCCGTGCGCGCGTGGGGAGGTCGCGGCGTTCTACGATCATCGCCGCGACACGCTGGCCGGCGGCCTGGCCGCGGGCCGCGCCGCCGGGTTCTTCGGCTCGGTCGGCGTCACCGCCGAGGTCGTCGTCGACGGCGTGTGGACGGTGGCGGCGTCGGCCGAGGTCGGCAACGCGTGGGTCAACACGATCGGTCTCCGGCGAGGTCTGCCATGAAGCTGTCCACCATCGTCGGCGCGGCGCTCGCGCTCGCCGCCTGCACCAGGCCCGGCGAGGACCGCGCGCTCGCCGACGGCCAGGTCGGGGTCGCGACCAGCGCCGGCGTCACCGTCGCGGTCACCGATCGGCTCGCGGCGATCCGGACGCTGGCGCCGGGGCAGCTCGAGCTGTGGGCGTCGGCGCCGGTGCTCGAGGTGACGATCGACGTGCCGGTGAGCGCGGCCGGCGCCTGGCGCGTCACCGTCGCCAACGCGCTGCCCGACGCCGACCTGCGCGAGGCCGGGGTCGCGATCGGGACCGCGGTCGCGGCGCCGCGGCCGACCGTGCTGGTGCGCGACGTCGCGCTGACCGCCGGGCGCCACGTCATCACCGTCGGGCCGGCGCCCGAGGGGCCGGGGCCGTTCCGGATCGCCGCGATGGCCGACATCCAGACCGGCCTGCCGACGGTCGACGAGGTGTTCGCGGCCATCGCCACGACCTCACCCCGGTTCGTGGTGTGCATGGGCGACCTGACCGAGCGCAGCGGGCTCGAGGAGTACGCGCTGTTCGAGGCCCAGCTCGCGACCTTGCCGGTGCCGTTCTACACGACGCTCGGCAACCACGAGCTGTGGGCCGACCCGGCCCGCTACTTCGACCGCTACGGCCGCGCCACGTTCCAGTTCGTCTACCGCGACGTCGCGTTCACGTTCGCCGACAGCGGCGACGCCGGGCTCGATCCGCTGGTCGAGGACGAGGTCGACGCCTGGCTGGCGCGCGCGGCCGACCGCACCCACGTCTTCCTGACGCACTTCCCGCCGATCGACCCGGTCGGGATCCGCGACGGCGCGTTCCGCAGCCGCCGCGACGCCCACCGCCTGATCGGCAAGCTCGCCGACGCCGGCGTCGATCTGGCGCTGTACGGCCACATCCACAGCTACGCCGCGTTCGAGCACGCCGGCATCCCGGCGTACGTGTCGGGCGGCGGCGGCGCGCGGCCCGAGCTGTGGGACGGCATCGGCCGGCACTTCCTCGTGCTCGAGCTCGAGGCCGGCGCGCGGCCGATCGTCGGCGTGCGCCGGGTCGATTGAGCCGCCGCGGGCGTGGCATGCTCGCGCCGATGCGCACCTCGTGGCTCCCGATCGTCCTCGCCCTGGCCGCCGCGTGCGGCGGCTCCTCGAAGTCGGCCCCGGCGACCGCGCCGGCCGCGACCGCCGCGCCGGCCGCGCTGCCCGAGTACTGTGAGGGCTACTCGGGCTGCGCCGACGAGGCGGTCCGCGATGACTTTGACAACCGGTCCGACGACGAGCTGTCGGCCGACGAGCGGGCGGCGCTGACCGCGGCGGTCGCGGACCGCCTCAGCGCGTGCGGCGCCACCTGGGCCGGCCTGACGCCGCACCAGCAGACCTGGCTCGAGGCCTGCACCGGCTGTGGCGGCAGCTGCGACGTCTACGACTGCCTCGACCAGGCCGGCGCGATCGGCGAGGGCGACACGTTCGCGTGCGACACCGGCGCGGGCGACGACGACGCGGGCGACGACGACGCGGGCGACGACGAGTAGCGCGGCGCCGGTCGGTCACCGCGCCAGGCGGCGCAGCGCGCTGTCGGGCGCGAGGTACTCGTCGAGCTCGGCCGGCTTGAACCAGAACCCACCCGACGGCTCGCACGCCGCGATCACGTGCGGGAAGTCGTAGTCGTAGGTGAACCCGACGCGGCCGTCGCTGACGCCGACGCTGTCGAGGTGCGCGACCGTGAACTCGCCGTGGAACGGGTCGTCGTCGCCGTCGACGCAGTCGGGGCGATCGGCGCGCGCGGCGGTCAGCTCGGCCTGGAGCTGCGCGTCGACCCGCGCGGCCAGGGTCGGCAGCGCGTCGGCGCGGAACAGCTGGGCCGCGGTCAGGCGGGCGCCGGTGGTGGTGTCGAACAGGAAGTGCTCCTCGTACGTGTCGGCGTAGGCGCCCAGGGTCTCGTGGACGATCCGCACGTCGAGCAGGCCGTCGGCGTTGTGCCCGACGACGTAGTCGATGCCGACCTCGCCGTGGGCGTCGAGCTGGTCGGCGGTCGCGGGCGTGCCGAGCGCGGCGGTGATCGCGGCCGACGCGGTCGGGTTGCCGGGCACCGTGACCCGCGGCAGCCGGACCGTGCCGTCGGGCTCGTCCTCGGTGGCCGGCACCGTGCGCTCGAGCGGCTCGAGCACCGCGACCGGGTAGGCGGCGTCGGCGCTGGCGGAGTTGCCGACGGTCGGCTTGGCGGCGCCGCCACAGGCGGCGAGGGTCGCGGCCAGGGCCGCCGTGAACAGGACCGCGCGGATCGTCATCGGGGCCTCGGTAGCACGGGCGGCGCGCGGCCGGAACCGTCCGCCGACATCAACAGGTCGGCGGGCGGCGGCCGGCCGCGTCGGCTTGTTCCCGGCGGGCCCCCGATCGCGCGCGGTGCCGCACATTGCTCGCGGACTTGCGCCACCCGCAGCCTCAGCCGCCGCGCAGCACGGTCACCGACCCGCGGCAGCGGGTGGCCGCCACGTAGTAGAGACTGCGCTCGCGCGGGTCGCCCGGCTCCGCCAGCAGGAAGGTGCATGACCACCTGGGTGAAGTCGAGCCCCTTCACCCGGTGCATCGGCGCGACGCGCACGCCGGGCGCGTCGCCGTCGCCGTGTGCGACGGTGGCGCCGGCGGCGCGATCGACGCGTCACCCGACACGCCGATCGCGGCGCTCAGGTGGCGACCGCGGGCGCGGCGGCCACGGCAGGAGGCGCCAGGGGTTGTACGACTATCCGTCCGACTTCAGCGGCGGGCCGACCTGCGGCTGCGGGGCGTCGTGGTCGTCGTCGTGCGGCGGCGACCCCGTGAACGTGGCGGCGTGGAGCGCTGATCCGACGGCGGCCGCGCTGTCGGCGGAGTGGCGGGCGCGCTGCGTCGGCGGCGCCAGCGGCGTGTGCGACTGAACGCGCGGGACCGCGTCGTGCGTGGGCGGCGAGTGCCGCGGCACCACGTTAGACTGCTTCACCCGCGATGCCGGCGTCAACTGACCGGGGCGACGCTCCGACGCCGTGCGGGTCAGCCGCGTCGCCCTGGCCGCGTCGTCGCCGCGAGCCAGGCGAGGTCGGCGCGCCAGCGCTCGCAGACGGCCTGATCGGCGGTGAACAGGCGCGCGTAAGTGTGCTAATTTCGCACTTGCGATGGCCAAGTCCTGGGAAGATTTTGGAAAGCGGGTCCAGAACGCCCGCAAGGCCGCCGGGCTGACGCAACTCGAGCTGGCGGCCGAGCTGGGTGCCGAGCGCACGGTGGTGACGAAGATCGAGAGCGGGCAGCGGACGGTCGATTGCCTGACCTCGCCCCTCGGTCGTGAGCCGCCGCGGCGGCAGGACATGATGCGGCGCAGGCAGCTCCAGGCGCTGGCGCAGGACGTCGAACAGCTCATCGAGATGGGCGCGCTGCAGCCAGTCGACGCGAAGCCGGCCGCGATCGAGTCGCTGGCGGCTGCCGAGGCGGTGGCGCTGACGACGCGGCAGGCGGCCGGGCTGCGGGTCGACGAGCCGGCCTGGGAGCTGGTCGCGCTGGTGGAACGGCTCGGGCTCTACGCGTTCGTGCTCGGGCTCCAGGACGACGGCCCAGCGCAGGCGGAGGGGTCGTACCTCGCCCTCCGTCGCGGCGGCGTCGCGTTGATCGGGAACGCGGGCGGCAGCGGACGCCGGCGCTTCAGGATCGCGCACGAGCTCGGTCATCACGTGCTAGCGGACGAGTTCGCGCCGGAGTGGATCGTCGGCGCCGGCGCGACCGAGCGCGAGAAGGTCATCAACGCCTTCGCGATCCACTTCTTGCTGCCGCGGCCGGCGGCCGAGCAGCGATGGCGGCAGTACGGGGGCCCCGACGCTCCGCGCGACGCGGCGATCCGCATCGCGGTCGAGTTCGGGTTGAGCTGGGGGGCTGCGTGCGCCCAGCTCCAGCGGGTCGGCTGCTTGTCGGCGCCCCAGTACGACGCCGTCGCGCCGGCGACGCCGACGGGGCTCGATCTGGTCGAGCGCGAGCTGCGCGTCCGCAGCGACGTCGAAGCGCCGCAGGTGCCGCCCGGCTATGCGGCGGCGGTGGTGCGCGCGCTCAAGCGCGGCCGCATCGGACCCACCCGCGCGATCGAGCTGCTACACGGCACGATCAGCGAGCGCGACCTGCCGCCGGAGCGGCCGCTCTCCCTCGACGCGATGACGGCCGAGCTCGACGTGCTGCCGGAGTGAGCGGTGCCCCCGACGCTCGGCTTCGATAGCTCGGTCTTGAGCCCGTTCGCGCGGGCGAGGCGACTCGACGCGCTCGAGCGCCTCACGGACGGTCACCGGCGGGTGGTGACGCGCGCCGTGCTCGGGGAGCTGGATCGAGGCCGCGCAGACTGTCCTGCGCTGGCCCAGGTCCCGGCGCTGCCGTGGTTGGAGATCGTGGCGGTCGATACCCTCGACGAGCTCGTCGCGTTCAGCGACTTCGTTCGAGCGCTCGGTTCGAGCGACCGGAACATCGGCGAAGCCTCGCTCCTCGCCTGGGCCCAGGTGGCGTCGGGCGTGGCCATCATCGACGACAATGCCGCCGTCAGCGTCGCGCGGTCGAGGGAGGTGACCGTGCGGCGTTCCCTCGGCCTCGTCGCCGACGGATTGAACCGCAAGCAGCTCGGCGGCGGCGAGGCGCGCGTGCTGGTCGATGAGTTGATCGCGGCCGGTGGTGCCAGGTACCCGTGCGATGGGGGCGGCTTCGAAGCTTGGGCTGAGCGCAACGGGCTGCTCGTGCCGACGTGACCGGTCTCCGGGCTCGGAGGTTTGGTTTCACGCAAGCCCCCGCCGAGTCAGTGCAGCTCGGGCCAGAGCACGTGGTACGCGCGGTGCGACAGCACCAGCTGGGCGTACTCCTCGAGGTCGCCGCCGGAGTCGCGCAGCACCGAGAAGTTGAAGTCGACCATCGCGAGGCCGTCGGAGATGGTCGCGAGCAGCTCGTCGATGCGGGGCTGGTCGTTGCGATCGGTGGCGATCGTCGTCAGCCGGCCGCGCAGCGCGTCGAAGTGCGGCCGGGTGCGGGCGTTGAGCGCCAGGATCCGGGCCGGGCGCAGCCACGACAGCGCCATCGACGCGATCGCGCGGGTGTCGGCGATCATCGACTCGAACGACAGCGACGGCTCGACCAGGCCGATCATCGCCGGCTGGGCCATGTGGGTCTCGGTGGCGGCCTTGAACAACAGCGCGCCCGGGTGGACGTTGTTGTGGGCCATGCCGTTCTCGTGGAGCAGCGCGACCTGGCGGGTGATCAGGAACGCCAGGCTGAGCGCGCCGTCGACGTGCAGGTCGACCTCGGCCAGCTGGGCCCCGAACTTGGGATCGTCGATGAACTCGGAGAACAGCAGCAGCGAGCCGGTGTTGGTGTCGAGGATGACCTTGTGCAGCGTGGTCATCATCCCGCGCCGCACCTTCTTGAGCGTCGGCAGGTACACCTGCTGCCAGGCGTCGACCAGCCCGCGCGGATCCGGCAGCTGGTGCAGGTCGATCACCGTGACCAGCTTCGGGAAGGTGTTGGCGTCGGGGAACTTGCCGGCGCTGAGCAGGTCGGGCCGGGGCGTCGCGACGAAGATCGGGTGGCCCTTCACGCGGCCCAGGCTCTTCTGCAGCTCGTAGCCCCAGGTGTGGAGCGAGGCGTCGGCCAGCTCGATCTCGGCCGTGGTGATGGTCTCGTCGCGGCGGCGGTTGTAGACCTGCTGCAGGCGGGCCGGGCGATCGACCTGGGGCGCGCCCATCGTGGCCGAGAAGAAGAACCGACTGTCGGCGGCGCGATCGTCGAGATCGGGCAGGACCGCGCGCAGGTCGGCGATGATCGACGCCACCCGCTGGTAGCGCTGCGACGGGTCGCGCTCGAGGCAGCGCTCGATGATCGGCCGCAGCGGCCGCGGCACGGTGTCCGGGTAGTGGACCCGGCTCTTGCCGTCGACGACGATGCCCTCGCCGATCCGCATCAGCAGGCCCCACATGTCGTCGGCCTTGCCGTAGGGCAGCTCGTCGGTGAACAGCGCGTGCAGCGCGCCGCCGACCGCGAAGATGTCCATCGTCGGGCTGACCGGCAGCTCGGCCAGGCCCGGGTCGACGGTCTCCGGCGGCACCGAGTAGCCGGGCGAGCCGAACACCCGCCCGCGGTAGTGGGTGGCGTAGGTGCCGCCGGCGATGTCGTCGAGCGACAGCGCCAGGTCGAAGTCGAACAGGTAGGCGACCGCGGCGCGCTCGTCGAGCAGGACGTTGCGCAGCGTGAAGTCGCGGTGCAGCAGCCGCACCTCGTGCAGGTGGCCGAGCGCGTCGAGCGCCTGCATCAGCAGCTGGGTGCGCTGGCGCGCGGTCAGCTTGTGGCGCGAGATCGCCTCGAGCAGCGTCACGCCCATGCGCGGCGTGATGTTCAGGTAGTTGTCGGCGATCGGCGAGACGCAGTAGATCGGCAAGAGGCCCGGGTGCGACAGCGCGGCGATCCGGGCGACCGCGTTCTGGTTGATCGCGTGGTCGCGCCGGGTGACCTCGTCGCTCCGGAGCTGGTTCAGGTACTGGGTCTGGAAGGTCTTGCCGACCACCAGCTCGACCGGGCCGGTGCCGTCGAGCCGGCGCTCCATCTCCGAGACCGTGCCCATGCCGCCGGCGGCCAGGTGGACGCCGAGCGTTCGGAAGAAGTACCGCCCGTACCGGAACACGTAGTCCGGATGGGTCAGGTCGTCCGCGCGCAACGCGCCGAGTTGGGTGTTCTCAACCCAGGGAGGAGGTTGCATGCGGGCTGGGCAGCCGGCGCTGGCCGGCCCTGTAAATGTACAGCCCGGGGCCGGCCAGCGGCAATCGCCGGACCTGGGATCCTTGTCACGTCCCCGCCAGGACGCGCGGGTGGAGGGAGCGCCGCACAGCGCGCCTCCGGACCGCGGTCGGCGTGCGCGCCCGCTCATCACGGCGGCCCGGACCCGCAATTCAACCGCTGGAAATCATGAGCTGGGCCGCGGCCGGCGGCAATTTGTCGCAGCGGCGGTGGATCCTGGCGCGATCAGCCCATCGTCGTGGTACCGGTGGCGTCCTCGGCGCATCTCACGTCGAGTCCTATGCTCGAGCACCGCCTGTCCAAGCTCGTCGCCCTGATGGCCTTCCTGATGTTGATCATCGGGGGCACGGTCAACGCCACCGGCTCGAGCCTGGCCTGCGAGTGGAGCGTGCGCTGCAAGGATCAGCTGTTCCCGACGATGCAGGGGGGCGTGCTGTTCGAGCACGGCCACCGGCAGTTCGGGTGGATCCTCGGGCTCCTGCAGATCGCGCTGACCGTCACCCTGTGGCGGCGGCGGCCCGCGGCGCGTCGGCTCGCGGTGCTGACGCTGGTGATGGTGTGCGTCCAGGGCGTGCTCGGCATGGTCACGGTGGCGTTCAAGCTGCCGTGGTTCGTCTCGACCCTGCACCTGCTGCACGGCCTCGCGTACTTCGGCCTGTTGCTCTACATCGCGTACCTCACGCGCGCGGTCGTCGGGCCGCTGCCCGAGGAGGCCAACCAGCACCGCGCCCGGCTGGCCGCGCTCGGTGACGGTCGGCGCTGGATCAAGATCGCGCTCGGGTTCCTGTTCGTGCAGCTCACGCTCGGCGCGCTGGTGCGGCACTTCGAGGCGACGCTGGCGTGCCTCGACATGCCGTCGTGCAACCTCGGCGAGTACTGGCCGGCCGCGTTCGTGCAGCGCATCCACATGATCCACCGCGGCTTCGGCTGCGTGACCGCGGTCGTCACGCTGGTGGCGGCCGTGCAGGTCTGGAAGCGCGCGGCCGCGTGGCCGACGCTGCGGACCCTGGCGCTGATGGCGCCGATGATCGCCGCGGCCCAGGTGACGCTCGGCGTCTACACGGTGCTGACGATGCGGTCGGTGCCGGTCGCGGTCGCGCACTTCGCGGGCGCCACCGCGCTGTGGGGCACGTGGCTGGGCGCGGCGATCGCGACCGGCTCGGGCCGGCGCATGCTGCCCGGCGGCGGCACCGGAGGCATGGTCCCGTGACGCTCGCCAACCGTCCCCGCGGCCTCGCCGACGTCGTCGCGCTGGTCAAGCCGAACATCGCGTTCATGGCGCTGCTCACCGCCGCCGGCGGCATGAGCCTGGCGCCGGGCCCGTTCGTGCTGACCCACGCGCTGGTGCTGCTGCTCGGCACCTCGCTGATCGTCGGCGCCGCCAACACGCTCAACATGTACCTGGAGCGCGACATCGATCGTCGGATGGCGCGCACCAAGGACCGGCCGCTGCCGGCCGAGCGCATGGAGCCGGAGTTCGCGCTGGTGTTCGGGCTGGCGCAGGCCGCGATCGCGGTGCCGATCCTGTCGTTCGGGCTGGGACCGGCCGGGCCGCTGACCGGGCTGCTCGCGGTGATCGCGTTCGTGTCGTACGTGCTGATCTACACGCCGATGAAGCAGCGCTCGCACCTGGCGCTGTGGGTCGGCGCGGTCCCGGGCGCGATGCCGGCGCTGATGGGCTGGACCAGCGTGACCGGCTCGATCGACGCCGGCGGCGTCGCGGTGTTCGCGGTGCTGTTCTTCTGGCAGATCCCGCACTTCGACGCGATCGCGCTGTACCGGCTCAAGGACTACGAGCGGGCCGGGCTGATCACCGTGCCGGGCGCGCGCGGCATGGCGGCGGCGCGGATCGAGATCGTCATGTACGCGCTGGTGCAGCTGGCGGCGAGCCTGCTCCTGTACTCGCTGGGCGTCTGCGGTCGCGGCTACCTCGTCGTCGCGACCGCGGCCGGCCTCGGCTTCGCGGCGCTGGCGGCGCGCGGGCTGATCCGCGGCGACGCGCGCTGGGCCCGGTCGGTGTTCCTGGCGTCGATCGTGTACCTGCCGACCGTCTACACCGCGATGGTCGTGGACGGGCGCCTGTGAGCGAGGCGACGCCGAGCGCGCCGCCGGCGCGGCCGTTCTTCGGCCAGCCGTTCGCGTGGCTGGCGCTGGCCGTGGCGCTGACGATCGTGCCGATCGTCGCGGCGCTGGTGCAGACCGGCTGGCCGTGGCCGCGGCTGCACCCGGCGCTCAACGCGGTCATGAACGGCTCGTCGGCGGTGTTCCTGATCGCCGGCGGCGTCGCGATCAAGCGGCGCGCGCTCGACTTCCACAAGAGGGCGATGCTGGCGGCGGTGACCTGCTCGGCGGTGTTCCTGGTCAGCTACGTGATCCGGTTCGCGACCACCGGCGCGCACCGGTACCCCGGCCACGGCGCGGCCAAGACGTTCTACCTGGCGCTGCTCGGCAGCCACACGCTGCTCGCGGTGGTGGCGCTGCCGCTGGTGCTGCGGTCGCTGTGGCTCGCGCTCAAGGGGCGGTTCGATCGCCACCCGAAGATCGCGCGGTGGGCGTACCCGATCTGGCTCTACGTCTCGGTCACGGGCGTGGCGGTCTACGTGATGCTGTATCATCTCGCCTGAGCGGGATGACCAGCGACGCGCGCGCGCCAGCGACGATCGGGGACTACCGGGTGCTGCGCGTGCTCGGGCGCGGCGGCATGGGCGCGGTCTACCTGGCCGACGATCCGGTGCTCGATCGCCGGGTCGCGCTCAAGGTGATCGACGGCTACCGCGATCACCCGAGCGCGCGGGCCCGGTTCCTGGTCGAGGCCCGGGCGATCGCGCGCCTCAACCACCCCAACGTCGTCGCGGTCTACCGCGCCGGCGAGCACGACGGCGAGCCCTACCTGGTGTCGGAGTTCGTCGACGGCACGCCGCTCGATCGGCTGGCGCGGCCGCTCGACCCGGCGGTCGCGCGGACGATCGCCCTGGGCCTGGCGCGCGGGCTCGCGGCGGCCCACCGGCAGGGCATCCTCCACCGCGACGTCAAGCCCGGCAACGCGATCGTCGGCGTCGACGGCACCGTCAAGCTGCTCGACTTCGGCCTGGCCAAGCTGGCCGAGCCCAGCGGCGTGGTCGAGCCGGGCGCGGCCCCGGGGGCGGCGACGTCGATCGCCGATCAGCCGACCGTGCCCGACGTCGCCGGCCCGGCGCGCGCGGCGGATCCCGACGCGACGCGGACGTTCACGCCGGCGACGCCGAGCCCGACGTCGCAGCCCGACACGAGCGATCTCACCGTCGCCGGCAGCCGCATGGGCACGCCGCGCTACATGGCGCCCGAGGCCTGGCGCGGCGAGCGCCTGACCCAGGCCTCGGACGTGTTCTCGCTGGGGCTGGTGCTGTGGGAGCTGTTCGGCGGGCGCCACCCGCTGGCCGGGCTCGACGGCGACGCGCTGGCGGCGGGGGCGGCGCGGGTGCCGTCGCTGGCGACCGCGGCGATCGCGGTCGCGCCGGCGGTGGTGGCGGTGATCGACCGCGCGGTGGCGGCCGCGGCCGCGGCGCGCCAGGTCGACGCGGGCGCGCTGGCCGACGAGCTCGAGGTGGCGTTCGACGCGCCGGTGGTGACGGCGGCCCGCGGTGACGAGCGCCCGGCGCGGTGGATGGCGGTGCTGATGATCGCGGCCGGTGGCGCTGCGGTCGCGGGCGTGGCGTGGGTGGCGCGGCCGCGCGGCTCGTCGCCGGTCGCGGCCGCGGCGGTCGGGCCCGCCCTCGACGCTGGCGGCCTCGCCGACGCGGCGGCGCCGCCGGCCCGGCGCGTGACCGCGGTCGACGGCTGCGCCAGCGATCCGGTGTTCCTGTCGGGCGACACGCTCGCGTACGCCTGGCGTCACCGCGGCCAGGTCGAGGTGATGGTGATCCGCGGCGGGGCCGCCGCGGTCCCGGCGTCGACCGGCGCCGACTGGCGCCTGCGCCCGACCCCGGGGCGCCACCCGGCCGAGTTCCTGTACGTCGCGCAGCGCGACGACGGCAGCGCGATGATCCGCGCCCACGACCTGACGATCGGCGCCGAGACCGACGTCGTCGCCGGGCACGCGGTCGTGGCCGACTACGGCACGCTCTACTACCTGAGCGCGGCCCACTCCGGCGAGCTGTGGCAGAAGACCGGCTCCGTCGAGCGGCGCTTCGCGACGCTGCCGGCCCAGCGCCCGGCGCAGCAGCTGGCGATCGCGCCCGATCATCGGCACGTCGCGGTGGTCACCGGCGACGACGAGAGCGATCCGGGGCTGTGCCTGGTCACGCTGCCCGGCGGTGAGGTGATCTGCCCGCCGACCGACATGCTCCAGGTCGGTGCGCTGGCGTTCGCGCCCGACGGTGGCGCGCTGTACTACCCGGCCTACGTCGGCGTGCGGCGCCTCGACCTCGCGACCGGCGCCGACACCGTCGCCGTCGCCGACGTCTGGGCGCCCGGCGGCGTCGCGATCCACCCCGACGGCACGCGCCTGGTGCGCTCGGAGTGCCGGAGCTGGGGGGCGGTGGCGGCGATCGGCGGCGGCGCGCCCGCGGTGGTGCTCGATCTGCCGTACGTCGACCGGCCGACCCAGGGGCCCGACGGCGCGCTCGCGCTGGTGACGATCCGCCCCGGCGGCGGCACGCGGATCGTGCTGTGGCGCGAGGGCACCAAGCTCAAGGACGCGCGCGAGCTCGCCAGCGGCGACGGCGATCTGGGCGCGGCCAGCTTCTCGTCCGACGGCGCGCGCGTGGCGTACACCGTCGACGCGGAGGCCGGCGAGCGCGGCGTGCGGGTGGCGCCGGTGGCCGGCGGCGATCCGGCGGCGTGGACCACCGACGCCGGCGATCGCGACGCGCAGTGGCTGGCCGACGGCGCGCTGCTGTTCACGCGGCTGGGCGCGACCGCGGCGGTGTGGCGGGTCGCGGGGCCGGGCACCGCGGAGCGGATCCTCGACGACGCCGCCCTCCAGGACGTCGATCGGGCCCGGGGGCGCGCCCTGGTCGTGCGCGGCGAGCGCGCGCTCGGCTGGCTGGCGGTGGCCACGCGCGCGTTCACGCCGATCCGCGTGACCGGCGTCGGGCCCGGCGCGATCCTGGCGGCGCGGCTCCACCCCGATCGGCGCGCGGCGATCGTGCTCGTCGACGGCCCGACCCAGATCTTCTACCGGGTCGACCTGGCCACCGGCCGCGCGACCGTGCTGCACCGGCTCGGCCGCGGCGACAGCGCCGGGCGCCCGGGCGTGCTGGCCGACGGGCGGGTCGTGTTCCGCGCGGCGACGTACATCGGCGATCTGTTCGAGGAGACCGGCCGGTTCTGAGGTTCCAGTGGGCCTGTCGCCAGGCCCTCCCCCGTCGGGGGCAAGCCCCGACAGGGCCCTCACCCACGACCACCCACGACGCGAGACTCCCGGCGCGCGGCTCGGTGCTCGACCGAGAGAGTTGCGAGCTCTGAGTTTCCTGGGAGGCCGGTCGCCAGGTCGCCAGGCCGCCCCTCGTGGAGAGGTGACCTGAGCTCGGTCGCGTCGGTCAGTAGACGTAGTTCCACAGCCAGTTGCTGGCCGGGTTGGTGGCCGGGGTGCACTCGGGGGGCGGGTTGGGCGCCCACGAGCCGGTGGCGGGGGCGTCGATCGGCGCGGGGCACGACACGCTGGTCGCGCCGGGGCGACGACCCGAGGCCACCAGGTCGAGCACCTTGGTCGACGACACGCAGTGGGCGCCGCGCGGGGTCCAGACCGCCTCGAAGTCGGCGTCGCCGATGAACGCCGGGTCCCAGCCGTCCCACTCCACCGAGATCGGGACGCCATCGACGGTGTGGGCCTCGCCGGTGCCGCAGTAGTCGGCGCGCACCATGCGCACGCACGCGGCGCGCTGATCCTCGGCCCGCGGCGACACCCACGGCGTGAGCGGCCGCGTGCACTTGAGGATCGCGCCGTTGGTGCACGCGAAGGTCAGGCGGCTGGCGTCGCTCGTGTACGAGGCGGTGTCGGTGTACGGGATCGGTTGCAGGTACGTGCGCGGGCCCCACCCGCCGGTGGTCACCGAGGCCAGGTAGCCGGCGCTGGCGCCGGCCGCGTCGCACAGCGTGCCCCCGCTCGCCGGCAGGTTGGGCGTGCCGCTCGGCGCGGTGACCGTGACGCGGTACAGGGCGACGCCGTCGTCCATCGCGACGAGCCGGTACGGATCGCGGCGGTAGCTGGTGCGGGTGGGCGTCGCCGCCTCGGGCGTGACCACGTACTTGGTCACGAGCCAGCCGGACGACTTGCGCGCGGTCATCACGGTGGCGACGCCGCTCGCGGGGCACGTGACGGTGACCAGCGCGCCGGTGGTCGTGGCGCTGTAGTTGTCGTTCTGGCCGAGCGCGCTCGCGGAGCGACAGGCCGACGCGCCGCTGCACACGCGCAGCATCGGGTCGGCGCCGCTGACCGCGCCGAGCCCGAACACGCCCACGCCGGCCGCGGTCGACGCGCCCGGGGTGCAGCCCATGACGTGGTGGGCCTTCCAGCCGCAGTCGCTCGTCACCGCGGCCGGGCCGTTGCCGGTGGCGCACGCCGTCAGGACCGAGCTCGACGGGATGGCGTCGACGTAGGTCGCGATCCGCAGCTCGATCGCGTCGGGGTCGCCGGGCGCGACGACGGTGTCGCCGGGCGTCGTGCTGGTGACGAAGGTCAGCGCGGTGACCTCGCTCGAGGTCAGCAGCTCGGGGTAGACGCCGGTCGACGCGACGGCGTTGACGACCAGCCGATCCGCGGTCGGGTAGAACGACCCGGTCAGCACATTGTAGCGGCCCGACGACGGGCACGCGAACGTCGCGACCGCGGTCGGGCCCGCGCCGACCGGGCACGACACCGCGGTCTTGAGCGCGCTGGCGTAGGTGCAGGGCGCGGTGCCGGTGCAGGCCCGGAGCACGACCGACGGCGTCGTGTAGGACGGCGTGGCGGTGCCGTCGGGCGCCGCCATGGCGCTGCCGGCGACGCTGGCGCTGCTGCAGCTCCCGGCCGAGACGCTGACCGGCTGCCCGGCGCTGCAGACGCCGACGCCGTCGGAGGTCCAGCCGCAGTTGCGGCTGTAGCCGCTGGTGGCGCACGGGGTGAGCACCGACGAGGTCGACGTGGCCAGGCGCCGGAAGCGGGTGCCCTCGAGCCGGACCGACGACGCGACACCGTTGACGAACACCGCGGTCGTGCCGGGCCCGTTGCCCATGCCGATGCCGTTGCCCATGCCGATGCCGTTGCCCATGCCGATGCCGTTGCCCATGCCGATGCCGTTGCCCATGCCGATGCCGTTGTCGAGATCGGCCGACGAGACCTGGGCGGCGACCGGCGCGGTCGAGGCCACGAGCGCGAGCGCGAGCAGGGAGAGGATCCGCATGGGGCGCGGATGAGCAAGGCGCGGGCCACGGTCGATGGGCCCGGCGCCCGCGGCCTGCGCGCGCGTGAGCAAGAACTGCTCAGGGCCGGCCCGGCGAGCAAGGACTGCTCAGGGCGTGGCGCAGATCCGGGCCCCGATCAGCGCGTCGCGGAAGCCGGGCTCGACCTCCTGGCTGTTGGCGAGCTGGGCCAGGAACTGGGGGTAGAACCAGGCGCCGCCGCGGAACTCGTCGGTCGTGGCGCCGCGGACCAGCTCCCAGACGTTGCCGACCAGATCGTCGACGTCGAACGGGCTCCGGGCCCCCGGGTGCGCGCCGACCTCGTCGGGGCCCGACGCCGCGAGATCGGCCGAGCGGTGGGTCTCGTAGGTCGCGGCGTCACCGGGCGCGAGCGCCGGCCCGTTCGGGAACGAGCGCGCGTCGGCGCCGCGCGCGGCCCGGACCCACTCGCGGGCCGTGCACAGCCGCGCGCCCGGCACCCGCTTGGTCCGATCGAGCCACGCGGCGTAGGCCTCGACGTCGTCGACCGAGACGCCGCTCACCGGCAGCCGCGTCCACGCCAGGTCGCGGTGGTCGGCGCGGGCCGGGATCGTCAGCGCCTCGCCCGGCGCCAGGTCGAACCGCAGCGCGATCGTGCGGAGCAGGAGCCGCCACCCCCCGCCCGCGCCGGGCCGCAGCTCGACCTTGGCGGGGCTGTGCAGCACGTCGCGGGCGCCGTCGCCCGGCGTCCGGGCCCGCCGCTCGGCCGGCGGCAGCTCGTCGAGGAACGCGATCCACTCGGCGAACGTGACCTCGTGGCGCCCGATCAGGAAGGCTGGGGTCGAGACCCCGTGCTCCGGCGGCGCGCCGAAGAACCGGCGCAGATCTTCGTCACCGGCGTACCCGAAGCGAAACCGGCCGGCCGGGACGTAGACGAAGCCGTCCGGGACGCGGGCGCGGTCCGGCAGCGCCACCGTCGCGCCGAAGTGCTCGCCGCGCTCGAGCACGACCGGGTAGCGGATCGGCGTGCCCGCGACGTCGAACGTGAACCGATACGAGCCCGGCGGCAGCGGCTGGTTCGTCAGCGGCAGGTGCGCGGTGATCTCGACCAGCTCGGCCGCGAGCCGGTCGCCGCGCTCGACGTAGCGCTCGAGCACGAACGGCACCGGCGCCGGCGTCGTCGTGATCGACACGGTCGCGGGCGCCTGCCAGCGCGCGGCGATGCGGCCGCCGTCGTCCCACAGCGCCAGGCGCTCGAGCAGCTCGCCTTGTTGCGCGGCGTCGTGGTCGCCCTCGGCCAGCGCCAGGCGCTCGTAGGTGAGCTCGGCGAGCTGGCGGCGCACCGCCGCGCGCCCGGGGGCGAGCAAGAGCGCCGCCTCGAGCGCGCGCGAGCCCGACGCCAGCTCGCGGCGCGCCGCGCGGATCAGGGCGCGCGCGTCGGCCCACTGGCGCTCGCCGTCGTCGCCGTGGCCGTCGTCGAACGCGGCGAACGCCGCGGCGCGGGTGCGGCCGGCGGCCTCGGCCGCGCGGGTGCCGGCCGCGACCGCGGCGGCGGCGGTGGCGCGGTGGCGCGCGACCGCGCGATCGCGGCGGGCGTCGTCGGCGAGCCGCAGGCCGAGCCAGACCAGGGCGGCGAACGCCGGCACCGCGGCGATCAGCGCCCGGCGGCGCCAGCGGGTGCGCGCGACCGCGCGGCGCGAGGCGGTCACGAACGCGGCGTCGGCGCCGATCGGCGCCGGGTCGAGCCCGGCGACCTCGGCCAGCTGGCGCGCGCGCAGGAGGCCGTCGACCGGTCGGTCGAGGCGCGCCCACTCGGCGGCGGCGCGCTCGAGCCGCTCGCGCACCGCGCGATCGTCCTTGCTGCGCTCGTGCCAGCTGCGCAGGGTCTGCCAGCCGTCGAGCAGCGCCTCGTGGGCCAGCTCGTAGCTGGCGTCGTCGTCGTCGCCGCGCGCCACCACCAACCGTCCGCGCACCAGCTCGTCGAGCGCGACCCGGGCGTCGGCGTCGACGGCCAGCGCGGCCTCGTGGCGCCGGGCCCGGGTGCCCTGGGCGGTGACCAGCGCCAGCACCACCCGCTGCGCGGCCGCGCGCTGGGCCGGCCGCAGCCGCGCCAGCACCGCGTCGGCGTGGCGGGCCAGCGCGCCGGTGACCCCGCCGATCGCGGTCAGCTCGGCCGCGGTGAGCGAGGTCGCGCCCGCGGCGCGCGCGTGCCAGAGCTCGGTCAGGGCGAACTGCAAGAGCGGCAGGCTGCTGTCGGCTCGGGCGCTGGCGGTGAGCAGCGCCTCGACCAGCGCGTCGTCGAGCGCGACGCCCTTGCGGGCCGCCGGGCCGACGATGGCCGCGCGCAGCTCGGCCGGCCCCGGCGGCAAGAGCAGGTGCAGCGCCCGGGTCAGCTCGTCGGCGCGGGCGAACCGCGCGGCCACGCGCGTCACGAAGTCGGAGCGCACGGTCGCGAGCACGCGCACGGTCGGCGTGGTGATCGCCAGGTGCCGCAGCGCCTCGGCGACCAGCCGGCCGTCGTCGTCGGCGGCCAAGGTCGCCAGCTCCTCGAGCTGATCGACCAGCAGCACCAGCGGGTGGCCGGTCGCGCTGGCCTTGCGCACCGCGCGCGCGAACTCGGCCGGGTCGCGGCGCAGGGTCGCGACCAGCTCGTCCTCGTCGAGCCCCGCCGTCGGCGCCAGCGCGGCGACGAGCGCGGCGACCGGGGTCGCGCCCGGCACCATCGTCGCGGCCCGCCACGACCGGCCGTCGCCGAGCGCGCCGTCGACGATCGCTGGCAGCACGCCGGCCTTGCACAGCGACGACTTCCCGCAGCCGGAGTCGCCGACGATGACCACCATCGGCTCGCTGCGCAGCCGCTCGAGCACCGCGCGGATCGCGGCGTCGCGCCCGAAGAACAGCGCCCGGTGCTCGGCCTCGAACGCCGCGAGGCCGCGGTAGGGGTTGCCGTCGGGGACCGCGCCGGCGCGGCCGGCCGCGGCCAGGGGCCTCGAGCGCGTCGCGCAGCTCGTCGCCGTCGCGGTAGCGCGCGGCCGGCGCGCGCGCCAGGCACCGATCGATGATCGCGGCGAGGCCGGCGGGCACCGTCGGGGCCCGGTCGCGCACCGCCGGCGGGGCGCCGTCGACGACCCGCGCGCGCACCTGCTCGAGCGGCGCGCCCTTGTGCGGGGTGGTCCCGACCACCAGCTCGAACAGCACGACGCCCAGCGCGTACACGTCGGACGCGGGCGTCGCCGGCTCGCCCAGCCACGCCTCGGGCGGCATGTACGCCGGCGTGCCGAGCACGGCGCCGGCCGCGGTCATCGCGTCGGGCCCCGGCGTCTCGGGCGCGACCACCTCGGTGCGGTCGTCGTCGCGTGGCTCGACGACGGTCGGGGGCGCGCTCGGCAGCGTCGCCACCAGGCGCGGGTCCGCCTGGGGCCGCGCCGGCAACGTCGCGACCGCCCGGGCGTCGGGCGCGGGGCGGGCCAGCTCGGTCGCGGCGACGGCCTCGGTCTCGGGCGGCGCTGGTGGCGGCGGCGGGGCCGGCGCCGGGTCGCCGCGCAGCTTGGCCAGCCCGAAGTCGAGCAGCTTGACCTCGCCGTCGTCGGTGACGACCGCGTTGGCCGACTTGATGTCGCGGTGCAGGACGCCGCGCTGGTGCGCGGCCGCGAGCCCGCGCGCCATGCCGACGCCGAGCTCGAGCGCGCGCGTCCACGCGACCGGCTTGGGCAGCTCGGCCAGGGTCTGGCCGCGCAGCAGCTCGCTGACCAGGTACGGGAACCCGGCGGCGACGCCGGTGCGATGGACGACGACGACGTTGGGGTGCTGCAGCCGCGCGATCGCCCGGGCCTCGATGCGCAGCCGGTCGAGCGCGGCGTCGTCGGCCTCGGCCGCGAGCAGGAACTTCACCGCCACCAGGCGATCGAGGAAGACGTCGCGGGCCACGTAGACCTGGCCCATGCCGCCGTGGCCGAGCGGGCCGACGAGCCGGAACTCGTCGAACTCGGCCGGCGGGGTCCACGGCGGCGCGGGCGACATCGCCGTCATCCTACCCACCGCGCCGCGCGCGCGCGGCCGGGGTTGATACAATCACGCGCGTGACCGACCACACGCTGCCGGATCCGACCCAGGCGACGCCGCGCGACCCCGGCGCCACTCCGCCGGCGCTGGTGGTGATCGAGGACGACCGCTCGTGGCGCTACGTGCTGCCCCCGGCCGGCGCGGTCACGATCGGGCGCGTGCCCGAGTGCGAGGTCGTGCTCGGCGATCCGACCGCGTCGCGCAAGCACGCGCAGCTCCGGATCGACGACGGGCGCGCGTTCGTCGCCGACCTCGGCAGCTACAACGGCACGCTGGTCAACGGCGACGCGATCGCGGCCGAGCGCGAGCTGCGCACCGGCGACGTCATCCAGATCTGCACGACGATGATGGTGTTCCACGGCGGCGAGCGCCGGGTCGAGCCGCCGGCGACCGTCGACGACGCCACGCTGCACCAGCGCCTGACGCTCGAGCTCGACCGCGCCAGCCGCTACCAGCGCGCGGTCACGATCGTCGCGGTGCGGTTCGCCACCGCCGGCGCGCGCGACGGCGCGCTCGCCGCGATCCGCGGCGCGGTCCGGTCGATCGACACGGTCGGCACCGACGGGGCGACCGGCGTGCTGGCCCTCTTGCCCGAGCTGGGGCCCGACGAGCGTGGCCCGGCGGTGGCGTCGCTGACGGTCGCGCTGCGCGGCCGGGGCGCCCGGGTCGGCTGGGCCGCGTTCCCGGGCGACGGCGTCGGCGCGGCCACGCTCCTGGCCTCGGCCCGCGCCGCGGCGATGGCGGCGCCGGTCGATCACGCGGTCGCCGCCGACGCGCTGGCGCGCCGCTTGACGATCGGCGCCGCGACCGTCGTGGTGGCGGAGCCGGCGATGGTGCGCGCGTTCGCGCTGATCGAGCGGTTCGCGGTCAGTGACCTGCCGGTGCTGATCCTGGGCGAGACCGGCGTCGGCAAGGACAGCGCGGCGGTGGCGGTCCACCACTACTCGCGCCGCAGCGGGCCGCTGCGCACCGTCAACTGCGCGGCGATCGCCGACGGCGTGGTCGAGAGCGAGCTGTTCGGCCACGAGCGCGGCGCGTTCTCGGGCGCGGTCGCCACCCGGATCGGGCTGTTCGAGGCGGCCGCGGGCGGCACGGTCTTCCTCGACGAGGTCGGCGAGCTGTCGCTGGCGGTCCAGGCCAAGCTCCTGCGCGTGCTCGACGGCAAGGCCATCACCCGGGTCGGCGGCACCGACGACCGGGCCATCGACGTCCGGGTCGTGGCCGCGACCAACCGCGATCTCAAGGCCGAGGCCGCGGCCGGCCGGTTCCGCGAGGATCTGTACTACCGGCTGTCGGGCGCGACCGTGGCGCTGCCGCCGCTGCGCGAGCGCCCGCGCGAGCTGCCGCTGCTGGTGCGCGAGCTCCTCGCCGCGGCGTGCGCGCGCCTGGGCCGCGAGCCGGTCGAGGTGACGCCGGCGGCGATGCAGGTGCTGGCGCGCCACCGCTGGCCGGGCAACATCCGCGAGCTCAAGAACGCGCTCGACTACGCCGCGGCCGCGTGCGACGGCGACGCGATCGATCTGTGGCACCTGCCGCCGGCGCTGGTCGGCGATGTCGAGCCCGGGGGCGGCGCGGTGGCGGCGATCCGCCCGGCCGACACCGCGTCGCCGGGGCCGCGCACGGCCGAGGGGTTCCGGCCGATCGCCGACGAGCTGCGCGCGCTCGAGCGCAAGCGCATGCTGCAGGCGCTGCGGGTCGCCGACGGCGTCCAGACGCGCGCGGCGGAGCTCTTGCGGATGCCGCGACGGACGTTCGTCGCGAAGATGCGCGAGTACGGGTTGCACGCGGAGCTCGGCGAGAAGGCCTGAGCGACGACCTGCTCTGGCTCCGGTTCGGGCTCGGGCTCGGGCTCCGGATCGGGCACCGGCTCCGGCTCGGGGGCCGGCTCCGGCTCGGGGGCCGGCTCCGGCTCGGGGGCCGGCTCCGGTTCCGGTTCCGGGCTCCGGCGGGGCGCTTGCGGTCGGCGTCGATCCGCGCCAAGGTCCGCGAAACCGGCGCCGGCCCCGACCCCGTGCGGGGACCTGCGCCCTCCTCGGAGGATCCCATGGCCGATGTGTTCATCTACGACGTCGTTCGCACCCCGCGCGGGCGTGGCAAGGCTGGCAAGGGCGGGCTGTCGCAGCTCCACCCGCAGGAGCTCCTGGCCCAGACCCTGAACCACATGGCCGGGCGCCTGCAGCTCGACAAGAACCTCGTCGACGACCTGTCGATCGGCTGCGTCACCCAGGTCAAGGAGCAGGGGGCGTGCATCGCGCGCACCGCGCTGATCGCGGCGCAGTGGCCCGAGGACGTCACCGGCTTCACGGTCAACCGCTTCTGCGGCTCCGGCCTCGAGGCGGTCAACTCGATCGCCGCCAAGATCGGCGCCGGCTTCATCGACGGCGGCATCGGCGGCGGCGTCGAGTCGATGTCGCGGGTGCCGATGGGCGCCGACGGCGCGATGCTCGACGGCCTCAACGAGCACCTGCGCGCGCGCCTGTTCATGGTCCCGCAGGGCATCTCGGCGGATCTGATCGCGACCCGCGAGGGCTTCAGCCGCGCCGACGTCGACGGCTTCGCGCTCGAGTCGCAGCAGCACGCCGCCCGGGCGATCGAGGAGAAGCGCTTCGACAAGTCGCTGTTCACGGTCCAGCACCTCGACGGCTCGGCCGCGCTCGGCCGCGACGAGCACCCGCGCCCCGACACGACCCGCGCGTCGCTGGGCGCGCTCGCGCCGGCGTTCGGCGCGATGGGCGCCGCCGCGATGGGCCCCAACGGCGAGACCCTCGATCAGCTCGCGCTCAAGGTCTACCCCGACACCAAGGCGATCGACCACGTCCACACCGCTGGCAACTCGAGCGGCATCGTCGACGGCGCGGCCACGGTGCTGATGGGCAGCCGCGAGTGGGGCGAGCGGGCCGGGCTCAAGCCCCGCGCCCGGATCCGCGCGATGGCGACCGCCGGCGCTGAGCCGGTGATCATGCTGACCGCCCCGGCCCCGGCCTCGGCCAAGGCCCTCAAGCGCGCGGGCATGAGCGCGCGCGACATCGACCTGTGGGAGATCAACGAGGCGTTCGCGGTCGTGCCGCTGCAGACCATCCGCGCGCTCGACATCGATCGCGCCCGGGTCAACGTCAACGGCGGTGCGATCGCGCTGGGCCACCCGCTCGGCGCGACCGGCGCGATCCTGCTGGGCACCGCGCTCGACGAGCTCGAGCGCACCGGCCAGGCCACCGCGCTGGTGACGCTGTGCATCGGCGGCGGCATGGGCATCGCGACGATCATCGAGCGGGTCTAGTCGATCCCGCGGTGCGTCGGGCGATCGCGATCGCGGCGGTGGTCGGGGCGTGCGGACCGGCCGAGGCGCCGCCGCCGCCGACGATCGTGTACGTGGCCGCGGCGTCGCTGGCGCCGGCGCCGCCGGCGACCGCGCGGCTGGGCGTCGGCGCGCCGCGGGCGCCGGTGGCGTCGACGCCGATCGTCGCGGGGCCGGACGGGCCGACGACGCCGCTGGTCGCGATCGCGCTGGTCGGCAGCGACGATCGCGGCCCGGCGGTCGTCGCGCTGTCGGGCGCCGACGGTGATGGCCCGGCGATCGATCTGATCGACGTCGACGCCGGCGTCGTCCGCTGGCGCAGCCGCGCGGCCGGCGTGCCGGCGGTGGCGATCGTCGGCGACCTGGTGTTCGCGGCCGGCGCGGGCCGCGTGGTCGCGCTCGATCGCGCCACCGGCGTCGAGCGCGGACGGGTCGACGCCACGTGGCTGCGGACGGGGCCGGCCGCGGGCCCCGCGCTGGCGCTGGTCGCCACCGCCGCCGGCGTCGCGCTGTTCGACGGGGCCCGGCTGGGGCGCACCGTGGCCGTGCCCGAGGGCGCCAGCGCCGACGATGTCGTCGCGGTGTGCGACGTCGGCGCGCGGTTCGTGCTGGCGTGGCGCGCCGGTCAGCTCGCGCGCTGGGACCTCGACGCGGCCGACGCGGTCGTGCGCTGGACGACCGCGGTGCCCACGGTCGCCCGGGTCGCGTGCGCCGCCGCGCCGCTGATCGTCGTCGGTGGCGGCGCGGTCCGGGCGCTGACCGTCGACGGCGAGGTGATCGGCGCGGCGCGGGCGGCGGACGACGCGTGGGTCGATCCGCGCGCCGGCGACCGGGTCGAGCTCGCCACCGCGCTCGGCGTGGAGGCCCGCTCGCGCGATCTCCGCACCGCGCACGGGCTGGTGCCGATCGCGGTGGCGCGCCTGGTCGCGGCCCGCGGCGCGCGTCGGCTCGCGGTCGATCGCGCCGGCGCGTGGGTGCTGCTCGACGGCGACGGCGCGCAGGTGCTGGCGGCGCCGGGCGCGGGCGCGGCGGTGGTGGTCGGCGATCGCGCGCTGGTGGCGGGGCCGGGCGCGCCCGGCGAGGTCGCGGCGCTGACCCGGTACCTGCTGCCCGCGGCGGCCGCGGTCGCGGCGGCCGCGCTGGCGCCCGAGGTGGTCGAGCTGCTCCCGCCGCGGACGCGGGTCGATCTGCCCGCGGCGCCGGCGGTGGTCGACGCGATCATCGGCGATCCCCACGTCGACGACGTCGTCGCGGTGGCGTTCGATCCGCTCGACGGCGAGCGGCTGTACGCGCTGGTGCGGGACGACCACCCGACGCTGCCGCGGGGCGCCGGGCTCGCGGCGTACGATCTGCACGCCGAGCGCTGGCGCTGGATCGAGCGCGGCGCGTGCCCGCCCGGCGCCGTCGTCGCGATGGCGGTGACCTCCGCGGTCGTCGCGTGCGCCGCGCGCGGGCCCGGCGCCGACGGCGGCGCGGTCCAGGCGGTGACCGCGAGCGGGGGCGCGCGCGCCTGGCGCTGGGGCGGCGCGACCGTCGACGGGCTGGTCGCCGGCGGCTCCGTGGTCGCGATCCTGAGCGGCGCCGAGGTGGTCGTCGTCGACGCCGCGACCGGCCTCGGGCTGACCCGCTGGCGCGCCAGCGACGGCGCGGTCGCGCGGCTGGCGATCGCCACCCGCGGCGCCGACACCCGCATCGCCAGCTACGAGCACGGCGCCGTGGTCGTGCGCTCGCGGGCGGTGGGGTGGCTGCCGATCGCCGCCACCGCCGTCGACGGCGCCGTGGCCGCGGTGTTCGCGTATGGCGATCGGTTCGCGGTGGCCCTGGCCGACGGCAGCCTGTACCTCGTCGGCGACGACGGCGCCGCGACCGCGGCCGGCGCGATCGCGGCCGGCTGGCTGCCGCGCGGCGACCAGGCGGTCGTGACGCGGTCGGACGAGCAGGGCGGCGCGGTGGTCGCGGTCGACGCCCGCGGGGTGCCACGGGTCAGCGCGGCCGTGGCCGCCCGGGTCGTCGGCGTCGGCGCCCGCGCCAACCTGGCCGAGGCGCCGCTGGCGCTGGTCACCGCGGCCGACGAGGTGATCGTGCTCGATGGCGCGGGCGCCGCGGTCGCGCGCGCGCCGGTGCCGGCCGCCGCCGCGGCCTGGACCACGGTGATCGACGGCCGGCCGGCGGCGGGCGCGGTCCTGGCCGGGCCCCTGCGCGTGGTCCGGCTCGCGTGGCCGTGACCGCCCGGTGAAATCCGCGCCGAACGCACCCGACGAGGGCGGGCGCGCGATACATTGAACCCATGGCCCTTCCCCTCCGTGCTGCGCTGCGTTCGGCCGGCCGTTTCGTGGTCCAGAACCCGTCCGCCATGTTCAACATGGCCCGCCACGCCCTGGGGATGCGCATCGCGGTGCCCCTCGACGCCGTGCGCTGGTTCATCGCCTCGACCCCGCCCAGCAAGAAGGCGCCCCAGGACGTGACCGTGCTGGCGCGGCCGCCGGCGATCGCGGTCGGCGCCACGATCGATCTGATGGGCACGACCGTCCGGGCCTCGGCGTCGATCAAGATCGAGACGATCGAGGTCGCGCCCGAGCAGCTGCGGGTCAAGATCCGCCTCGCCAACATCGATCTGAAGGTGCTGGGCGACGCGCAGACGCCGGTCGCGGCGCTGATCAAGAGCGGCGCGCTCGACCTGTCGAAGCCCGGCAACCTGCTCAAGTTCGCGCCCAAGAAGCCCGACGTGCTGGTCGAGGCCAACGACGACATCATGGTGCTCGACCTGATGCGCAACCCGAAGATCCGCCAGAACGAGCGGGTCCGGCGCGTGCTCGAGACCCTGACGCCGGTCGTCAACGTCACCGGCATCTCGACCGACGGCGACTTCCTCGTGCTGCAGCTGCGTGCGACCCCGCTCGGGATCCCGCGCGCGTTCAACGCCGCCCGCGCGCTGGCCGCGGGCTGAGCGTCGAGTCGGCGCGCGTGGGTTCCGTCGCCGACCGCGACCGTGCCGGCCGACCCACCGGCCGCGCCGCCGTGGCCGCGCTCGCGATCGTCGGGCTGGCGCTCGCCGGCTGCGGCGAGAAGCGCGAGACCCAGCCGGCCCGGACCGAGCCGCTCGGGCGCGTCGTCGACGCCGGGGCGGCCGCCCCGACCGGCCCCGATGGGGGCGACCTCGCGCCGATCGGGACCGACGACGACACCGCCGCGGCCACGCCGCCCGGGAGCATCGCCGCGTGGCAGGCGGTGATCGATCGCGATCGCTACCTGGCCCGGCGCGGGCAAGGCGCGGTGATCGTCGGGCGGATCGGCGGCGAGGCGATCGCGCCGGGCGCGCGCGGCGTGATCCGCTGGCTGGTCGACGAGACCGAGGGCAACGGCGCGCTGGCGGTGCGGGTCGCGATCGCCGGCGCCCCGCCGGCCGAGGGCGCGCGCGTGGCCGTGCGCGGCGCGTGGGCGCTCGACAGCCAGCGCCGCTGGTACTGGCAGGCCGAGGCGCTGACCCCGGTGACCACGCCGCCGCCGGCGGCGCTGCCCGAGCCGCCGCTGCCGCCGGGGCACCAGCTCACCAGCGGGCCGCCGCCGTCCGGCTATCGCGCGGTGTCGCGCGGCAAGGACGGCGGCGTGATCGTCTTCGGCGTGATCCGCTCGTCGAACGGTGACGACGACGGCTGGGTCATCGGCGACGACTCGTTCTCGCTGCCGATCGCCAACCTGACGCTGCCCGGCGAGCGGTCGAGCTACGGCGGCCACGATCTGCGCCACGACGACGAGCGCTGGCAGCTCAAGCGCGGGGTGCTGTACTGGGTGCGGATCGATCGCTACCGCCGCAAGACCCCCGACGCGCGCGCGTACCTGCGCGCCCTGACCGCACCCGTCAAGGTGCAGTAGCGCGCTTCGGTCGGCCCGGGGCCGGTGAGTGCGCTACGCTGCCCGGCGATGAAGCTCGTCGCCACCATCGCGTTGGTCCTGTGCATCGGCGGGTCGACCGCCGCCGCCCAGGCTCGTCCGCCGCGGCTGTTCCTCGACGACGCCACCCGCGCGATCTGGAAGTCCCAGGCCAAGCAGAGCGGCACGGCGGTCAACGGCGCGATCACCGTGTGCCGCGGCATCGAGCGCGACGGCGGCGACCACACCCACGCGGGCTACATGGGCCTCGAGTGGGCCCGCTACCTGCAAGCGTGCCTGGTGGCGTGGGCCGCGACCGACGACGCCGGCGACGCCCGGCGCGCGATCATGTTCCACACCGCGATGATCGACGACCTCGACCGGCTCGGCGACGGCAAGGGTGGCGACCTCGCCGCCAACCGCGACAGCGGCTTCTCGATCCGCGCGCTCGGGCCCTACACCGCGGTCGCCTACGACTGGCTGCACGATCAGCCGGGCATGACCGAGGCGCTGCGCGCGCGCACGCGCCAGCGCTGGGCCGCGTGGACCAGCTGGTACCTGGCCAACGGCTACCGCGCCCGCAGCCCGTCGACCAACTACCACGCCGGCTACCTGGCGGCGGTCACGTTCATCGCGATCGCCCAGCGCGGCGAGGCCGGCGCCGCCGGCGACGCGCTGTGGACGCTGGTCGCCGACGAGCTGTGGCGCAAGGACATGGCCAAGGCGATGGCGCCCGGCGGCGTGCTCGAGGGCGGCGACTGGGGCGAGGGCTGGCAGTACGGGCCGCTGGCGGTGGTCGAGTACGCGGCCGCGGCGCGGGCGATGGCGGCCCAGGGCGTGCGCGTCGACGGGGTCCGCGCCTGGCTCGACGCGCTCCTGGCGCGCACGGTCCACGCGCGCGCGCCCGGCGGCGGCATCTTCGTCGGCGGTGACACCCAGGACGAGCAGCCCAACCTCGCCCCCAACCCCAACACCTACTTCGCGGTGCTGATCGGCGACGCGTCCCCGACCTACAAGGCCTGGGCCGCGGGCGAGCTGGCGCCGCTCGGTGGCCGCGCCGACTTCCCGCTGTTCGGCGCGCTGGCCGCGGCCGCGGGCGTGACGCCGACGCCGGTGCCGCGCGCGACCTGGCCGACCGCGTACCTCGCGGCCGGCACCGGCGCGTTCTTCGCGCGCACCGACTGGAGCAAGCAGGCGATCTGGTTCGTCAGCCAGTGCCAGCACACGATCGACGTCGATCACAGCCACCCCAACGCCGGCAACTTCGTGCTGTCGCGCGGGGCCGACGACGTGATCGTCGACCCGACGCCCTACGGCTCGCTGTCGACGATGACCTCGAACGCGCCGTCGGTGGTGTCCGCGCAGCTGCCGCCCGACTACCTCCCGAGCCAGGCGTGGTGGAGCGTCAAGACCGGCTACGCGTGGGCGCGGCAGACCAGGTCGGGCGTGATCGCGACCCGGTGCGACTACGCCGATCAGTACAAGTTCCAGGATCGACCCAGCGACGTGCCGGCGGCGCTGCGCGACGTGGTCGTGGTGCCGTGGGGCGACGGCGCCACGGCGATCGTGGTCGATCGCGCGGCGTCGGGCGACGCCAAGCGCGGGTTGCACCTGCGCTTCCGCACGCCGGCCAAGCTCGAGGCCAAGGGCGCGCAGGGCGCGGGCTCGCTCGGCGCCACCGCGCTGCGGATCACGACCGTGGCCACCAGCGGCGGCGCGCCGGCCCACGAGCGCGAGCCCGCCGGGAGCTGCTTCGTCGACAAGTGGACCCGCGGCAACTGCGCCGCGGCCCGCTTCCCGATCGAGCAGTGGCGGCTGGTGGTGCCGGGCCCGACGATGACCGCGATCCACGCGATCGATCTGGTCGGCACGCGCACGGCGATGGCCGAGCTCGCGACCACGACCCAGGGCGACGTCACCGTGATCGCCGCGGCCGCCGCGCACTTCGCGGTCGTCGTCGGCGGCGGCGCCACGACCAGCTACGCCGGCCCGCGCGGCGCGCGCCACGTCGTCCTCGATGGGCCCACCGGCGCCGACGCCGTGGTCGCGGCGGTGGCCGACGGCGGCGGCTGCAAGGTGACGGTCAGCGCCAGCGGCGCGGGCACGACCGTGGCCGGCCGGCCGCGGGTGTTCACGCTCGACGACGCCTGCGCGGTCACCGCCGACGCGCCGCGGGTCACCGCGCCGCCGGGCAGCGACGTCGCGGTCGACGCGATGCCGCCCCAGGTCGACACCAGCGGGCCGGTCGCCGACGCGACCCCGGCCGGCGACGCGCCGGCGGCGCCTGGCGGCGCGCCGCGGTCGGCGCGCAGCGGCTGCTGCGGCGCCGAGGCCGCGCCCGGCGCGCCGATCGCGATGGCGGTGGTGGTGGCGCTGGCGTGGTTCGGGCTCGGTCGGCGCCGGCGGGGTCGTCGGTCGTGCGCGGGCTGATCGGCGCGGCCCTGGCGCTGGCCGCGTGCGGCGCCGACGTGGCGCCCCCGGCGCGCGCGGTCGACGCCACGCCCCCGATCGACGCGGCGCCCGGCCCGATCACCGTGCGCGTGCTCGCGACCGTCCAGGATCCGGGCGCGACGCTCGGCGCGCCTCTGGCCGGCGTGCAGGTGGCGTTCCTGCCGCCCGACGGTCCGGCGCTGATCACGATCAGCGACGACGCCGGCCTGGCCACGGCGACGGTGCCCTCGGGCGGGGCGGTGGTGGTGGTCCGACGCCGCCCGTTCGACGCGCCCGACGTGACCATCTTCCTCGACGTGCCGGCCGGGAGCGCGCTGGTCGACGGCAACCGGCCGCGGTGGTTCGGTGGCGCGAGCCTCGGCGCGCGCGCCGCCACGATCGCGCCGTGGCCGAGCGGGACCGTCGAGCTGACCGCGAGCTGCGCCGGCCGTGGGTTCCAGGACAGCGCGACCTCGATGCGCTGGTTCCAGCCGCGCTGCACCCGGGCCGACGACGCGACCGTGGTCGCGGTCGCGCACGCGAGTGACGGCAGCGCCGCGTACGCCGCCCGCGCCCACGTCGACCTGACGGACGTCGAGGTGATCGCGCTGCCGCCGTGGCAGCCGCTGACCGACACCGAGCTGATCCTGACCAACATCCCCGAGGTCCGGACCCTGGCGGTCGTCACCCGGCGCCAGCTCGACCTCGACGCCGAGTGGAGCAGCGTGACCGCGACCGGGTCGATCGAAGGCGCGAGCCTGGTGGTGCCGGTGCCGGTGGTCCCGATCGGCGAGCTGGCGACGCTGGAGGTCCAGCTCGAGAGCCCGGTGGTGACGACGCTGCACGCGCGCCTGGTGCGCCCGGCGCTCGAGCGGCGGACCGTCGTCGACGTGACCGCGACCGCGCCCCCGACGCTCGGCACCCGCGGGTTCGACGTCGCCACCCGCGCGCTGACCTGGACCTACCAGGGCGGCAACGGCCGGCGCCCCGACGTCGTCGTCGCCACCTTCACCGGCGTCGTCGCGAACGACGCTGTGACCTTCCGCGTGATCGCGCCGGGCGATCGCACGCAGGTGACGCTGCCGATCCTGCCGCCCGAGCTGGCCGAGGTCGACCTCGGCCCCGAGGCGACGACGGTCGGGCTCGTGCTCGTCGCCGTCGAGCTGCCCGCGATCGGCGCCTACGCCGCCGCGGCGTCGCTGGTCGGCGTCGCCCGCCGCGACGCCGAGCTCGACGGCGAGCTGCTGTCGGGGCTCGACCAGGACTGGTGGCTGTCGCTGCGGTGACCGCGTGTGCGCAGAGCTTGTAAGTTCTTCGGTCGAGCACCGGTCCGCGCGCCGGGCGTCTCGCGTCCTGGGCCCTATCGGGGCTTGCCCTCGAGGATGCCGACGCCCTGGTCTGGACTGAGACCGTCGAGACGTCGAGGCCCCGGGACGCCTGCCTGGGTTCGGCGACGAACCCTCTGGAACTCAGACGTCTTCGTCGGCGTCGGTCAGGTGCCAGGCGCCGACGTCGGTGATCAGCGCCCGCGCCGCGGCCGCGGCCCGCGCGCCGGCGGTGACCGCGATCATCCGGTTCGACGCGCGCTCGGTCAGGCCGCGCTCGGTCAAGGCCGTCACCAGCCACGGCGCGCCCAGGTAACGCATCGACAGCGAGCTCGCGCCGGCGCGGTACATCGCCAGCGGCAGCCGATCGATCAGCGCGATCACGTCGTCCTTGTGCCCGAACAGATCGCGCACGTGGGCCATGCCGTCGACGAGATCGACCACCGCGTAGGCGCGGACGTCGCCGCTGGGGCGATCGCACGCCAACCACCAGGTCCGCTCGGGCCGCGGCCGGAACCGCCACGCCAGGAACCGGGCGCTGCGCTCCGCCACCACCTGGTAGCTGGCGCGCGCGCTCGCCCACAGCCCGTCGAGGCGCCCGTCGGGCCGGGCCGCGGTGACCAGGCGCAGCCGGCGGATGGCCGCGATCGCCGCCGGGACCTTGCGGGTGAGCTGGGCGACGTCGACGGCGGCGCCGGCGACCGCGGCCAGGGCCGGCACCTGGGCCGCGCGCAGGAGCCACGGCCGCAGCGACGCGGGCGCGCGCGCGACCGCGGCGTCGTCGACCCGGGCCGCGAACGCGCGGTGGCGCAGCGGCAGGGCGTAGCGGCCGATGACGCCCAGCGGTCGGTAGCCCGCGCGCTTGAAGACGCCCTCGGCCAGCTTGTTCGGGAAGCCGTAGGCCAGGTCGAACTCGGCGTCGACGAACGCCTTGCCGGCGCGCACCAGCGCCAGGGCCGGCCCGACCGAGCGGTGGGCCTTGTCGACGGCGAGATCGGCCAGCAGGCCGGCCTTGCCCGACCCGGCGCCGACCTGGAACCGGCGCACGCCGACGCCGGCGGTGCCGACCGCCGCGCCGTCCGCGGTCAGCACGAACGCGGTGGCGGGCGGCTCCGGCGCCTCGAGGTACAGCCACGCGAACTTGTCGGCCGGGTGCGCCTCGAGCGTGAGGTTGTCCCGCCACAGCCGCTCGAGCTCGGCGCGCACCGCCAGCGGCGGCGCGGGTTCGACCCGGTAGCTCGGCGGCATCAGGTCCGGGCTTGCTCGCGGCGGATCCCCTCGCGCACGCCGACCCGCGGCGTCCAGCCGAGCAGCTGCTCGGCCTTGCCGGTGCCCCACGACAGCCGCGCCAGCGCCGACTGCAGGCGGTAGAGCGCGATCGGCGACGGCTTGCCCAGCGCGCCCAGCGGCAGCTCGGACAGCTTGCCGAGGCCGAACAGGATCGTCCGCGGCACGGTCATGATCCTGCCGCCGCCGGTCAGCTCGAGCACGTCGGTCTGCTTGAGCTGGGCGCCGTCGATCAGCTGGATGATCTCGCCCTTGGTCAGGCGCTTGGCGACCGACGCCATGATCGCGTCGACGACGTCGTCGATGTAGATCAGCGGCAGCTCGAGCTGGCCGTCGCCGAGGATCAGCCAGCGGCCGCCGGCCCGGCGCGCGACCGCGCCGTTGACCAGCGGGATGCCGCCGCCGAAGATCTGGCCCGGGCGCAGGATCACGCACGGCAGCCCGGCCGCGGCCGCGGCGCTGACCAGCTTCTCGGCCTCGAGCTTGGCCCGGGTGTAGGCGCCGCGCTCCTCGGCCCGCGGCTCGAGCGCCGCGCGCTCGTCGATCACGCCCTTGCCGACCGAGCCGGCCCAGTCGATGACCGACATCGACGAGATGTGGACGAGCTGCTTGACCGCGTACTTCTTGCACGCGGCGATCACGTTGCCGGTGCCGACGACGGTGCCGCCGAGGTGCTCGGGCCAGCCGCCCTTCATCGCGGCGCCGACGTGGATGACGGTCTCGGCGCCCTTGACCGCGCGGTCGACCGCGGTCGGATCGCCGAGGTTGCCGATCGCGTACTCGACGCCCGGGACCGTCCGGGTCGGCACCCGCCGCACCATCGCGCGGACCTTCTTGCCGTCGGCGACCAGGCGCCGCAGCACCGCGCCGCCGAGCGAGCCCGACGCGCCGGTGACCAGGAACGGCACGGCCTCGGACAGCGTGAACCGGGCCAGCGCCGCGGCGTGCTCGGCGTCGGCCGCGCGCGCGACCTTCTCGACCCACTCGACCACGTTGACCGCGTCCTCGACGGTCACCGGCGGCGGCTCGCCCGCGGCCAGGCGCCGGTAGAAGTCGGCGACCAGGTTGCGCAGGCCCTGGTAGCTCTGGACCTCCTTGCGCACGAACTTGTAGACGCCGATCGGCACGTCGATCAGCGGCTGCAGCGAGTCGGTGAACGCGTTGAGCAGGCGCTCGGCGGCCTTGGGCAGCGGCGTCGACGCGCGCTTGCCGTGGAACATCGCGAACAGATCGACCCGGAGCACGCCCTTGGTGCCGTGGATGATGATCTGGCTCTGCATCGGCTTGACGTTCCACGACAGCTGGAACTGGCCGAGCCCGCGCGCGCACCGCACGACCGCGCGCCACTCGTCGAACGCGAGGTTGGGATCGCCGCCGAGCGAGCGCCACGACGCCTCGACGTCCTCGATCGTGCCGAGCAGCTCCTGGATCAGGTACAGGCAGTGGACGCCGATGTCGCGGAACGGGTAGCCGGCGTCGCGGTAGTGCGGCGGCAGCGGCCCGCCCTGGTACGGCGGGTACTCGCTGCCGCGCAGGATGTCGACCGAGACGATCTGGCCGAGCGAACCCGACCGCACCGCCGCCAGCGCCCGCTCGACCTGGGGGTCGTAGAGCAGCGAGTGGTTGACGGTGATGGTCTTGCCCTTGGCCTTGGCCAGCGCCGCGAGCGCGCGGCCCTCGGCCGGGTCCTCGGTCACGGGCTTCTCGACGATCACGTCGCAGCCGGCCTCGAGCGCGGCCCGCGCGATCTTCGCGTGCGACGACGGCGGGGTCAGCACGTGGATCACGTTGGCGCCGGCGGCGACGAGCGCCTCGAGCGACGGGTAGACCGTGACCTTGTGCTTGTCGGCGAACGCGGCGGCGCGCGCCGCGTCGAGGTCGACCACGCCGACCAGCTCGACGTCGGGCAGGGCCCGGACGGCGGCGACGTGGAACTCGCAGATGTTGCCGGCACCGATCATGCCGGCGCGGTAGCGGGCTTGGCTCATGACGTCCTCTTTCTCCCAGCGATGTCGTCGACCACGCGCGCCACCTCGGCGACCCGGGCGGCCCAGGTCTCGGTGCGCATCGCGTCGGAACGGGCGCGGCGGCGATCCGGGCCGCCGTCGGCGAGCGCGGCCACCACGGCGGCCTCGGTGGCGTCGACGCCGTCGGCGACGGCGCACAGGTGCTGGTAGCGCACCACCTCGGGCACCGGCGTCGAGACCACCGGCACGCCGGCCGACAGGTACTCGCGCAGCTTGATCGGGTTGACGTAGGTCATCCGCGCGTCGATGCGGTACGGGATCAGGCCGACGTCGAAGGCCTTGCAGTAGGCCGGCAGCTCGGCGTGGGGCTTGCGCCCGAGCAGGTGGACGTTGGCGAGGCCGCGGACCGCGCTGACGTCGGCCAGCGCCTGGCCCAGCAGCACGATCGACCACTCGGGGTGCCGCCGGGCCAGCGCGGCGATCAGGTCGTAGTCGACCCAGTCCTGGAGCGTGCCGTAGAAGCCGACGATCGGCCGCGGCAGCGCCGCGACGTCGGCCGGGAGCGCGGTGGCGTCGTCGAGCGCCCGCGCGAACAGCGCGTGATCGACGCCGTGGGGCGACACGAACGTGGCCGGCTGCTGCGCGCGCTTGGCCTCGGCCAGCGCGTGGTTGATCGCGAAGCACGCGTCGACCTTGGCCAGGAGCCTGGCCTCGGCCGCCTTGGTGGCCTGCTCGTCGAGGTACGAGAACAGCGACCACTCGTCGACGCAGTAGTAGACGCTCGCGCGCTCGCCCAGGGCCCCGACGTAGTCGGCGGTGTTGGGCAGGAACGTCCACAGGTCGAACTCGGTCAGGCCGAGGCGCCGGCGCAGGATCGCGATCGTCGCCTTCAGGATCGCCTGGTTGATCCGCTGCGCGTAGCGGTTGTGGGGCAGGGGCAGCACCAGCGGCGAGAACACCCACAGGTCGTCGCGGACCTTGACCGGGCCCCGGGCGAACTCGCCCAGCTTGCGCTTGATCTTGCCCAGGTCGCGCCCGCTGGTCAGCTTGGGCGTCCGGGTCGCCACCGAGTTCAGCCACAGGACCGGTCGCGTCTTCGCGAGCTCGATCAGCACGTGGTGGTTGCTGGTGGGGTCCTCGTGCCAGTCCTTGGCGAAGGCGATGATGCCGGGTCGCGAGGCCATGGCGTCGCGAAGGTACGGACGTGGCCCCCGGATGTCCACCCCCGGGCGGGCCCAAGGTCCGGAGCGGGGTTCAGGCGGCGCCCGTCGCGCCGAGCGGCTCGACGCTGCGCCGCGCGCGATCACCGCGCTGATCGCGCGCGCCGCTGGCGGGGGTCGGCGCGCGCGCTGGCGGCGAACGGCGTGACGCGCTCAGAACGTCCAGGTCGCGGTCGCGCTCGCCGCGCCCGGCGCCGCGCTGGTCGACACGAGGGGGACCCAGCCCGGCGTCCGCTCGTACGTGTCGCGGCTGCCGACGAGGGCGCCGAGGACCAGGCCGGCGACCGCGCCGACGGAGCCGCCGGCCAACCCGAGGACCACGGCCTTCTCCCCGGCGTCGAAGCGAAAGCAGAACCAGTCGGTGTCGAGGCACGGCGGGTCGTCGCCGTCGACGAGGCCGGCGACGGCGCCGGTGGCGGCCCCGGTGAGCAGCCCGATGCCGGCCCCTTCCAGCGCGCCTCGGCCGTGATCGACGCTGTCCGCGGGCAGCGAGCCGGTGGTCGCGACCTGGTGGGTGTGCGTGCAGGCGGTAGCCGTGACGGCGAGCGCGAGGGCGAGGACAGCGACGAACCGGGGCATGGCCGGACCATTGAGCAACCGCTGTGCCGCGGCCCAGTCAGATGTAACTATACGGTTTCTATTACTGCCTGGTGGCGGATCTCGAGCGTGGGGTGTCAGTCGTCCACCTGTGGCGCTCGGCGGCATCGCCCACACATCAGACGGCGTCAGCCGTGCACCCGTGGCGCGAACGGCGCCGCCGCGGCGATTGCCAGACGTTGCCCGCGAAACTCGGCGCGGGGCCGCGTCCCACGGGGCGTACGGGGCGTACGCGGTGACCGCCACGGTCCGTGGCGAGGGCCGCGCCGCGTCCAGCGAACCCACGGAGGCAATGGACATGACGGACTTCGAAGCACGGATCGGGCGACTCGGCCTCGCCCACGATCTGCCCAAGATCAAGGATCTGGTCATCGCCGACAACGAGACGGTGTACGTCTCGCACAGCGAGCCGACGATCGCCGGCGCCCGCTGGCTCAAGGACGCCGGGCGGATGATGAAGCCGAAGGACTTCGATCAGCTCAAGGAGTGGATCGGCGTGCCCGACGCCACCGCGGCCAAGGTGCCGCACGCGCCGACGTTCAGGCGCCGGCGCGTCCCAGCGCCGCACCTGGTCGCGCACCACGATCACGCCACCAAGGTCGACTACGCGCGCGCCTACGTCTTCGGCGACTCGACCAAGATCGCGCGGCTGCCGATCGAGCTGAGCGAGATCCTGCAGCACATCGTCATCCACTTCGCGCGCGACATCGTCGTCGGGCACAACGCGACCTTGGTCTACGGGCCCGACAACCACTCGGTCCAGGCCCGGCACATCAAGATCCACACCGGCGGACAGATCCGCGTCAACTCGTACATGAGCATCAACTGCACCTCGCTGGCCGCCAAGCTGGCCTGAAGGAGAACGACCATGGCTGACATCCTGGCTCGCGGAGTCGACGGCTCCAGTGGCACTGCAGGCACCAACGGCGGCAACGGCGGCAACGGTTCGGAGGGCGTCGACGCCCACTGCAACTGGGCGTCGGGCTGCAGCGATCCCACCTCGGGCGGCCGCGGCGGCGACGGCAGCGGCGGTTCGCGCGGCGTCGACGGGCAGAACGGCACCGGCGGCGGCAACCTGACGATCACGATCACCGAGATGCTGACCGACGTCGCGGTCGAGTCCCGCGGCGGCAACGGTGGCGGCGGCGGCGTCGGCGGCAAGGGCGGCAACGGCGGCGCCGGCGGTCCCGGTGGGGCCGGCGACAGCGACGGCGCGTACAGCCGAGATCCGGTCGGCGGCGGCGCGGGCGGCGACGGCGGCACCGGCGGCGCGGGCGGCAACGGCGGCAATGGCGGGCCGGGCGGCAACATCACGATCCTGTTCACGGCCGGGGCGGTGCTGACCGGTCAGGTCGCGAACTCGTTCGGCGGGGTCGGCGGGCTCGCGGGCGGCGGCGGCCCGGGTGGAGACCCCGGGCAGGGTGGGCGGCGCGGCGGCGACGGCGCGCGGGCGGCCGCGGGCTCGCCCGGCGCCAACGGCCAGCCCGGGCACAGCGGCAGCGACGGGCCCAAGGGCTACGTGACGATCGTCCAGAAGTCCTGACCCGGTGGCGGCGCGCCCGTCGGCGGCGCGGCGAGGAGGCCCCATGCCCGTGATCCCCGAGCCCTCGACCACGACCCTCGGCGCCGCCGTGCGCGCGCACCTCGAGCGGCTGCTGCCGCTGTTCGACCTGACCTCGGCCCGGGCGCTGGTGCTCGACGCCTACGACCTGGTCACGCGCGAGTCGCTGGCGCTCGACCGCGGGGCGCCGCTGCCGCGGTTCTCGACGATCAACAACGACGGCGTGCCGTTCGAGCTGTCGCTCTCGCTGGGCGGCGGCGCCGGGGGCCTGCGCCTGCTCGCCGAGATCGGTGTGCCGGGCTCGTCGGTGCCGAGCCGGATCGCGCTGACCCGGGCGCGGCTCGACCCGCTGCTGGCGCGCCTGGGCCTGACCGGCGCAGCGCCGGCGCTGGCCACGGCGCTGGCGCCGCTGATCCCCGACGACCGCGCCGCGCTGACCGCGTGGCAGGGCGGCGTCTGGGTCGCGCTGGCGTTCCTGCCCGGCGGGCGCGCCGGCCTGCGGCTCTACGTCAACGGCGCGGTCGGCGATCGCCGCGAGCGCTGGCTGCGGGCCGGCCGGACGCTGGCCCGGCTCGGTCGCCTCGACGCGTGCGCCGCGCTGGCCGATCTGTCGCCGCTGGTGTCGGGGTTCGCCGAGCCGCTGGGCGTGGCGCTCGAGGCCGAGCCCGACGGGCTCGGGCGGGTGAAGCTGTACCTGCGCTCGACCCGCGCGCGCACGGAGGATCTCGACGCGCTGCTGGCGGCCACGGGGCACGGCGGTCACGCCGCCCGGGTCCACCAGTTCGTGGCCGCCCACGTCCGCGACGACCGGCCGTTGCCGGCGAGCGCGCTGGTCGTGTCGCTCGAGTTCGCGGCCGGGACCGGCGCCGTCGACGTGAAGCTCGACGCCTGCAGCCACTGCTGCTTCGACGACGACGCCGGCGCGCGCGCGCGGCCAGCCGCGGGTTGATCGACGCGTGGGGCTACCCGGCGGCGACGTACGAGGTGGTGCTCGACGAGCTGGCGGGCGCGGCGCCGTCGACCGCGGGCCTGCAGCACCACGCCTTCCTCGGGCTCGGCCTGGCGCACGCCAAGGCGCCGCGCTTCAACCTGTACCTGAAGCCCGCGGCCCCGGCGTCGGACGTGCTGGCGCCGGCGTCGCGGTCGCCGCACGTCGCGGTCGCGGGGCCGGTCGCGAACATGCGCGCGATCACCCACGCGATCGACTTCCTGCTGGCGCACCAGTCGAGCTGCGGCCAGTGGCTCGACTTCGCGTTGCCGGTCGGGCCCTCCGACGCGTGGGTCACGGCCTACGTCGGCCTCGCGCTGGCCGAGCTGCCGGCGGCCTACCGGTCACCCGCGGTCGCCGCGGCGATCGCCCGCGCCGCCGACTGGTGCGAGCAGGCGATGGGCGCCGACCACGGCTGGGGCTACCACGCGTTCACCAGCAGCGACGCCGACTCGACGGCCCACGCGATCCGGTTCTTGCGGGCCGCGGGCCGGGCCGTGCCCGCGGCCTGCGTCGCGCGCCTGATGGCGTTCCAGCGCGTCGACGGCGGCTTCGCGACCTATCGCCGCGACGATCCCGACGACACCTGGGGCCACAGCCACGCCGACGTGACCCCGGCGGCGCTGCGCGCCCTCGCGGCCGAGCCGACCGCGCGCGCCGCGGTCGTCGCCGGCGTCGCCTACGCCGCCGCGCAGCAGCGCGCCGATGGCACCTGGCCGTCGTACTGGTGGCACAGCCACGCCTACGCGACCCGGCACAACGTCGCCGCGCTGACCCAGCTGGGCCATCCCCTCGACGCCACCGCCATCGCCGCGGCCTGGGCCGTCGACGCCGCGACGCCGTTCGATCTCGGGCTCGGCCTCGCGTGTCGGGCCGAGCTGGGCGCGCGCTTCGACGACGCGCTCGCCGGTGCGCGCCGCGCGCTCGTGGCCACGCAGGACGACGACGGCGGCTGGCCCGCGGCGCCGATCCTGCGGTTGACCGACCCGCGCTGCGCGGCGCCGTGGGCGCAGCCCGACGCCGGCACGCTCTACGCCGATCCGCGCCGGCTGTTCACGACCGCCACCGTCCTCACCGGCCTCGCCGCCGGCGCCTGGTCCAGATGAGGCTGGGCCTCAGTAGCTGACGCCGACCGTGATCTGGAGCGCGATGTCGAGGCTGGTGTAGTCGACGGTGTCGATCGCGATCCCGCCGGTGCAGGCCGGGCGATCGTCCACGTGATCACCGTGGAGGATGCCGGCGGAGGCGCCCGCGACGACCTGGCCGCGCCTGAGCTGGCCGATCGCGGTCGCTTCCCAGCCCAGCCCGCTGGTGGTGGGGTCACCGCAGAAGTTCTCGATGAGGCCGCTGAAGTCGTAGCTCGGACGATCGGTGCCGACGAGGCCCTCGAGCGCGACCGACATGCCGGGGCGCTCCGCCGCGACCCGCGCGCCGCCGGTGAAGCGCCAGCGCGTGACGCCGTCGAGGCCATCGTCCGCCTTGACGTCGCCGTAGCGCGTGTGCGCGGCCGACGCCACCGGGCCGACCAGCACGCGGACGTCGGGGCGAGTCCAGACCGGGAACAGCCAGCCGACGTGCATCGAGACGTGCAGGCCGCCCTTGACGATCTCGGTGTAGAGCTTGTCCTGACTGTCGTCGCGCTCGTCGGCGATCGGCGCCACGTAGCCGACGCCGACCTCGCCGATCGGACCGGCGTGCGCGGCGGCGGAGAGCGCGACGCCAGCCACGAGGATCACGGAGAGGCCAGGTCGAGTTCGGATCATGAACGGGACGCTACCGCGGGCGCGCGACCCGGTCGCGAACCCGAGGGCCTTTGTGATCTCGACCGGCGCGACCGCCGTCCCGCCGCCGGCGGTTGCCGGCCGCCGCCGGTTGCCCGCCTTCGCCGTTGTGCGCCCCGGCGCCCCGGCGCAGGCTCGGGGCATGAATGACATCTGGGGTGTCGTCCGCGAGGTCCACGGGCAAGGCTGGGTGACCGGGATCGGGCTGGGCTTCCTGGCCTGGTTCGTCGTCCGCCACGTCGTGCTCGGCTTCTACACCGTCGATCAGAACGAGCGCGCGGTGCTCACCAGCTTCGGCCGGGCCCGCCGGATCCTCGGCGCGAGCACGGTCTACACGCCCGAGGGCGCCGGCATGCGCGACTCCGAGAAGGAGCGCTACCACTACCCGCAGGTGCAGGTGATCCCGCCGGGCGGGCCGTACTTCCGGTGGCCGTGGCAGCGGGTCCACAAGGTGTCGATCGCGACGCGCACGGTCAACATGGCCTGGGATCCCGAGACCCCGAGCGCCAACCGCAACGGCACGCTGCTCGACGCGGTCACCAAGGATCAGCTCCACGTCGGCCTGACCGGGCAGATCCGGTTCCGGGTCAGCGAGCAGAACCTCTACGCGTACCTGTTCGGGGTCAAGCACCCGGTGGTGCACGTGATGGGCTTCTTCATCTCGATCCTGCGCGAGCGCATCGCCAACTTCGAGCAGCCGCCCCGGGCGGCGGTGGTCGGCGACGACACCGAGGGCCGCGACCTCGCCGCCGATCGCACCGGCGCCTCGGCGATCTCGGGCATCTCGATCAACGATCTGCGCAAGAACCTGCGCGCGCTCAACGACATGATGGACCACGAGTGCGCGGCGTCGGTGGCGCGCTACGGCGTCCACCTCGACGCGTCGCTGATCACCGAGATCTCGCCGCCGCACGAGGTCGAGAGCGCCCTGGCCGCGATCAACACGGCCTACAACCAGGTGTCGTCGGACATCAGCCTGGCGCAGGCCGCGGCCGATCAGCGGATCGTGCAGTCGCGGCGCGCGGTCGAGATCGAGACCCTGCGGGCCCAGGCCGAGGTCGAGCCCCTGCGCGCGCTGTCCGACCAGCTGACGCGCCTGCGGGCCCAGGGCCCCGACGCGCTGACCACGTACCTGCGCAACCTCAAGCTCGGCCTGTACGACAAGGCCGACCGCGCGTTCGTGGAGGCGAAGTGATGTCGGGCCCGGTCCTGGCCCTGGCCCTGATCGCGATGCTCGGCTGGTGGGTCGCGGTGCCGGCGGTGCTCGCGATCCTCCGCGGGCTCGGCTTCTACATCGTCGTGCAAGAGCGGCAGGCGCTGGTCTACACGCTGTTCGGCAAGGTCGCGGCGGTCTACGACGAGCCCGGCCTGGCGTCGCTGTGGCCCAAGATGGGCGTGAAGGCGCTGCTCGTGCCCCTGCTCGGCAAGCGCTACGACCTCGACCTGCGCATCTACCAGACCTACCTGCGGTCGCAGCCGGTCAACTCCGAGGAGGGCGCGCCGATGGGCATCGGCGTCTGGTACGAGATGTTCATCTCGGATCCGGTGGCGTACCTGTTCAAGAACCAGGACCCGCGCGGCTCGCTGCACGCCAACGTGTCGAACGCGACGGTGCGGTGCCTGTCGAACATGAAGCTGGCCCGGCTGCTCGAGGATCGCCACGAGCTGTCGCAGACGGTGCGGGCCGAGGTGTCGCCGCGGTCGCAGGACTGGGGCTTCAAGGTCGGCTCGATCTACATCCGCAAGGTCCACTTCCGCGACGCCGGCATGACCCACCAGATCGAGGAGAAGGTCGTCAACCGGCTGCGGCAGGTGACCTCGGCGATCCGGCAGGACGGCGCCAACCAGGTGAGCGTCATCACCTCGAGCGCCGACCGCACCGCCGCCGTCGAGTTCGCGCGCGCCGGCGCGATCCGGCCCGAGATCGTCGGCGCGGCGCTGCGCGAGATCTCCGGCGATCGCGAGATCGCCACCGCGATGTTCGAGGTGCTCGAGATCCAGCGGCTCCTGGCCAGCCCCGCGCGGATCACGCTCCTGCCGCCGTCGGGCGTCACCGACCGCGGTCAGCTCGTGGCCCAGCTCGCCGCGCGCGGCGCCGATCCCAGCCACGCGCGCTGAGCGTCGCGTCTGGACACCACGTCCAGCCAGGTCCGCGCGGGGCGCGCAAGCGTGCGGGCGCGCGTCGGCGCCGGCGGGCACGTCGGCGGCATTCGCTCGGGCGATGCCACCTCGCCCGGATCCGGTCGCCGCGCGCAGCTCAGCGCTTGCCCTTGCGCTCGACCCACAGCTCGGCCTCGGCCCGGTAGTAGGTCGCGGCCGCGCCCTCGATCGTCGGCAGGGTGCCGGCGTTGACCATCGCGGTGACGGCGGTCTCGAGCGCGATCATGCGGTCGAGGTGGGCGCGGGCCGCGGCCGCGAGCGCCTTGCCCTTGAGCGGCTGGTCCCGCTGGGCGTCGAGCCAGCGCACCGACCACGTGTAGACCAGCTCGGGCGTCGCGGCGCCCGCGGCGAGGCGCGGCTGGGTCGCGGCGAAGGTGGCGGCGGCGGCCGCGACCCGGGCCTCGGCGCGGATCGGCCGGGCGGCGGCGGGGCCGGCGAGGGCGGCGAGGGTCAGGATCAGGGCGGCGAGGCGAGGGCGGAGGTCGCGCATGGCCTCAGCGTGCCACGGCGCGCGCCGGCGCGCGGCCGTGTTCAATCGTCGAGCGCGCGGTCCTCGCGGCCCTTGCCGCGGCGGGCCACGCCCAGCGCGTCGAGCTTCTTGCGCAGCGTGTTGCGGTTGAGGCCCAGGATCTCGGCGGCCTTGAGCTGGTTGCCGCCGGTCTTCTCGAGCACCAGCGCGAACAGCGGCCGCTCGACCCGCTCGACCACCTTGTCGTAGAGATCGTGGAGCGGGTACCCGTCCATGCGCTGGAGGAAGCCGCTCAGCTTGGCCTGGACCACCTCCTCGAACGACAGGTCCTCCATCGGCACGCGCTCGGCGACCACCGGCAGCACCGCGTCGACGTCGCCGGCCTCGATCCGGCTGCCGGTCGTGCGCAGGACCAGCCGGCGGCACAGGTTCTTGAGCTCGGCGACGTTGCCGGGCCACGGGTACTTGACCAGGCGCTCGTGGGCGCGGGTCGAGACGGTGAGCTTGCCGCGGCCGGTGTCGTCGCCGTAGCGGCGCACCCACCGCTCGACCAGGGTCGGGATGTCGCCGCCGCGATCGCGCAGCGGCGGCACGTCGATCCGCCGCGCCGCCATCGGCTCGTACAGCTCGGTCGTCAGCATCTTCGCGGCGACCGCGCGCTCGAGATCGAGATCGGCCGAGCCGACCACGCGCACGTCGAAGACCTCGCCCGAGGAGTCGGGGCGGCGCTCGCGCTCGGGCGCGCGGATGGCGCGGCGCAGGGCCCGCTGGCCCGAGGCCTGGACGTCGCACACGTCCTTGACCAGGAGCGTGCCGCCCTGGGCGGCGCGCAGCACCCGGCGCGCGCGCTCGCCGTCGTCGCCGGTGTCGCCGCCGCCGGCGGACTCGAAGGTCGGGCGGACCGCGACGAAGCGGCCGGCGCGGCGCGGGCTGGCGACGTGCAGCACCCGCGCCACCAGCTCGCGGCCGGTGCCGTGCTCGCCGCACACCAGCACCGGTCCGTCGGAGTCGGCCATGCGCTCGATCGTCGCGACCACCGCGCGCATGGCGGGGCTCTCCGCGACCAGGTAGTCGCGCGGGTTGGTGTCGGGGCGCACCATCAGGCGGCGTCCTCGACGCCGCCGGCGCCGCCGTCCATCTCGGCGCGATCGGCCTCGGGCGCCAGGCCCAGGCTGGACCGTCGGTCGAGCAGCCCGGCGAAGTAGGCCTCGCTGGTCGCGATCGCGGCCTCGACCCCGGGCGCGGCCCAGACCTCGATCCGCAGGCGGTTGCAGCCGTACAGGCCGCGCGCGTACCACGCGCACGCCTTGCGGACCTCGTGCAGCACCCGGGGCCCGCTCTTGAGCTCGAGGATCAGGCCGACGTGGCGCCGGAACACGTCGCGGCGCTCCTCGATCGTCGGCGGTCCGGGATCCGGACGACCGGCGGCGACCGCGCCGATGCGCGCGAACAGCCACGGGTTGCCCATCGCGCCGCGGCCGATCATGACCGCGTCGCAGCCGGTGGCCTCGCGCAGCCGCACGAACCCGGCCACGTCGGTCACGTCGCCGTTGCCGACGACCGGCACGTCGCGCGGCACCGCCTCGCGCACCAGCCGGATGATCTCGTGCTCGCTCGAGCCCGCGAAGCCCTGCGTGCGGGTGCGGCCGTGGACCGTGATCATCCGGGCGCCGGCCTCGACCAGGGCGCACGCGAACTCGGGCGCGTTCTTGTGGGTCGCGTCCCAGCCGGCGCGGTGCTTGACGGTCACCGGGACCTCGGGCGGCACCGCCGCGACGACCGCGCGCACCAGCCGCTGCGCGACCTCGGGCTCGCGCATCAGCGCCGAGCCGCACTCGCCCGCGACGACGCGCTTGGCCGGGCAGCCCATGTTGATGTCGACGAGCGACGCGCCGATCGACACCGCCATCTGCGCGGCGATCGCCATCCGCTCCTCCTCGCGCCCGAAGATCTGCACGCCGAACTGCCGCCCGCCCAGGCTCGCGGTCATCTTGCCCTGCGTGCGCTTGTCCCCCACCGCCAGCGCGTGGGCGCTCAGGAACTCGGTGATCGTGAAGCCCACGCCGTGCTCCTCGGCCACGGTCCGGAACGGCAGGTCGGTGACCGCGGCCATGGGCGCGAGCACGACCGGCGGATCGACGACGATGGGTCCGACGCGCATGGGCCGGCGAAGATAAAGGATCGGGTGCCCAAGGCAAGCGCCTTCCGGGTGCGGCGCAGGGTAGCGGTCGGTGACCGTGGACGCGGCGGCCCGACCATGGGCAAGATCGCATGGATGCGGGGCCTCCGACCCAGGCTGGCCGCGGCGGCGGCGGTCGGGCTCGGGCTCGCGCCCGCGGCCCCGGTCCGCGCCGACGAGCTGACCCTGGCGTTCGTCGGCGACGTGATGTTCGGGCGCTACGTCCCGGGCGGGTTCGCGCCGATCGCGGCCGAGCAGGACGATCCGTTCGCGACCGTCGCGCCGGTCGTGACGGCGGCCGACCTGGCGTTCGCCAACCTGGAGACCCCGGTCATGGCGGCGCCCCCGGCCACGAGCCCGTGGGGGACGCGGATGCGATTCGTCGCGACGCCGCCGCGGGTGGCGACCCTGGCCGCGGCCGGCTTCGACGTGGTGTCGGTCGCCAACAACCACCACTACGACCTGCGCGCGCGCGGCGTGGCCGAGACCCCGCGCCACCTCGCCGCGCTCGGCCTGCGCGCGGTCGGCGCGGCCCAGCGGCGAGCGCCGATCCGGATCGAGACGATCGAGCGCGCGGGCTGGCGGATCGCGGTCATCGCCGCGACCACGGTCCGCAACGGCGAGCAGCGCCCGGGCCAGCCGCGCTTGCCCCACGTCGACGAGCGCCGGCTGGCGAGGACGCTGGCGCCGCTGGTGCGGCGGGCGCGCGGCGATCACGACGTGGTGATCGTGCTGATGCACTGGGGCCGCGAGTACGCCGAGGTGCCGTCGGCCGGGCTGATCAAGGCGGCGCGGGCGCTGGTCGACGCCGGGGCCAGCGCGGTGATCGGCGGCCACCCGCACGTGCTGCAGCCGTTCGAGCGCTACCGCGGCGCGGTCATCGCGTACTCGCTCGGGGACTTCCTGTTCGACCACACCCGCGCCGATCGGCGCCTGGGCGGGGTGCTCACGCTCGGGTTCACGCGCGCCGACGCGGTGTGCCTGGCGTCGGCGCTGCTGACGCCGATCGTCCACGCGCCGACGCCGGCGCCGCACCCCGACCTGGCCGTCGGCGTCGACGGCGACCTCGTGCGCGCGCGCGTGACCCGGCTGTCCGCGGCGGCGCCGTTCGCGACCGCGTGGACCGACGACGGCACCGGCGCGCTGAGCGCGCCGGGTGCGTGCCCTGGTACCGTCGCGCCATGAGCTACCGCGACGACGTCGAGGCGCTGTTCCAGCGCGCCCGCTCGCTCCAGGCCGAGGTCGATCGCCTGCAAGCCGCGCTGGCGGCGCGCCCCGCGGCCGACGCCCCGGTGGCGCGGATGACGCCACCGCCGGCGCGCCCGCCGCGGATCGGATCGCCGCCGCCGCGGGTCGAGCGCGCGCCGGTGCTGGCCGACGGGATCATCGCCGACGTCGAGCGCGCGCTCCGGCGCAGCGCCTGGCTGCCGCCCCAGGACGAGGCCGCGGCGGTGGCGGCGACGCCGGTCGAGCCCGGCCGCGACGATCCGTACTACGGCGTGCTGGTCGCGCGCCTGACCGAGACCGAGTACGTGTTGATGATGCGCGTGCTGGACCTGCTGGCCGACGACGACTTCCGGCCGGCCGCGGTCGCGCGCAACCAGGCCGCGTTCGATCAGCTCGCCGCCGAGCTGCGCGCGCGCCTGGCCCGCCCGGGCTGATCAGCCGGCGGCGGCGGCGGCCGCGAGGTCGTCGCGCAGGCGGGTCAGGACCTGACCGAGCAGGTTCAGGCCGCGCCACTTCGCCGGCACGGTCGCGTGCGGGCTCGACGACGCCAGCCCGATGCCCCAGATCCGATCGAGCGGGCTGGCCTCGACCAGCGTGGTCCCCGCGGTGGCCAGGAGCGCGGCGTGCAGCGCCGGCGCCTGCGTGAACTTGGCGTGGTTGCCGGCGTAGACGATGGCCTCGCGCGCGACCTTCCAGCGGTGGTCGTCGAAGCCGCGGACCTTCCGGCCCAGGGCCTTGTGCGCGCGCGGGTCGTCGATCGCGAGGATCTGCGCGGCGACGTCGGCGTCGTCGAACAGCCGGGCCTTGCCGTGCATCATGAACTGCTCGGCGCAGGTGAACGCGTGGCCGTCGACCGTGAACGCGCACGGGTGCCACTGCGAGAACGGCGAGTCCGGTCGCCAGAAGAACGTGAAGCCCGCGCGGGTCTCGGTCGGCATAATGGTGTCTATATGACACTAACGAGGACGGCGCAAGCACGATCGTAGATCGGCCGTCGCCGCGGCGCGTTGACTACTCCATCCCCGCCGCCACCAACCGCTCCACGCCCCGAGGACCTCATGCACCCGCTCCGCTCGCTCGCCCTCGCCACCACCCTCGCGCTCGCCGCCTGCGCCCCGCGCGGCCCGGCCGCGGTCACGTCCAGCGACGGCGGCCGCGTCACCGCGCCCCAGGCCGCCCTCGATCGCGCCGCGGTCCGCGCGCGCCTGGCGGAGCGCCGGCAGGAGACCTTCCAGCGGTTCCTGGCCTACCGCGAGGCCCGGCTGTATCCGCTCAGCCCGGGCCCGGGGCGTCAGCACATCTGGCTCGACGCGCGCGGGTACCTGTGCGCCGCCGCGACCATGATCAGCGCCGACTGGGGCCGCGACGCGACGATCGCCGCGGTCGCCGGGAACCTCGCGATCCGGATCGCCGACGTCCGCACGGGCGCGATCGCCGACTGGATGCTGACCTCGGGCCTGACCCAGCACGAGCTGGTCGCGATCCAGGTGCCGGGCTTCCAGGACGAACCCGTCGAGGTGCGCCCCGGCCCCGAGGTCGCGAAGATGTACCCGCTCTACATCGAGGTCGAGCGCCAGATCACCTCGCAGTGGGACGCCAACCTCGACCTCGCGGTCGACCGGCTGATGGCGCGCCCGGCCCTGGCCCGGGCGTTCCTGGCGGGCCGGCTGCCCGCGGCGCCGAGCGCGCCGAGCGCGCCTACCGAGGCGGCAGCTCCGTCGGTCGGTTGATGTTGGTGAAGCACGCCAGCGTCGGATCGACCGCGCGCACCGCGGCCTCGTCGACCCACGCCACCGGCAGCGCCCGTCAGCGCCGCCGCGACCTTGTAGTCGCCGGCCGCGAGCCGCGCCGCCAGCGCCGGGTGCGCGCGCCGGTGCCACAGCGCGCACAGCGGCTCGGGCCAGCCGCCGATCGTCGCCGCCACCGCGTCGACGTCGGCGCGCGCGCGCGCGATCAACAGGTCGAGCACCGCCGGGGCCAGGTGCGGCATGTCGCCAGCGACCGCCAGGAGCCACGGCGTGTCGATCGCCGCCAGCGCCGCGACGATGCCGGCCAGCGGCCCGGCGTCGGCGACGCCGTCGATCACCTCGCGCAGATCGTCGGCCAGGCCAGCGCCGGGCTCGGCCACCGCGACGATGATCTCGCGCGCCCGCGGCGCCAGCACCGCGCGCTGCCGCGCCAGGATCGTGGTGCCGTCGATCTGGAGCAGCGGCTTCACCACGCCGCCCAGGCGGCGGGCGCGGCCGCCGGCCAGGATGCACGCCGTCAGGTCGGAGCGCGTCAGCACGCGCGCAGCCTACCCGATGTGGCGCCGCGCCCGCGTGGCCGCCGCCTGCGCGCCACCGACTCGCGGCTGGATCGCCTCCACGCCGCCTGGGCGCCGTCGACGCGCCACCAACTCGCGGCGCGATCGCCCGCGCGCCGCCTACTCGACGCCGTACAGCTCCTTGAAGGTCGCGCCGTAGCGCGCGTGGGCGTCGTCCTTCACCGGCGCGCCGTGGGCCGAGATCAGGTGCTTGTAGGTCAGCGCCTGGAGCCGCGCGAAGTCGCTCGCCTGCGCCTGCGACGCCTGGCGCCAGCCCGGCCCGACGTTGCACGGCTTGATGAACCCGATCTGCCCCATCGTCGCCGCGCTGGTCTCGTCGAACCACTCGTCGGCCTCGGCCCAGTTCTGCAGGCTGTCGCAGCTGATCAGGATGCCGCCGTCGCGGTCGATGCGCAGCACGCCCTCGGGCTGCTTCGCGGTCTCGTACACGAACAGCGACGCGCCGGCGAACGGCGTCGCGCCGCCCACGACCAGCTCGACGTCGGTGGCCTTGCCGCTCTCGTGGACCGCGCCCGGCAGCGCCCACAGCCGCGCCTGGTAGCGATCGACGTAGAACGCGTCGTCGATGCCGTGGAACGCGCCGATCTTGACGACGTGCTTGACCCGGCCGAGCTGGTCGAGCGCCGCGAGGCCGGCGTCGTCGAGGCGGACGGTGTTGATGAGCGTCAGCTCGTCGCCGTCGCGCACGACCGTCATGTTGCGCGAGAACTGCCAGGTCTGGCCCTGGAACGTCGGCCGCGAGGTGCCGGTGACCAGGAAGACGTCGGTGAAGACCTCGGCCAGCGAGCCGTGCGGCATGACGGGGGTGTGCGTGTACATGGCGGCGATGCTACTGCACCGCGCCGCGCGGCGCCGAGCCCGCCGACGCCGGGCGGTCATCGGTCGGCCACGCCGGCGACCGCAGCGCGGGTGGCGACACCCCAGCCCCACCCGCGCGGTCGGGTCGATCGGGGTGACGACGCACCGGGCGGCGTTGCGATCGCGGGCGGTTGCGATCGGCACGGCGCGCGCACTACCGGGGCCATGCAGCTCGAAGCCTTCGCCGTCACCGCCACCGGGCGCCGCGCCCACAACGAGGACGCCGTGTGCGCCCGCGCCGATCTCGGCCTGTTCGTCGTCGCCGACGGCATGGGCGGGTACGAGGGCGGCGAGATCGCCAGCCAGGTCGCGGTCGCGACGATCGAGGAGCTGGTCGCGCGCACCGCCGCCGACGCCGACGTCACGTGGCCGTACCGCGCCGACGTGCGGCTCGATCCGATCGCCAACGAGGTCGCGGTCGCGACCCGCCTGGCCGGCGCCCGGATCGCGGCGCGGCGCACCGGCGTGCTGGCGCAGATGGGCTCGACGGTCGCGGTGCTGCGCATCGACGGCCGCCGCCGCCTGGTCGCGATCGGCCACGTCGGCGACAGCCGGATCTACCGCCTGCGCGCGGGCGCGCTCGAGCCGCTGACCGTCGACCACTCGCTGTGGGCCGAGCTGGTCGCGGCCGGCGCCGAGCCGGTCGAGCGCGACGCGTTCCCGTACAAGCACGTCGTCACGCGCGCGCTGGGCACGCCCAGCGGCGAGCCCGAGGTGCGGCTCGAACCGGTGCTGGCCGATGACGTCTACCTGCTGTGCAGCGACGGCCTGTCGGAGGTGCTGGCGCCGGCGGTGATCGCCGCGCACCTGGCGCAGCCGCCAGCCCGGGCGGCCGCGACGTTGGTCGACGTGGCCTACGCCGCCGGCAGCCGCGACAACATCTCGGCGGTGGTGGTGCGGGTCGTGGCGTGACGGTGGCCGGCGCTCACTCGTCGTCGGCGCCGTGGTCGTCGAGCAGGCCGTGGCGGCGCGCGAGCGTGCGCAGGTGCTTGCGATCGAGGTCGGCGGCCCGGGCGGCGGCCGCGACGTTGCCGTCGGTCCGCGCCAGCAGGTCGGCCAGGTAGCGGCGCTCGAACCCGTGCACGACCAGCTGCTTGGCGTCGGCGTAGGGGAGGTCGGTGCGCACCGGCAGCGGCTCGTCGTCGGCGCCCGCGGCGGGATCGATCCGGATCGGCAGGTCGGCGAACGCGCGCGCGCCCGGCGTCAGCGCCAGCGCCCGGTCGAGCACGTTGCGCAGCTCGCGCACGTTGCCGGGCCAGGCGTGGGCCATCAGCCGGTCGAGGCCGGGGCCGCTCGGCGTCGGCGCGTCGAGCCCGCGCGCGCGCAGGATCGCGGTGGTCAGGATCGCCAGGTCCTCGCGCCGGGACCGCAGCGGCGGCAGGCGCAGGCGCACGACGCCCAGCCGGTACAGCAGGTCGGCGCGGAACCGCCCGGCCGCGACCTCGGCGTCGAGATCGTCGCGCGCGGCCGCGACCACGCGCACGTCGACCGCGCGCTCGCGATCGCCGCCGAGCGGGCGCACGACCCGCTCCTCGAGCACGCGCAGCAGCCGGGCCTGGACGCTCGGCGGCACGCGGCCGAGCTCGTCGAGGAAGATCGTGCCGCCGTCGGCGCGCGCGAACAGCCCGCCCCGGGGCGCGGCCGCGCCGGTGAACGCGCCCTTGACGTGGCCGAACAGCTCGGAGTCGAGCAGGCCCTCGGGCAGCGCGCCGCAGTCGACCGCGACGAACGGGCCGCCCCGCCGCGGCGACGCGTGGTGCAGCGCCCGCGCGACCAGCTCCTTGCCGGTGCCGGTCTCGCCCTCGACCAGCACCGTCACGTCGGCGCCGGCGACGCGCTCGAGCACCGCGAACACCTCGCGCATCGCCAGGCTCTCGCCGACCAGCTCGCCGAACCGGCGCGCCTGGCTGGGCGCGAGCTCGAGCGGCTGGGCCTCGGGCTCGATCCGCACCGCGGTGCGGCCGAGCTTGAGCGTGGCGCCGGCCGCGACGTGGGCCTCGGCCACGCGCGAGCCCTCGAACCAGGTGCCGTTGGTCGAGCCCAGGTCGCGCAGCCGGAAGCCGGCGCCGTCGGCGGCGAGCTCGAGGTGGCGGCCCGACACCCGATCGTCGGACAGCACCAGCCCGACGTCGCGATCGGTGCCGATCACGATCGCGCGGTCGCCGACCTTGCAGGCCCGGCCGCGATCGGGCCCCTCGATGACGACGACCTGGCAGCGCGGCGGCCGCGGCGGGCCGTCGAGCGCCTCGCTGAACACGGTCGCCACGCGCGCGGTCGCCACGCCGCTATCATATACGCATGAGCGCGCGCAGCCTCGGCCCCTACCGCCTCGAGCGCCGCCTCGGCCACGGCGGCATGGCCGAGGTCTGGCTGGCCGTCAGTTTCGGGGCCAGCGGCTTCGAGCGCCGGGTCGCGATCAAGACGCTGCTGCCCGAACTCGCCGGCGACGCCGACCTCGAGCGCGCGCTGATCCACGAGGCCTGCGTGAGCGGCCAGCTCGCGCATCGGAACCTGGTCGCGGTGCTCGGCCTCGGCGTCGACGCCGGCCGCTACTACGTGGTCATGGAGTACGTCGACGGCGGCGATCTCGACCGCCTGACCCGGGGGCGCGCGCTGCCGCTGCCGCTGGCGCTGCTGGTCGTCGAGGAGCTGGCGCTCGGGCTCGACCACGTCCACCGCGCCGTCGACGCGCGCGGCCTGCCCCTGGGTCTGGTCCATCGCGACGTCAGCCCCGGCAACGTGCTGGTGTCGCGCGCGGGCGAGGTCAAGCTCGGCGACTTCGGCATCGCCAAGGCCACGGCGCTGGCCGATCGCACCGGCGGCCTGCGCAAGGGCAAGTACGCGTACATGTCGCCCGAGCAGCTCGGCGGCGAGCCGCTGACGGGCGCCAGCGATCAGTTCGCGCTCGCGGTCACGCTGGTCGAGCTGGCCACGGGGCGGCGCCCGTTCGACGGCGACACGCCGCTGACGACGATGGCCAACGTGCGGCGGGGCGAGGTGCCGCCGCTCGACGCGCTGCCGCCGGTGGTCGCCGCGGTGGCGCGGCGCGCGCTGGCGCCGGCGGCGGCCGACCGGTACGGATCAATGGAGGCGCTGCGGCTCGCGGTCGCGGCCGCGCGGCGCGCGCTGCCGCCGGTGGCGCCGCCCGACCTGGCGCGGTGGCTCGCGGGCTGAGCCGCGCGGCGCGCGTCGATCTCGAAGGCGCTGACCCGGGGCCCACCTGATAGAGTCGGACGTGATGGAGATCGGCACGGTCGAGGAGCTCTGGCGCTTTCCGGTGAAGTCGATGGGCGGCGAGCGGCTGCCCACCGCCCAGGTCGGTGACCGCGGGCTCCACGGCGACCGCTTGTGGGCCGTGCGCGATGAGGAGCTGGGCGTGATCACGCACGCCAAGCGGCTGCCGATGCTGCTGATGTGCGCGGCGCGGTTCGTCCGCGAACCGCCACCTGACGTCGGGCCCGACTCGGTGCCGCCGGTGGTCGTGACCCTCCCCGACGGCACCACGGTGACCTCCGACGACGCCGCGGTGCACGCGCGCCTGTCGGCGGTGGTCGGCCGACGCGTCACGCTGCAGGCGCTGCGCCCCGCGAGCGACCGCGCGCACTACCGCGCCGCCAAGGCCACCGCCGACGGCATGCGCGGCGAGTTCGCGATCGAGCCCGGGCAACCGCTCCCCGACTTCTCGATGATGCCGCTGGGCAAGCTCCTGGAGCTGGGGCGCTACGCCACGCCGCCCGGCACCTACTTCGACGCCGCGACCCTGCACGTGATCACCACGGCCAGCTTGGCGGCGCTGCGCGACCTGGCCGACGCCGACTTCGATCGCCGGCGCTTTCGCGCCAACCTGGTCGTCGCCACCCCCGGCGCCGCAGCGCTGCTCGAGGCGACGTGGAGCGGCGGCCGGCTGGTCGCGGGCGGCTGCACCGCGGCGATCGAGTGCCCGACGCCCCGTTGCTCGATGCCGACCCGCGCCCAGCCCGAGCTGCCCGCCGCGCCGGTGGTGATGCGCACGATCGCGGCCCACGCGCAGCGCTGCGTGGGCGCCTACGCCACCGTGGTCACGTCGGGCCCGGTCGCGGTGGGCGCCCCGGTCACGTTCGAGCCGGCGCGCACCAGCCGCGTCGGCGCCTGGGGCCGGGCCCGCGCCACCGGGCTCAAGCGGCGCTTGCTGCGCGCCGCGATGCCGAAGTGACGGCGCGGCCCGCGCGACGGCGCCGCGCCGAGGGCGTCGGTGGCTCGCGAGCTGAGCCGCGCCCAAGCCCCTGACCAGCCGCGCGTCAGGAGCGCCGGCGCTTGCGGCCGCGCAGCGCCTTGATCGCGCCGGCCTCGAGCAGGCGCCGCAGCTCGGCCTCCATCTCGCGCGCGAACAGCACCTTGACCGCCTCGATGCCGAGCGGGCGCAGCGTCGCGAACGTGGCCTCGGGATCGGCCAGGGCGACGCCGCCGTCCTTGATGCCGTCGACGAACAGCTCGACCAGGTCCTTGACCGCGCGGCCGAGGTGCTTGCGCAGGACCTCGGCCGAGCGGGTCGCGGTCGGCAGGTCGATGCCGGCGCCGGCCAGCTTCATCGCGATGCCGAGCAAGGCCGGGCTCGCCACCAGGTAGACGTCGCCGTGGCGCGCGATCAGCTTGGCGCGGACCAGGTCGGCGACCAGCCCGGGCCGCTTGCTGCCGGTCAGCGCGTACAGGCCGGCCTCGTCGACGGTGCGGGCCGAGTCGTCGGCCCACGGCGCCTGGACCTCCTGCTCGATGCCGAGCCACTCGGCGAGGTCGAGCTCGCCCTTGTCGATGCCGGCGACCAGATCGCGGATCGCGTCGATGCGCAGGCCGCGATCCTGGAGCTGCGCGATCAGCTTGAGCCGCTCGACGTGGGCGTCGCCGTAGTACGCGACGCGCCCGCGGATCTCGGGCCGCATCAGCGCGCCGCGGGCCTGGTAGAAGCGGATCGTGCGGGTCGGGACGCCGACCTGCGCGGCCAGCTCGTCGATCGTCAGGGACGCGGCCGGCGCGGCGGGCGGCGGCGGCGCGGGCGGCGCGGGGGTCGGCATGCCTGGCGCTAGTAGTAGCATCACGCGGCCTCGCGCAGCACCGCGCGCGCGCCGTCGGCGCGGGCCAGGTGCTTGATGTGCCGGAGCGCCTTGGCCAACGTGCGGCCCCAGGTGTCGCTCTTGTAGGCGAAGCCGTGGCGGGCCGCGATGGCCCGGACCTCGGGCGCGATCTGCCGCAGCCGCGGCGGCGGCAGCGTCGGGAACAGGTGGTGCTCGATCTGGCGATCGAGGCCGCCGCACAGGATCGACACCGGCGTCGACACCTCGAAGTTGTTGGTGGCCTCGAGCTGCATCGCGTACCAGGCGCCGCGGCTGGCGGGCTTGGTGCCCTCGGGCCAGCTCGCGACGTCGCCGCCGACGTGGCCGCAGTAGATCGTCGCCGCCGAGTAGACGTCGCGCAGCACCTCGGCGACGACGTTGCCCGCGAGCACCTTCCACCACAGCGGGCCGGCCAGCGCCGGGTACAGGCCGTAGTTCTTGGCGTAGTACGGCACGTACTTGCGCAGCGCCTTGTGCCAGGCCGCGCGCACGCTCGCCGGCGAGCGGTCGGGCAGGACGTCGAACCGGCCGGGCAGGCCGTTGTCGGCGAGCGCGTCGGCGACGCCGGTGAAGTGCAGGTTCATGCCGAACGTGAACGTCGGCACCAGCGCCAGCAGGTACCAGGGCTGGCGCGCGTGCCCGGGCCGGTGCGGCGTCTGCGCGGTGAGGCGGATCGGCCCGAAGTGGATGTCGGGGTCCTTGCCGGCGACGTTGGTGTTGCCGTGGTGCTTGTGGTTGTGGCCGGCGCGCCAGGCCTCCTCGTCGATCGGCACGTCCCAGGCGTAGCCGTCGCTGTGCCAGCGCTCGGCGCCGGGCAGCTTGTCGTAGGCGCCGTGCAGCGCGGTGTGGCCGAGCTCGGTGGCCTCGAGCTGCTTGTGCAGCCACAGCGCGACCACCCCGGCCGACCACGTCACCGGGTCGAGGCTGACGTGGATCAGCACGCGCCCGATGACCTCGGCGGCGGTCGAGATCCGCTGGACCGAGCGGACGTGGGCGAGGTCGTCGGCGCCGAGCTGGGCCATGACCCGGGCCTTGAGGGCGTCGAGGTCGGCGCCGAGCGCGCGGTGGCGGGCGGCCAGGGCCTCGTCGCGGGTCGGGCGCGGGGCCGGCGGCGGCGTGAACGGGGGCGAGGCAAGATCGTGCGACGCGACGAGTGCGGACGTCATGGCGACTCCTGGACAGGGCAGGCGAGCGCCTCCGCTGCGGGCGACAGGCCCAGGCAGCACGGCACTCAGCGATGAGTCATTGATAACTGTGACACCGTGCGGTGTCAAGATGAAAACTCACGCGCCGCGTCAGCACGCTCCGGGCGCGCCCCATGGCGGCGGCGACCTGCGCCCGCCTTACCGCGCCGGCGGCGGGTGGGCGATGATCGCGCGCAGCTCGGACGCCATGTCGGGGTTGCCGGCCGCCTCGAAGCCCACGACGGCCTCGCGCAGCAGCGCGAGGCCGCGCGGTCGACCGGCCTTGGTCTCGATCAGGAGCTGGCCCACCGCCGCCTGGAAGTTCGCCTCGTGCCCGGGCTCGCAGCCGCGCGCCCGGCACAGCCCGAGCCCCGCTTCGTAGTAGCGCATCGCCGCCGCCGGCTCGGTGTCCTCGAGGCACTCGCCGAGCTGACCGTACGCCGCGACGAGCGTGAAGTATCGCGATGGCTCGAGCACGCGGATCGCGTGCTCGAGGTACGGCCGCGCGGCCGCGCAGTCCCGGCGTCCCAGCATGGCGCCGAAGGAGGCCTCGAGGTCGGCGTAGGCGATCGAGTTCGTGCCTTGCAGCGACGCGACGATCTCGAGCGCCCGCTGGTAGTGCGCGCGCCCCTGCTCGGCGTCGTCGAGCCAGGTCGAGTAGACGTTCGCGATCAGGCGCTCGGTCGACGCGATCGACGAGGTCATGCCGGCGTCGCGGAAGATCTCACCCGCGCGCTCAAGATCCGCCAGGGCGTCGCGCGGGCGTCCACGCCTCCCCGCGAGGCTCGCCCGCAGCTGCAGCAGGCTGGCGAGGGCCGGCGTGCCCCGGGTGTCGCCCGCGCGTTCGTGGATCGCCATCGCCTCCGCCGCTGCCGCCTCGGCGCCCTCGAGGTCGCCGACCCGGTGCCGGGCGACGGCGAGGAACATCAGCTGCTTCGCGACGATGGGGTGCTCGGCCTCGTATTCCTGGCGGGCCGTCTCGAGCGCCGCCTCCTCGAGGCGGACCTGCGCGTGCCCGTCGCGTTCGATGAGGCCACGGGTGTGGATGAGCATCCAGCGCAGCCCGGGCGCGACCGCGAGCGGCTCGGCCTCGTCGAGGTAGCGCCGCGCATCGTCGTGGTCGTCGTTGCGCGCGGCGGCGGTCGCGAGCTTCACGCGCGTGCGCACCGCCAGGGCGGGCGTGACCTCGGCCCGCAGCAGCGCCGCGCTGGTCGGTCCGGCGAGCACCTTGGCCCGGAGGTAGTCGCCTTCGTCCAGCGCTTGCTCGAGCAACGCGGCCCACGCGAGCACCAGCCGCTGATCGTCCTTCGCGCTCGCCGCGACGCGCGTCAGCTCGTCGGCGAGCTCGCCGCGCGGCAGCAGCAACGCCTCCCGACACTGCACGACCTCGGCCAGCGCCTCCGCGGTGAGGGGCGCCCAGGCGAGCGCGCGGGCGTCGCGCAGCGCGGCCTCGGCCGTGTCGAGCGCGGCGCGGTACGTGCCGCGCAAGCGTGCCGTCGCGGCGTCGCCGAGGCGTGTCCGGATCGCGGCCACGTCGACGCGGCGCTCACCCGAGGGGGTCGGGCCGCTCGCCAGCAGCTCGTCGGTGCGATCGCAGTCGTCGAGCGCCGCGAGCTGTGCGACCGCGGCCGGGGCGCCGGCGACGACGTCGCGCGTCGCGTCCGCAAGCGCGCCCGTCAGCTGCTGCAACGCGGCGCGCCGCGCCTCGAGGCAGCTCATGCGCCGATCCAGCAGATCGGCCGACTGCGAGTGCTCGACGTTGGTCGCCCGACAGGCGGCGACGACCTGGTCGCGCCACGCGGCCGCGTAGCGATCCAGGGTCGGACCGACGCGCGCGAACATCGCGCTGGCGAACGGCGCGCCGGTGGCGCTGAACGCCGCCTCGACCCGGGCGCGCGCGGCCGGTCCCCAGATCTCCTCCAGCGCACGGGCTGGCGCTGGACACGGATCTGGGCGCGGTGACTTCGACGTCCACAGCACGCCCCCCACGACCGCCGCGAGCGCGATCGGTCCCGCGGCGAAGGCCACCCGGCGCGGACGCCCGAGCCGGCGGTGGCAGTGATCGAGCAGCGCGGCCAACGTGGGCCAGCGCTTGTCCGGCACGGGCGCGAAGCCGCGCGCGACGGCGTCGGTCAGCCAGCCCGGCACGCGCCGCCGCGGCTTGGGCGCGTCGCCGGATCGCTCGATCCGCGCACCCTGGGTGCGGGTCGCGGCCTCCTGCGGACGTTCGCCGTGCAGGCCCTCCCACAGGCTCACGCAGAAGCTGTACTGATCGGCCCGCGCGTCGACCGCACGGCCCGCGGCTTGCTCGGGCGCCATGTACGCGGGCGTGCCGGCGACGCTCGACGCGTCACGCGGCGTGGCGCCGTCGTCACCGTCGGCGCTGGCCGCCGCGATCCCGAAGTCTGCGACCAGCACCTCGCCGGCCTCGCTCACCAGCACGTTCCGCGGCTTGAAGTCACGGTGCACGATGCCCGCGTCGTGCGCCGCGACCAGGCCCCGTCCGGCCTCGATGAACCGCGCCAGCACGTGCCGCCACGGCCGCGGCTCAGCGTGCATCCAGTCGTGCAGCGTCCCGCCCTGGACGAGCGCCATCGCGACGTAGACGCCGCCGGCGTACTCGCCGACATCGAAGACCGGCACCACGGCGCGGTGGTGTAGCCGCGCCATCGCGCGCGCCTCGGCGAGCAGCCGGGCTCGTCCGCTCGCCCCCGCCGCCGTCGGCTGCACGACCTTGATCGCCACGTCGCGCTCGAGCTCGACGTCGCGCGCCCGATACACCCACCCCATGCCGCCGCCGCCGATGAACTCGAGGATCTCGTAGCGCCCGAGCTTCGACCCGGCCGACAGTCGCCCACCGCCCGCGCCCGCGCCGCCTGGCGTCACCCCGGCGTCCTCGGCCGAGACCGTCTCTTCCAGCGCGGGGTCGACCTCGCCGGAACCGTCATTGCTCGCCATCGACGCCTACAGTACCGGAAGTCCTCGCCCGGATTGCGCGGCCGTCGTGGGTGACGGGACCGCGTGGCCGGCGCGATGCCACCCCGCGAACTCGGTGCCCACGAGCGGACGGGCGGGGCCGCCGAGGCCGCCACGCCGTGTCAGGGCGCTGTCCGTTCGGGCAGGGCCGCTTGCGCCTCGGCGCCGCGTGGCCACCCTGGGTCCATGATCCGCGAGGACTACCTGATCCGGCTCATCCGCCAGGCGGCCGAGGTGATCGCGCGCGCGGCCGGCTTCAACACCCGCCGCCGCTACGACGACGCGGTCGACGCGCTCGCGCGCGGCTGGGACGAGCTGCTCGGGACGCCGCGCGATCTGCTCGAGGTCGTCGACGACGCGACCCTGGCCGACCTGCTGCGCGAGCCGGCCCGCATGCGCGTGGCGGCCGGGCTCCTCGCCGAGGAGGCGCGCGCGGTCGCCGGCAAGGGCGATCCGGTCCACGCCGCGGTGCTGAGCCGGCGGGCGATGCGCCTGTACGCGTCGGCCAGCGTGCTCGAGCCCAGCGAGGACGACGACGCCCACATCCTCGAGCTGTCGCGCGCGGTCGTGCCCGGCACTGCCTGAGCTTGCGCACGAAGCGCGCATCTCCGCTGGACGATCTGGGTCGTCTCAGGAGAGGGGCCCCAGCGCATGCTGGGGGGAGGAGCTTGCCCGACGGCCTCCGGGGCGGGACGCACCCGACGCCGAGGACGAGCGCGCATCTCCGCTGGACGATCTGGGTCGTCTCCGGAGGGGCGCCCCAGCGCAAGAGGCGCTTGCGGACGCTGCTCCGACGGCCTTCAGGGGCGGGACGCACCCGACGCCCGAGGACGAGCGCACATCTCCGCTGGACGATCCGGGTCGTCTCAGGAGGGGGGCCCCAGCGCATGCTGGGGGGAGGAGCTTGCGAAAGCTCCTCCCTAGGTGTCAGCGCAGCAGGAGCTCGATCGACGCCTGCGGCGGGGTCGTGATCTCGAGGCCGTCCTTGCCGAGGTAGGCCGAGATCTCGGTGCGCAGGCCGAGCTCGCCGGGCAGGTAGACGCCGGGCCCGATCGTGAAGCCGGTGCCGACCACGAGGTTGCGGGCGTCGTGGACCTCGAGGTCGTCGAGATCGGTGCCCGAGCCGTACAGGTCGACGTCGAGCGAGTGGCCGGTGCGGTGCAGCACGCGATCGCCGAGGCCGGCGATCACGATCGACTCGCCGGCGGCCTTGTCGACCTCCCAGCCCTGGATCGCGCGGCGACGCTTGACCCGATCGCGGATGATCCCGATCACCGCGTCGCGGGCGCCGGTGGTGGCGGCGAACAGCTCGGCGAGCCGCGGCGTCACGAGCGCGTCGGCGACCGCGACCCACGTGGCCGCGGCGTAGATGCCGCCGTCGACCTTGCCGGCCAGGCCCAGGACGATCAGATCGCCGCGGGTCAGCGTCGCCGAGCGCTCGGCGGTGGGCGCGTAGGTGGGGTCGGCGGTGTTCGCACCGAACGCCACCATCGGCGCGGGCCCGATCAGGCCGCGGGTGGCCATGCCGCGGGTGATGTGCGCCGCGACCTCGTGCTCGGTCACCGCGGCGCCGCTGCGCAGGCGTTCGCTGATGAAGCTGAGCGCGTCCTTGCGCAGCTCGGTCAGGTGGTGCGCGGCGAGGTAGTGGGCCTTGCGCCCGTCGAGGCCCCAGCTGGCCTTCGCGAACTGCACCAGCGCGTCGCTGGGCTTGACCGTCACGCCGGCGGCCCGCACCAGCTCGATCGTGCCCGCGTCGACCAGCGACAGCGACGGCAGCGCGCCCTTGGGCGAGTACTCCATCGCCAGCGCCTTCTTGCCCTTGAGCAGCCTCTTCAGGCTGGCGTCGAGATCGCGGTAGCCGGTGTAGATCACGCGGCGCCCGGGGATGTCGCGGAAGCTGGCGACCTCGGACGCGTGCACGACCAGCGTCGGCTCGCCCACGCGCGGCACCAGGTAGAACCAGCGCCGCGTCGGCGCGCCGGTGGCGTCGACCAGGCTGCGCGCGACGTGGTTGATGCCGCCGTGATCGGCGAGGAGCCAGCCGTCGAGGTTCTGGACCGCGAGCAGCCCCTGGACCGCGGCGACGTCGATGCGCCCTGCGGTCGTCGTCGGCGGCGCGATCGTCGTCGGCGGCGCGATCGGCGCGATCGGCGGCGCGACGGGCGCGATCACCGGCGGCGGCGCCGTCAGGTCGGCGTAGGGATCGACCGGGCCGACCGGGGCCGGCGGCTTGGCGCCCTTGCCGGGCTTGACCGGCTTGGCCGGCTTGATCGGCTTCCCGGGCATCGGATCGGCGTAGGGATCGACCGGCGCGACGACGACCGGGGGCGGCGGCGCGGCGTCGGCGTAGGGATCGACCGGGCCGACCGGGGCGGGGGCGGGCGTGGCGCCCTTGCCGGGCTTGGCCTTGACCGGCTTGACCGGCTTGACCGGCTTGGCCGGCGCCGGATCGGCGTAGGGATCGAGCGGCGCCTCGACGGGCTGCGCCCGCGCCGGCGGCGCGAGCGCGATCACGGCGGAGATGAGGGCGAGGCAAGCGCAGCGGATCATGTCGACTCCTCGGCGGCGCGGCGGACCTGCGCCAGCTCGCGCACGATCATCTGATGGATACCACTGCCCGCGGCGATGGCCTCCCCGGAACTCGCGGTGAAGGGCCGGCCCCGTGTGTCGGTCACAATCCCCCCGGCCTCCTCGACGAACAGCGCCCCGGCCGCGATGTCCCACGGCGACAGCCGCTGCTCCCAGTAGCCGTCGAGGGCGCCGGCCGCGACCAGGCACAGATCGAGCGAGGCCGCGCCCAGGCGCCGGCAGCCGCCGGCGAGGCGCTGGAAGTGCTCCCACGCGGCGAAGTTGTTGTGCGGGTTGGTGGCGCGGTCGTACGGGAACCCGCTGACCAGGAGCGCGCGCTCGAGCCGATCGACCGCGCTCACCTGCAGGCGCTCGACGCCGCGGCCGCGATCGGCGAACGCGCCGCCGCCGCGCCGGCCCCAGAACGTCCAGCCCAGCGCCGGCGCGGTCACGACCCCGACCTCGACGCCGGCCGGGCCCTCGAGCGCGATCGACACCGCCCACAGCGGCAGGCCGTGGGCGAAGTTGACGGTGCCGTCGATCGGATCCACGAGCCACCGGCGCGGGGCGTCGCGGGTGCCGCCGCCCTCCTCGCCCAGGATCGGGATCTCGGGCGTGGCCGCGCCCAGCCGCGCCCGCACCAGCTCCTCGCACCGGGTGTCCCACTCGGTCACCAGGTCGCGCGGGTTGCTCTTGTAGCCGACGTGGTCGGGGCGGGCCGCGTCGAGCAGCGCGCGGCACTCCCCGGCGATCGCGCGGGCCAGCGCCAGCATGCGATCGAGGGCGGCGAGATCGAGCGGCGCGACGGTCATGCCGCGAACAGACTACAGATCGAGGCGCATGGCCACGAACTTCGAGTCGGTCGAGCGCTGGAACGTCGTGGTCGCGGCCACGTCGGGCGACACCGTCGAGCGATCGACGACGCGGAAGCCGAGCTTGGCGGCGAAGAAGTCGCTGGCGGTCTCGGTCAGCAGGTAGATGCGCCGGACCCCGCGGTACCGGGCCCACTGCACGACCACGTCGGCGAGGATCCAGCCCAGGCCCTGGCCGCGGGTCTGCGGCGACACCGCGAGGTCGCGCAGGATCGCGTCCTCGCCCAGCACCTCGAGCGCGACCGTGCCGGCCACGCCGTGCTCGTTGCGCAGCACGAAGAAGTGCGCGAGGTCGGTGTCGGCGGCGTCGTCGAGCGTCAGCCCGACCGACGTCAGCACCGCGCGGATCGCGTCGCCGTCGGTGCGGTGCGCCGGCATGACCGCGTCGCCGATCGCCGTCAGCAGCTTGTCGTGGAAGCCCTCGAAGCTACCCGACGACAGCGCCACGACCACGTCGCCGGGGCCGGCCGCGCCCGCGACGTGCTTCACGAGCTGCTCGATGTCGGGCAGGTACGTGGCCTTGGTGCCGGCGCGGTGCAGATCGAGCGCGAGCCGCTCGGGATCGAACCGCTCGTCCTTGGGGATCTTGTCGGGATCGTGGAGCTTGCCGACGACGACCTCGTCGGCGTGCGCGAACGCCGTCGCGAACTCGTCCTGGAACGTGCGCCGGCGCGACGTCGCCGAGCGCGGATCGTAGGCGGCGATGATCCGGCGCTTGGGGAACCGCCGGCGCAGGCCCTCGCAGCGTCTCGCGCACCGCGGTCGGGTGGTGGGCGTAGTCATCGAGCACCCAGACGCCGCTGGCGATCCCGCGCAGCTCCTGGCGGCGGCGGATCCCGGCGAAGTTCGCGACCCCGCGGCGGATGATCTCGGTCTGGACCCCGCGGTCGGTGGCGACGGCGATCGCGGCCAGGACGTTGCCGACGTTGTGGCGGCCGGCGAGGAGGGTCTCGAACCGACCGCGCGCCTCGCCCCGGCCGACCACCTCGAAGCTGACGCGGCCGCTCTTGCCGTACTCGAGGTTGTGGGCGAACCAGGTGACGTCCGCGGGCGCCTCGTTGCCGTTGTCGAGCACCGCGTAGGTCTCGACCCGGCACGCGGCGGCGCCGGCGATCGCCAGCGCGTCGGGCGCCTCGTGGCACACGACCAGGAGCCCGTCCTCGGGCAGCAGCGCGACGAACTTCTTGAAGGTCTCGCGGACCGCCTCGAACGACGCGAAGATGTCGACGTGGTCGAGCTCGACCGACGTGAGGATCGCGGTGCGCGGCCGGTAGTGCAGGAACTTGGGGCCCTTGTCGAAGTACGCGGTGTCGTACTCGTCGCCCTCGACGACGAACTCCGGCCCCTTGCCCAGGAGCCAGCCCTGGCCCAGCGCGATCGGCACGCCGCCGACGAACAGGCCGGGATCGTGGCCGGCCTCGGTCAACAGGTGGGCCACCAGCGAGGTGGTGGTGGTCTTGCCGTGGGTGCCGGCGACCACGATCGAGTGGCGTCCGGTCAAGAGCTGCTCGCCGAGCACGGCCGGGAACGAGGTCAGGGTCAGGCCGCGGTCGCGCGCGGCCGCCGCCTCGACGTGGTCCTTCGAGTGGGCGTTGCCGACCACGACCAGGTCGGGCTGCCAGTCGAGGTTGGCGGCCCCGAAACCCTCGAACACGGGGATGCCCAGCGCCGCCAGCTGGTCGCTCATGGGCGGATAGACCGCGGTGTCCGAGCCACGGACGTCGTGGCCGGCCGCGCACAGCAAGCCGGCCACGGCCCCCATGCCGGTACCGCCGATTCCGATGAGGTGCACCTTCACGGCGGGCGGAAGGTATACGGTCGCCGGGGGGCGGTAAAGCCGCGACGGCGGTTTTGCCGTGGCCGCCAGACCGCGATATCCTGGACCACTGTGGGAGGGTCAGAACGTCGTCTACACCATCGTGGCTCGGCCCGCCCGGGCCGCCACCTCCACCTCGAGTGGCGGACGGTGGGGACCGCCTGGGGGGCGACCGACACCCGCGACATCGGCGTCGGCGGGGCGTTCTTGCTCGCGGTGGCGGTCCCGGTCGGGACCGGGCTCGAGGTCGCGGTGCCGGTGCCCGGGCGCGCCGCGCCGTTGATCCTGGGGGCGACGGTGCGGTGGGTCTCGCCCGAGGGCGTCGGCGTGCAGTTCCTCGACGTCGACATCGACGTGCTGCTCGAGCTCAACACGCTCCTGGCCGAGCAAGCCGACGGTGCGTAGCCTGGCGCTGGCGCTGGCGCTGGCGCTGGCCTGCGCGCTGGGCGCGCCGATCGGATCGGCCGGCGCTGGGCCGCGCGCGAGCGGGCGCTGGCCGGTCGCCGACCCCGCCGCGGCGCGGGCGATGCTCGGTCGGCTGATCGGCCATCACGTCGGCTGGCGCGACGGCGTGCTGGTCATCGACGACGTCGCCGGCGCGGGCCGGCCGTGGGTCGGCACCGTCGAGCGGCGCGGCGCCGCGCTGTGGCTGGTCGGCGACGGGTTCGCGTGGCGGCTGCGCGGCCCGCTGGCGCGCCCGCGCCTGGCCGGGCCCGGCTACGTGATCTGGGCGATCGGCGCGCTCGCCGGCGACGCGCTGGTGCTCCGCCGGCTGGGCGTGCTCGCGCCGCCGCCGCGCTGACCCGCGGTGCGGGCGGGGTCACGGCCGCGGCAGCAGCATGCGCGCGAACGCGCGCGGATCGGCGACGTCCTGGGCGCGCAGCCAGGCCTCGGCGTCCTCGCGCAAGGTCGCGCCGCTGGCGGTCGCGACCAGCTCGCCGCGGCACTGGCGCGCGACCTGGGCGTGCAGCGGCATCTCGGCCGTGCGCAGGCGATCCTCGGCGGCGACCAGCTCGAGCACCGCGCGATCGCGCTTGCCCTCGGCCAGGCTCGCGCCGGCCACCAGCAGCGCGCGCAGCCCGTCGGCCCACGGCACGCCCTCCTTGCCGAGCGCGGCGATCGCGCGCCGGGCCACGACCAGGCGATCGGCGCGGGTCGCGGCCAGCGCCGCGCGGCCCAGCAGGAAGTAGGCCTCGACCCGCACCGACTGGACCCGCAGCAAGAGCGATCGCTCGAGGTCGCGCCACGCCCGGTCGACCCGCGCCAGCGCGCCGTCACCGTCGCCGACGTACAGGTCGACCTGGGCGTTCGACAGGACCTGGTAGTAGTCCTGGAGCTGGAAGGCGTCCTCGTCGCCGCGCTCCATCGCGACCTGGAGCGTGTGGGCCCGCGCGTCCTCGGGCTTGCCCAGCACCAGCCACGCCACGTTCGAGCGCCACGACCGGATGCCCTGCTGGGCGTAGACGTCGCCGCGATCCTCGGCCTCGCGCAGGAACACCGGCGCCCACCGGGTCAGCTCCTTGAGCTGGCCCCGGTAGAACATGTTGGCGAGGAAGAAGATCTCGGTGAGGTCGATCTCCCAGCGGCCGCCGACGCCGTGATCGCGCATCCGGCGCAGGCCGGCGGCCATGTGATCGTGGGCGGCGGCCCAGCGCCCGACCAGGAACTCGGACAGGCCGGTGCAGGCCTCGACCAGGCCGATCACGTACTCGTCGCCGACGCTGTCCGCGACCTCGCGGGCGCGGGCGGCGATCCGCTCGGCGCGCTCGATCGCGTCGCCGCCGGTCGAGGCGAGGTAGCCGACCTCGAGCGCCAGCGCCATCGCGATCCGGCGCGGCTCGCCCAGCGCCAGCGCGCGCCGCAGGTGCCACAGCTGGACCAGCTTGCCCAGCACCGGATCGGCGAACGACAGGCCGCTGCAGATCGACCAGAGCAGGTCGACCGCGTGGGCCTCGGCCATCGACACCTCGACCAGCGTCCGGCGCTTGAAGCGGGTGCCGCGGAGGCGCAGCGCGACCCGCTGGGCCGCGACGTTCCACACCGTCGCGCGCTGGGTCTCCGGCAGCTCGTAGCCGATCGTCCGCAGCACCGAGCGCGCCAGCTGGATGCCCTCGCGCAGCCGGCCGGCGCGCAGCAGCTGCTCGAGGCGGAGCCGCTCGATCTCGCGGCGCTCGGCTGGGTCGACGAGCGGCGCCGCCTCCTCGTACATCGCCGCGGCCTCGAGCAGGTGGCCGGCGCTGACCAGGGCCCCGGCGCGGCTGAGCAGCAGCGCGCACCGGACCGCCGGCTCGAACGTCCCGAACTCGAGCGCGATCGCGTACAGATCGGCGGCGCGCCGGAACGCCAGCGCCTCGGCGGCGGCGGCGCCAGCGCCGATCGCGCGCTCGGCCGCGCCCTGGGCGTCGCCGGCGCCGAGCAGGTGGTCGACCAGCGGCTCGAGATCGCCCGGGACCGCGCGCTGGTAGGCGCCCGCGAGCTCGCGGTGCGCCGCCATCAGCTCGCCGGTGGCGAGCTCCTCGACGACCGCGGCGCGGATCCGGTCGTGGTACGGCTCGACCCGGTCGCGATCGGGCTGGGCCCGGACCAGGCGCTCGGCGCGCAGCACCGCCAGCGCGCCGCTGACGTCGTCGATCCCCGCGGCGGCCGCGACCACCTCGGCCGGCATCGGCCGGGCCGCGACCGCGCACGCGCGCAGCAGGGCCAGCGCGTTGGCCGGCAGGCGCGCGATCCGGTCGCGCAGCAGGTCGTCGAGCGTGGTGGCGCCGCCCGCGGTCGCGGCCGAGCGCGCGAGCTCCGACAGGAACAGGGTGTTGCCGCCGGCGTCGCGCACCAGCGACGCGGCCCAGTCGTGATCGCCGTCGCCGGGCATCCCGGCCAGCGCCTCGACCAGATCGGTGGCCTCGTCGACGGCGAGCGGCGGCACCGCGATCGTGCGGACGTCGGGCACCAGCGACGCGGTCGCGACCCGCTTGTGGATGAACGACACGATCGGGCCGTCGGTGTCCTCGGACCGGTGCACCAGCAGCAGCAGCAGCGGCGGTCGATCGGCCCGGGCCATCAGATCGACCAGGAAGCCGGCGCTGTCGAGGTCGCCCCACTGCAGATCGTCGACCGCGACGACCAGCGGCCGCAGCGCCGCCAGCCGCGTGAGCAGGATCCGCAGCGCGGTGAAGCCGCGCCGGCGCAGCTCCTGCGGATCGGCCGGCTGGAACCTCCTCGTCACGGGCTCGGCGATCGTGGGCACCCGGCGCAGCACCGGGAACAGGCGCGCGAGCGCGGCGATGTCGTCGGGCAGCGCTCGCGCCAGCTGCTCGCCCGGCAGCCGCAGGAGCGCGCCGGTCAGCGCGTCGATCAAGGTGTCGAGCGTCTTGAACGGCACCGCCTCGCGTTCGTAGCAGCGGCCGGCGAGCACGAGCGCCGCGTCGCCGACGGTCTCGAGGAAGCGGTTGACCAGCGCGCTCTTGCCCATGCCCGAGACGCCGTGGACGAACACCGCGACCCCCTCGGCGCGCGCGTCGACGAGCGCCTGGCCGAGCGCCGCGAGCTGGTCGGTGCGCCCGACGAACGGCGCCGAGCCGCTGCTGGTGCGCTCGATCGTCCGGGTCGCCTCCGACGGCGCGCGCCCGAGCGCGGCCAGCACCGCGGCGCCGTCGGGCCGATCGCGCGGATCGGCGGCGAGCAGCTGCACGCACAGCTGGTCGAGGTACGCGGGCGTGTCGGGCGCGAGCTGCCGCGGCGGCGGGATCTCCTCGAGCTGCTTGCGCCGCATGATCTCGTCGGGGCGCCCCTCGAACGGGCGCCGCCCCGTCAGCCCCTCGTAGAGCATCACGCCGACCGCGTACCAGTCGCTGGCCGGGGTCAGCGGCGTGTCGGCGGCCTGCTCGGGCGACATGTACGCGGGCGTGCCGACCGCCGCGCGCTCGTGGGTGTGGTCGACGCCGCCGAGCTCGACGTCGGCGATCAGCCCGAAGTCGAGCAGCACGACCCGCCCGTCGGTCTCGATCAGCACGTTCGACGGCTTGAGGTCGCGGTGCAGCTTGCCGGCGACGTGGAGCGCGTGGACGCCGTCGCACAGCTGGTACAGCGCGTCCTCGAGGCGCTCGAGCTCGACCGGCGTCGCCAGGATCTCCGCGCGCGACCGCGGCGGCAGCGGCCGCGCGGTGGTCGCGTCGCTGGGCTCGGCGTCGACGGCCGGGTGGGCGCGGCCGGTGTCGGCCAGCGCGGCGGCGCGCTCGGCGTCGGGGCGCACCCAGTCGATGAACCCGACCCCGCGCACCAGCTCCATCGTGAAGAACCACTCGTCGCCGGTGGTGTGCAGCTCGTGCAGGCAGCACAGGTTCGGGTGGGACAGGTCGCACAGCGAGCGGAACTCGCGCTTGAAGCGATACAGATCGCGCGCGCCCTGGGCCTTGAGCGTCTTGAGCGCGACCTCGCGCTGGTGGAGGTGATCGAGCACGCGATAGACCACGCCCATGCCGCCGGCGCCGAGCTGTCCCCGCACGACGAAGCGCTCCTCGCGGTTCGACGATCGCTCGACCGGGTCCCCCACGTCCCGAGTGTAGCGCGGCCGGCGCCGGCGACGCACCCGATCGCGATCACCCTCCGGGAGGAGGTCCGGCGTCACGCCGCGGCTATAGTCCGCGGGTGCACCCCACCGAGCTGCTCGATCTGCTGTGGCGCGACTACACCACCCTGACGCCGCAGGCCGCGCGGATCCACGCGCTGTTCGCCGCCCGCGGCGAGACGATCGCCAACGATCACGTCGCGCTCCGGACCTACGACCGCCCCGGCCTCGGGCTCGCGGCGCTGGCGCGGCCGTTCGAGGCCGCCGGCTGGGTCCGGCGCGAGCGCTACCGCTTCGACGACAAGCACCTCTGGGCGCACTACTGGCAGCACCCGGATCCGGCGCTGCCGAAGGTGTTCATCAGCGAGCTGGTCGTCGACGAGCTCGCCCCGGCGGCGGCCGCGCTGATCGACGCGCTGGTCGCGTCGGCGCCGGCGGGCTTCGGCGATCGCGCGGTGCTCGCCACCGCCGGCCGGCCGTGGTCGGTCAGCCACGCGACCTACCGCGCGCTGCTCGAGCACAGCGAGTACGCCGCCTGGGTGGCGGCGTTCGGGTTCCGCGTCAACCACTTCACCGTCGACGTCGGCCGGCTGCGCACGTTCGCGGGGGTGGCCGAGGTCGACGAGTTCCTGCTCGCGAACGGGTTCGAGCTCAACCGCGCCGGCGGCCTGATCAAGGGCACCCCGGCCGATCTCCTCGAGCAGAGCTCGACCTGCGCCGAGCCGATCGAGGTCGAGTTCAGCGACGGCCGGTTCGCGGTGCCGTCCTGCTACTACGAGTTCGCGCGCCGCTACCCGCTGCCCTCGGGCGAGCTGTTCCAGGGCTTCGTGCCCGGCTCGGCCGACAAGCTGTTCGAGTCGACCGACGTCCGGCGCTGACCGGCGTGCGCGGCGGGGCGTCGGGCCCAGCGGACGAGCGCGCACGAAGCATCACCGCGCGCGACCTCGCGCGACCTCGCGCGGCGACGCGGGCGGACGCCGAAACGACGGACGCGCAGCCGCGGGGCTGCGCGTCGCGGGGCGCGGGGCGTGGCGAGGTCAGCGCTGCCGACGGCGCAGCGCCAGCGCCAGGCCGAGCCCGACCAGCGCGAGGCCGCCGCTGCCGTCGGCGCCGCCGGTGGCGCAGCCGCCGGTGATCTCGTCACCGTAGCCGTCGCCGTCGGTGTCGTCGGGACCGGGGCCAGGGCCGGGGCCGGGGTCGGGCGCGCCGAGCGCCACCGTCACGTTGATCGACTGCGAGGTCTGCTGGCCGCGCTGATCGATCGCGCGGATCTCGATCGCGACCGGGCCGACCACGTGATCGGTGATCGTGAACGTGAACGGCGGCGCGATCTTGGTCTCGGCGAGCCCGCCGTCGAGCCACAGCTCGACCCGGTCGAGGTCGGTGTCGACGATCTGGGTCTGGACGTCGAAGGTCGGCGGCACGGTCGCGCCGTTGGCCGGCGCGTTGAACTGCGCCATCGGCGCCGGGTTGGGCGCGGGCGCGCCGTAGAGCGCCGCGATGCCCTGGCGATCGAGCGCGGTGAACGACAGGTCGGCCGACGTGCCGTTGCACTGCGGGTAGTGCATGACCGACGCGGCGTCGTACGGGGTCAGGCCGCGGTACTGGTTGTCCTCGAAGCACTGGGTCGCGCCCGACTCGGGGCGGGTGTGCTCGTGGCGCAGGCCGAGGGTGTGGCCCATCTCGTGCGCGAGGATGTTGCGCAGCGGCCAGGTCAGCTGCGGGTCGAACGCCGACGCGTCGATCAGGATGTTGCGATCGGCGCGCGGGCTGTCGGGGAAGAACGCGCGCGCCAGGTACTCGCCGTTGGCGTTGACCGGGTTGACGTCGAACAGCACCGCGGTGTTGCTGGCGGTGCAGTTGGCGTCCTGGGCCGGGACGTAGATGAAGTCGACGTCCGCCATCATCTCCCAGCCGCCCTCGGCGGCGCCGGTGAGTGCGGTGATGACCTTCTGCTTGTTGGTGGCGCCGAAGTTGTTCGAGACGCAGTACGTGAGCTGGAGCCGCTGAGTCGCGCTCCACTTCACGTCCTGGCCGTTCGACGTGTAGACCGCGAGCTGCCCCGGCTGGGCCCCGCTCCAGATGTCGAACAGGCGCGCCTCGCTGCGGATCGGCGTGTCGCCATCGAGCACGTACAGGCCGGTGGCGTCGCGGTACTGCGTGGCCTTCCACTCCTCGAACGTCAGCCGGTTCTGGTTGGTGCCCAGGTCGGGCTGCTCGACGCACCCCGTCACGAAGGCACCCGCGAACCCGAGGCTGATGGCGAGGGAGGTCGTGCGCATGCTCACCCTTGATACAAGCCTGGTGCCAGATCTGGGTCGAGTGATCTCAAATGGTTGCGCGGCGGCGCTGATGTCTCGGTGATGCACTCCGCCCCGATCTGGAGCCCAGGACCCCGGCCGCCGGCTCTCCGGCGCCGGTTCCGGCTCCGGTTCCGGCTCCGGCTCCGGCTCCGGCGCCGGTTCCGGTTCCGGTTCCGGTTCCGACTCCGGATCCGGTTCCGGTTCCGGCTCCGGCTCCGGCGCCGGTTCGGGCTCCGGTTCCGGCTCCGGCTCCGGTTCCGGTTCCGGCTCCGGCTCCGGTTCCGGCGCCGGTTCCGGCTCCGGTTCCGGTTCCGGTTCCGGTTCCGGTTCCGGCTCCGGTTCCGGCTCCGGTTCCGGTTCCGGCGCCGGCTCCGGCTCCGACTCCGGTTCCGGCTCCGGCTCCGGTTCCGGCTCCGGCTTCGGGGTTGGGCTACTGTCGGGCGGTGCAGCACTGGCTGATGAAGACCGAGCCCGACACCTTCGGGATCGACGACCTCGAGCGCGTCAAGACCGAGCCGTGGACCGGCGTGCGCAACTACCAGGCCCGCAACTTCATGCGCGATCAGATGAAGGTCGGCGACGCGGTCCTGTTCTATCACTCGAGCTGCGCGCCGCCCGGCGTCGCGGGGCTGGCCCGCGTGGCGCGGACCGGCGTCGTCGACGTCACCCAGTTCGATCCGGCGAGCCCGTACTACGACCCCGGCTCGAAGGCCGCCGAGCCGCGGTGGATCTGCGTCGACGTCGCGTTCGAGCGCAAGCTGGCGCGGCTGCTCCCGCTCGACGAGCTGCGCGCCAACCCCGTGCTCGAGGGCATGCCGCTGTTCCAGCGCGGGATGCGGCTGTCGGTGCAGCCGGTGTCGCCGGCGCACTATCGTGCGGTCGTCGCGATGATCGACGCGCCGGCGCGTGGGGCGGGCGCGCCGCCTGCGAAGGCGAAGGCGCCGCCTGCGAAGGCGAAGGCGCCGCCTGCAAAGGCGAAGGCGCCGCCTGCAAAGGCGAAGGCGCGCTGATCGCCTGCCGGTGCTCGATCGCGGGCGTCGCGGTCGCAGCCCGGCGGCCGCGCAACGGAGGCGCCAGCCGCGCGGGTCACGTCCACGGCTGCGTCAGCTCGTCGTGGAGGAACTGCCACAGCACCGCGACCCGCGGCACCCGGCGCAGCGCGACGTGCCCGACCAGCCACAGCTCGCCGATCGGCAGCGCGGCCCAGGCCGCGGTCAGGGCGCGGCCGGGGCGCACCGGCGCCAGGCCCGAGCGCGCGAGGTACGGCTCGGGCGCGAGCGTCACGCCGAGCCCGGCCGCGGCGGCGTTGAGCTGGGCCGCGAACGAGCTGGTGCGCAGCACCGGCGGCGTCGCGACGTGGGCGGTCAGCCAGCGGGCCTCGGGGAGCTGCGCGAGGTCGTGCCCCCACGCGATCCAGCGCGCGGCGTCGAGCGTGCGCAGCCGGCCCAGCTCGGCGGCGTAGGCCGGCGCCGTCGCCGGGACGCTGCGGGTCGCGACCAGGCGCTGCGCGATCAGATCGCCGCGCTCGGGTCGCCGCACCCGCAGCGCCAGATCGGCCTCGCCGCGGGTGAGGTCGGCGTAGCCGACGCTGGCGTCGAGGTCGATGCGCACGCGCGGGTGGCGCGCGTGGAACCGCACCAGCGCGGGCGCGACGAACACGTCGGCGACGCCGGGCGGCACGGTCACTCGCACCACGCCCTCGGCCGCGGCCTCGACCGCGTCGAGCGCGACCCCGAGCTCGCCCATGGCCCGGGCCATGTCCTCGGCCGCGGGCACGAGCTTCTCGCCGGCGGCGGTCAGCACGACGCCGCTGCTGCCGCGCTCGAACAGCGTCACGCCGAGCTCGGCCTCGAGCCGGTCGAGGCGCCGGCTCACCGTCGACACGTCGAGGCCGGCCCGGGGCGCGGCGCCGGCGAGGCGCCCGGCGCGCGCGACGTCGAGGAACACCCGCACCAGGTCCCAGTCGAGGCGCTCGACCCGGGCCCGGGCGCCCTTGCCGGGTCGGGCAGCATTGCGTTCTTGCAATGACATGTTGCCATCTTGAGGATTCCGCCGTGATCTCGCAATGGGCACGCTGACGCCATGCCCCACCCCACCGCGCGTCCCCTCCACGTCGTCCTCGGCGCGGGCCAGATCGGCCCGTTGGTCGCCCGTCGCTTGCGCGCCCGCGGCCTGGCCGTGCGGATGGTCCGCCGCGGGCGCTTCGGCGCCGAGCTGCCGGCCGGCGCCGAGGGTGTGTCGGCCGACGTCACCGACCCGGCGGCGCTGGCGGCGGCGGTCGCGGGCGCGGCCGTCGTCTACCACTGCGTCAACCCGATCTACACGGCGTGGTCCGCGCAGCTGCTGCCGATGACCCGCGCGATCGTCGCCGCGGTCGCCGGCGCCGGCGCCGATCTGGTCGTGCTCGACAACCTGTACATGTACGGGCGCGCGCCCGACGGCGTGATGCGCGAGGACACGCCGGTCGCGCCGTGCTCCCGCAAGGGCGCGCTGCGGGCCGAGGCCGCCGAGCTGCTCGTGGCCGCGCGCGCCCGCGGCGTCGCGGTGACGATCGGCCGCGCCAGCGACTTCATCGGCCCGGGCGCGACCCTGGCGGCGATCTTCGGCGAGCGGTTCTGGCCGCGGGCGCTGGCCGGCAAGGCCGGCGAGGTGCTGGGCGATCCCGACCAGCCGCACTCGTACTCGTACGTCGACGACGTCGCCGACGGCCTGGTCACGCTCGGCACCGATCCGCGCGCGCGCGATCAGCTGTGGCACCTGCCGGTCAACCCGGCCACGTCGACCCGCGCGCTGATCGCGCAGGTCGGGGACGCGCTCGGCGCCGAGCTGGGCGCGACCCGGGTGCCGCTGTGGCTCGTGCGCGGGCTCGGCGTGTTCGCGCCGATGCTGCGCGAGGTCCACGAGATGACGTACCAGTGGCAGGCGCCGTTCGTCCTCGACGACGCCCGCTACCGCGCCACCTTCGGCGTCGGGGCGACGCCGTGGCCCGAGGCGCTGGCCGCGACCATCGCCTGGGCCCGCGCGCGCTACGGCGCGCCGACCTTGGCCGCGGCGTGACCGCTGGCGGGGCTCACCCGCCGCACCAGCCGACCGGCAGATCGGGCACGACGTAGGCGCCGCGGCCGTCGAGCGTCACCCGCGCGGTCGTGGCCCGGGCCCGGCCCTCCCACGCCATCGCGTCGTCGAGCGACGGCGCCACCTGCACCTCGATCACCCCGCGGCCGGTGACGGTGGTCGCGAACGTGCCGTCGGCCGCCAGGGCGACCGGGCGACCGTCGACGGTGACCTGGGCGCTCGCGACCGGACCGCAGCCGCCGGCGATCACGCGGCCGCGGATGTGCGCCGACTCGGCGGGGGTGGTCGGCGGCAGCGCCATGCCGGCCACGCCAGGGCCGACCAGCACCACCGCCGACGGCGAGGTCCACAGCCGGTAGGCCTCGAGGCCGACGCCCACGGTCCAGCCGACCGTGCCACGGGCCCGGTCGATCGCCATCACCTTGCCGGCCTCGGTCGTGACCAGCACGTCGCCGCCGTGGCGCGCGAGCTGTGGCCGACCGTCGAACGTGGCCGGGACGCGCCAGCGCTCGTGGCCGGTCGACAGCTCGAGCGCCACCACCGCGTCGCGATCGATCGCGATCACCTGGGCGTCGTCGATGAGCAGGCTGGCGTTGGTCGGCGCCAGCGCCGGCCGCGCGCGGACCTTGCCGGTCGCGCCGTCGATCAGCTCCAGGCGATCGTTGTACGCGGCGACGATCGTGTCGCGCGCGACCGCCAGGCGATCGGGCGGGGCGGTGAAGTCGTAGGTCCAGCGCGCCCCGCCGGTGGCGAGGTCGTACGCGCGCACGCGCCGCGGGATCGTCATGGTCGGGGTCGGCGCCTGCGGGTCGTACTCCTGCCAGGTGCCGTAGGCGCTGGTGCGGTCGACCTCGACGGTGACGTCCTGGGACCACGCGACCAGCGGCGCGCGCCACCGCTCGCGGCCGGTCGTCAGGTCGAGCCGCACGACCGCGGCGCCGGCGCGCCCGCGGCCGATCACCAGGCCGCCGTCGACGATCGCGTGGCTGTCGAACCAGTCGTCGCCGGCGCCGACCCACGCGACCGCGAGCGCGTCGCCGGTCTCGCGGATGAACGTCGGGCCGTCCCAGGACGCGAGGTAGCCGCCGGGCACGCGCTCCCAGAAGTCGGGCGCGCCGTTGACGCGCAGGCCCGCGATCGCGCGCGTGCGGACCAGCGCGCCGTCGCGGGTGGCGTACTCGGCGACGCCGCCGCCGCCGTCGGCCCAGGCCCGGTCCCAGGCGAACACCCGGTCGTCGATCAGCCCGGCCGCGCCGTCGGCCACGGCCAGCGCCCACGGCGCGGTGATCGCCGCGGCGTCGGCCGGGTGGTTCGACGGCGGCGGTGGCGGTGCGGCGCGGGTGCCGCAGGCCGCCACCGCGAACAGGACCGCGAGCCAGCGCGGGCAGCAGGACATGCTCGGCGTTAGCGCGCCCGCGCGCGCCGCGCAAGCGCCGGGCTCAGCGCAGCGGGAACGGCGTCATGACGTAGTCGCGTCCGGCGCCGTGGCAGCTCGTGCACAGCGTCAGGCCGACGCCGCCGTAGTCAGGCGCGGCGGTCGGCGAGGTCGAGAAGACCTCGTGCCAGTACCAGCCGGCGCCGCCGCGGCTCGCGTCCTCGAGCTTGATCGCTACCGCCCAGCCGCGCAGCGTGTCGCCGGTGTACAGCTCTTTGATCGCCGCCGCGCCGCGCGGGTGCTCGCCGGTGCCAGCCAAGGACGCCATCAGCGACGGCGTCAGGAACGTACGGACGGTGCCCGGGTGCGGCCCGGCGGAGGCGTGCCGACCCGACTCGGCCGGCAGCGTCAGGTAGCTGCCGGCGGCGAGCCAGGCCTGGAGCGCGGCGGGGTCCGACGGGACGTCGACGTCGACGACCGGCGCGTCGAGGCCGGGCGCCGCGTCGGTCGGGTCGGCGCCCGCGCCCGCGCCCGTGTCGGCGCAGGCGATGAGCGCGTGCGCGCCCAGGGTGATCGAGAGGAGGGCAGGTGCGGATCGCATACGCGCACTACGCGGCGCCGCGGCCGCGGTAACGCCGCGCCGACGACGATCGTTCGTCGGCGCAGGACCGGTGCGCTGGCTCACCAGCTTCACGCGGTCGGGCGCCGCGGATCTGGCGGGCCGCCGCGTCGCCGCCGTCGGCGCGAACCTCAGAGCTTGTAAGTTCTTCGGTCGAGCACCGGTCGACGCGCCGGGAGCTTCGCGTCCTGGGTAGGGGCCCTCATCGGGGCTTGCCCCCGATGATGACGGCGCGGTCGGGGCGAGGCCGCTGACCTCGGAGTACCCCTTCACCTGCCTGGGTTCGGCGACGAACCCTCAGGAACTCAGAAGCGGAGGTAGGGGCCGACCGCCAGGTCGAGGCCGCCGAGCGGCGGGCTGGGGCCGTCGACGCGCTCGGTCGCGACCAGCGTGTACGCGACGGCGAGGTTGACGCCGGCGGTGCGCGTGCCGAGCCGCCAGTCGGCGCCGACGCGGATGAACGTGCGGGCCCGGTGGTCGGCGGTGCCGTGCACCGACCAGCGCTCGTCGGCGACGCCGAGGTCGACGCGCGGCTCGGGCACGAACGGGCGCCCGCCGGCCCAGTGCAGGCGCGCGCTGACGGCGAGCGCGCGCCAGCCGACGCGCATGCGGTCGCTGTCGTCGATGCCGACCGCGTAGCTCATCGCCATCCAGCTGGCGCTGACGCCGACGTCGACGATCGGCGCCAGCAGGTAGTGCGCGTCGAGGCGGCCGCCGAGCAGCGGGCGGGCGCGCGCGTCGCGCCAGCCGTAGGCCCGGGCGTCGTCGACGAACCGGTCGGCGCCGCCGTCGAGCTGGGTCACGCGCAGGTCGCCGGTCAGCGTCAGCTGCAGCCGCGGGCGCGCCACCGGGGCGCGCGCCGCCGGCGGATCCGCGGCGATCGCCAGCGGCGGGGTCGCCGACGGCTGGGCCTGGGCCGGCCCGAGCGTCAGCGCCGTCGCGGCGAGCGCGAGCGCGCGCGCCGTCATCCTGGTGCTAGTAGGCATACGTGCCGCCGGAGATCCGGATCTGCAGGTTGTCGACGCGGCACGGCACGGCGCCCGCGGTGATCGTCAGCTCGGCGAAGGTCACCGGCACGTCGGGGTCGACCGGCGGCAGGTTCAGCCAGTGGCGCGCGAACGGGCCCAGGGCGACGTCGTCGAGCTCGAGGTCGAGCGCGAGGCGCTTGTCGGGTCCCGGCAAGGCCCGGAGCGTCAGCGCGCCTGGCCCGACGCAGTCGGTCGACAGCTCGACCCAGTTGCCGTCGCTGTACTCGTCCGCGCCGCGCGCGATCCCGAAGGACTGGCCGGCCCGCGCGCCGGGCGCCAGCGCCAGCGCGTGCTCGCCCGGGTGGTACGTCGTCACCCGGCGGACGTCGCCGACCGTGACCCAGTTGCACAGGTCGCAGCGCTCGAAGTCGTCGCTCCACTGGATGAGGTCGTTGTCGGGCGGCCCCAGGCACGCGGACGCACCCAGCGCCGCGATCGCGATCCACTTCATGGCCGACGACATTTGCACGGGCCGGGCCAGCGCAAGCGAGCGGAACCGCACGCGCGCGGGCCACGCAAGCACGACATCGATGTCCCGCTGCGTCGCTTGTGTCGCGGTCGCGGCGTCGGTGACCATCGCGGCGATGGCCCGGTCACTCGCCCCCGCGCTGGCCGAGCTCGAGCGCCTGCGCGCCGCCGGCGACGACGCCGAGGTCCACCGGCGCGCGACCGCGCTGGCACAGGCCCACCCCGACGACGTGCAGGTCCTCGCGCGCGCGGCCTACGCCTGCGATCGACTCGGGCGCGAGGCCGCGGCGGTCACCTACTATCAGCGCGCGTTCGAGCTGGGCGGCCCGCCCGACGACCGCGCCGGCTTCCTGCTCGGCTTCGGCTCGACCTTGCGCAACGTCGGCCGCGTCGACGACGCGATCGCCGTGCTCGGGCAGGCGGTGCTGGAGTTCCCGGGCGACCCGGCCCTGCGCGCGTTCCTGGCGCTGGCGCTCCACGGCGGCGGTCACGCCGCGCTGGCCCTGGCGACCATGCTCGAGGCCGGGCTGATGTCCGGGCCGACCGCGTTCGCGCCGTACCGGCGCGCGCTCGGCGAGTACCAGCGCGCCCTGCAGGAGGCCGCGGTGCCGCCGCCTACGCCCGACCCAGCCACGCCAGCAGTCGCTGGCCGCGCGGCTCCGGCACCTCGACCCCGAGCTCGGTCGACGCCTCGCCGTGCCAGTCGGAGCCGCCGGTCGCGGTGAGCCCGAGCTCGTCGGCCAGGCGCAGCCAGCGATCGCGCTCGCCGGCGTCGTAGCGGCCGTAGAAGGCCTCGACCCCGTCGAGCCCGTCGGCGCGGTAGCGGCGCAGGAACTTCGGGCCGCGATCGTGGTGCTGGTGCGGGTGGGCCAAGGACGCCCGGGCGCCGACCGCGCGCACCGCGGCCAGGCCGTCGGCGATCGACAGCCGCGCCAGCGGCACGTCGGCCGGGCCGCCGTCGTGGAGCCAGCGATCGAACGCCTCGTCGCGCGTGCGCACGGCGCCCTGGGCGACCAGCGCGTTGGCCACGTCGGGGCGGCCGACCACCCGGCCGTGGGCGCGCGCCAGGATCGGCTCGACGTCGAGCACGATCCCCTGGTGGAACAGCCGCGCGGCGATCGCGCGCAGGCGCTCGCGTCGGGCCGCGGCCTGCTCGGCCAGCAGCGCCTCGAACGCGGGCCAGCGGGGATCGTGGCCGGCGTCGTAGACCAGCACGTGGACCGCGCGGCGATCCTCGACGCAGGTCAGCTCGCACGCGCGGATCGCGCCCGGCACCGCCGCCGCCAGCTCGGCGAACCCCGCGCTCGAGTCGTGATCGGTCAGCGCCATCAGCGTCGGCGCGCGCGCGCGCGCCCGGGCCGCCACCTCGGCGACCGACGCGGTGCCGTCGGACCACGTCGAGTGACAGTGCAGCTCGATGCGCACGCGTCACCGTAGCACGCGGCGGCGCTGGTCCTGGCTACCCTGCCAGCGGCGGCGGCGTCCGGCGCGCCCGCACCGCGGCCACCGCGATCGCCGCCAGCACCGCGAGCGCGAACAGCTGGCCGCTCGACAGCCCGCCGACGAAGCCGCGCACGCCATCGCCGCGCAGGTTCTCGACGCCGAGGCGCCCGACGCAGTACGCGGCGGCCGCGGCCACGAACGTGCGCCCCGATCCGATCCGGGCCGCGCGCCGGTTGTACCGCCACGCGACCAGCGCGATCACCACGCCCAGCGCCGCCTCGTACAGCTGGGTCGGGTGCACCGGGAGCGACGCGTCGCGCGCGGCCGGCACCAGGCCCTGCGCGACGTGATCGCGCCAGGCCGAGCTGCCCCGCGGGAAGCGCACCGCCCACGGCACCGAGCTGATCTGGCCGTAGTCGCAGCCGGCCAGGAAGCAGCCGACCCGGATCAGCGCCAGCGACACGCCCAGCGCCGGGGTGATGCGATCGGCCATCCAGCCGAGCGGGACCTTCACCCGCCGACAGGTCTCGACCATCGCGATGGTCCCGACCAGGTAGCCCCAGTACGAGGTCATCCCGACGAACCACAGCCGGCCGGTCGAGCCAAGCTCGATCAGCACCGGGATCGCGACGCCGCCGGCGATCGCCGTGAGGTACGTCGTGATCACCGCGGTCGCGACCGCGCCGCGGTCGACGTGGTCGCGACGGGCGTGGCGCAAGAGCAGCAGCACCGTCACCAGGCCCGCGACGCCGACCATCGTGAACCAGGTCGGCGCCAGCAGCTGCGCGACCGACATCGGCAGGTACTGCGCCAGCCAGGCGACGACGTGGGATCTCACGCCGGATCCGCGTCGAGCCGCGCGCGCCCGCGCCGCGCCCGCCGCCGCGCCCGCAGCGCCACCGGCAGCGGCACCAGGACCCACGCCAGGCCGACCGCCAGCCCCGGGCTGTGGCGCGAGCGCTGCGCGATCGAGCAGCTGCCGCCGCTGCCGCCGTTGCCGCAGCCGCCGCCGTTGCCGTTGCAGCCGTTGCCGTTGCAGCCGTTGCCGTTGCAGTTGCTGTTGTCGTTGCTGTTGTTGCAGCTGCCGTTGTCGGTGCTGCTGTTGCAGCCGTCGCACCCGCTGCACGAGCCGCAGCCGTCGCTGCCGCCGGTGCCCATGCCGGCGCCGTAGAGCTGGTCGAGGCAGATCTGGAGGTCGTCCTGGCACGAGGGGGTGTCGAGGAAGCTGGCGTTGGCGTCGAGCCCGGCCGGGGTGTCGATCGCGGTCGCGGCGACCCCACAGCTCGAGCCGCGGTCGAGCAGGCACGCGCGGACGTCGGCCAGCGACACCGCCAGGTTGATGCACACCAGCGCGTAGTTGCGGCTGGGGTCGGCGTCGAGCAGCACGCACGCGTCCATGCCCGAGATCGTCGGCCACACCGACTCGCACAGGCCCCCGCCCAGGCAGGTCCCGCACTCGTTCTGGACGCTGCCGGCGCAGTCGGCGAGCGTCGGACCGTAGTTCCAGGATCCGGTCACCAAGGGTGGCGGCGGCAGCGGCGTCGCCGGGGCCGCGAGGCTCGGCCCGGCCGGCGGGCTCGGCGCGGCCTCCGCGTCGGGGCCGAGGCCGAGCGCCGTCACGATCGGGTTCACCAGCAGCACCGGGACGCCGTCGGCGCCCGCCACGAGCGCGGCGACGCTGGCCAGCTGCACGACCGGGCGGACCCGCACCAGGGCCGCGTCCGGGGCGGCGTCGGTCGCCAGCGCCGCGAGGCCGCGCAGGTCGGCCAGGTCGCACGGGCCGCGCGGGCATGGCCACGCCTGGGCGTCGACGTCGATCGCCACCGGCGCCGCCGCCGGCTCGCCGCGCAGCGCCGCCGTGGTCGCGGGGGCGGCCAGCGCCACGGCCGCGCGGGTCGGCGCGGGCTCCGACAGCGCGACCAGGCCCAGCGCGTCGTGGCCGTCGTCGTCGAGCCGCAGGTCGGTCATCGCCAGGGTCCGCACGACGTCGGCGTCGTCGGCGCGCGCGACGACCTCGGCCAGCTCGACCGCCTCGTCGTCGCGCAGCGCCGACGCCAGGACCGCGCGCGCGGCCGCGCGCTGATCGTCGTCCCAGGCGGCCGCGACCTTGGGCGCCACGCCGAGCAGATCGCGCAGCGCGAAGTCGCCCGGGTCGACCGTGGTGTCGGCGGCGCCGCACGCGCCGATCGATAGCCAGATCCCTAGCGATGCCAGTCCCCCCAGACGAGCGCTCATGCCTCACGATCTCATTGACGCCGAGTCCGCGCAACTGGGACCGTCCGCGCGCCGGCTCCCGAACCGCGCTATCGTGGCGCGTGGTCGACTGGTTCGAGGCCGAGGAGCCGCTGCACCTGGCGCTCTACGACGTGGTCGATCGACTGCGGCGGCGGGCCCTGCAGCGCTGGTGGCTGGTGGCGATCCTGACGGTGGTGCTGACCGGGGCCGTCGTGCGCAAGGTCGCGCTCAAGCCGACGATCTACCGAGCCCGCGTCATCCTGGCGATCACCGAGGGCGATCTCAACGCCGGCTTCAACCCGACGCCGCTCGACCAGCTGCGCGACTACGTCGCGAACGTGCTCCTGTCGAGCGACCGGTTGCTCAGGTTCCTCGACGAGCACGAGCTCATGCGGCGCGAGCGGGCGCGGTTCGGCGACGCGGCCGCCGTCGAGGAGTTCCGCGACGGCCTGCAGATCGGGGTCTGGCGCAACTACTTCCAGTACGCGTGGGCGTACGACGAGCGCCGCTCGGCCCGGGTGGCGATCGCCTACAGCGCGGTCGACCCGGCGTTCGCCTACGAGATGGCGCGGGCGCTGGCCCGCGCGGTCCAGGACGGCGAGGCCGATCGCCGCTACCAGGCGGCCCAGGCGCTGGCGGCCCAGGCCCGCGATGGCGTCGCGGCGGCCCGCGCCCGCCTCGACGCGGTCGCGCGCGAGCAGGCCGCGGTCTACGACGAGCTGGCCGCCGCCCAGCGCGAGGGGCAGGTCGACCGGATCGGCGCGCTGCGCGTCCGGGCCAGCACGCTGGCGACCGAGTGGCAGGCCGCGACCCAGGCCTTCGAGGCGGTCGAGGGCCGCACCGACTTCGACACGCTCCAGGCCGAGGTCAACGCCGCCGGCCTCGCGCTCGAGATCGAGATCGTCGATGAGCGGCGGCCGCCGGTCGACCACGGCGGGCGCCTGCCGACGCTGATCCTGACCGCGGTGGTCGCGCTCCTGATCATCGGGCCGCTGTCGATCCTGGTGGTGGGTGCCTTCGACACCAAGGTCCACGACGCCGACGACATCCGCCGGATGGCCCTGCCGCTGGTCGGGCACGTCCCTGGCTTCCCGGGCGACGACGTCGGATCGCTCCGCCAGCGTGGCGTCGGCGCCCGTCGTGTACCATCCTACCGACGATGGCTGTGACCCCCACGACCGCGCGCGACCGGCTCGATCAGCTGCTGCGCTTCCTGCACCGCGCCAGCCGGTACTGGTGGCTGACCGTCGGGCTGATCGTGGTCGGGGCCGTCCTGTCGGTGCTGTTCGCGCTGTCCCGCCCCAAGGTCTACCAGTCGGGCGCGGTGCTGTACTACCAGGAGCGCCTGCAGACGAGCTTGCTGCAGAACCGCGAGGTCTCGACGATGCACCGCAACATCGGCGAGCGCTACCGCGAGCTGCTCCTGGCGCGCAGCTCGCTCGTCGACGTGATCCGCGACGCCGAGGTCAACCCGTTCCCTGACCTGCTCGCCGCCGAGGGCGAGGACGTTGCGGTCGAGGAGCTGCGCCTGCGGATCGGCTTCCGGCCGCGCGGCGCCAACACCTTCGTCATCACCTACCAGGATCCCGATCCCGATCGCGCCAAGGCCGTGACCCAGCGGCTGACCACGCTCTTGCGCGACAAGGCGGCCGCGGTCCGGGTCGAGTCGGCCCAGGCCACCGCCAAGTTCGCCGCCGGGTTGCGGGGCGAGGCCATCGATCTGCTGCGCGCCCGGCAGCGGACGCTCAACCAGTTCCTCGTGGCTCACCCCGAGTTCGTCAGCGAGAACAACGCGGGCAACGGCGAGGGCGCCGCGGTGCGGGCCATGCAGGATCGCAACGCCCGGCCGACCTCGTCGGGGCCGACCACCTCGGTGCTGCAGGCGCTCGAGCGCCAGCGCGCCCGCATCAAGGCGCGGATCGACAACCCCAACGCGCCGGTCCCGACCCCGGCGCCGGTCCGGCGCGAGCGCACGCCCGAGCAGCTCGCGGCCGACGCCAAGGTGGCCGAGGTCGAGCGCGAGGTCGCGGCCGCGAGCCGCCGGGTCGAGGACGCCCAGGCCAAGTTCACCGACCGCCATCCCGAGATGCTCAAGGCCAAGGAGGCGCTGGCGTCGGCCCAGGCCCGGCTGCGCGCCGCCAAGGCCGCGGTCCCGCCCGACAAGGTCGTCGTCGTCGACGATCCGCTCCCGTCGACGCCGGTCGATCCGGCCCAGCTCCAGCGGCTCCTGGCCGACATCGAGCGCCAGATCGCCGCCGAGCGAGGGCGCACCAGGCCCGGCGCTGGGGTCGCCGTCACCCCCGACGGCGGCGCCGCCACCGCCGCCGCCGCCGCCGCCAGCTCGGTGGTCAAGCTCGAGGACGACTACCAGCAGCTCAAGCTCGACGTCGACGAGCAGAAGCAGCGCGTCGACAGCCTCGCCGACAGCGCGTTCCGCACCGAGCTCGAGGCCCAGCAGCGCATCGCCGAGCAGGGCGACAGCCTGTCGATCGTCGACGGCGCCTACCGGCCGCTGCGGCCGATCGGCAAGCCCAAGAAGAAGCTGGTCATGGTCGGCCTGGTCGTGTTCACCCTGCTGGGCATCGCGCTGGCCCTGGGCCTGGCGCTGCTCGACGACCGCATCTACCAGCGCGACGACCTGCTCGCGGTCTCGTCGACGCCGGTCCTCGCCGTCATCCCGCGGGCCCGGGCTCGGCGGCGGCGGCGGTTCGGCAAGCGTGCGGACGCGTAGGTCGGACCGGCTGTGATACCCTCGAGGTCCGCATGGTGAAGCGCGGCAAGTTCGGCGATCGGCCCGGCTCCGACGACCCGCTCGAGGTCGCGACCCGGGCGGTCGCGCCGATGCCGTTGACCACGCAGCCGATGGTGGCGGTGCGCCCCGACGGCGTCGAGCCGCGCAGCCTGGCGCACACGGTCAACCTCGCCGACGCCGCCCGCACCGCGATGATCCAGGCGGCGGGCGTGCCGTCGGTGCTCGCCGAGCGCGCGCCGGCGCCGATCGATCAGGAGCCGCCCGAGATCGGCCTGACCCAGCACCACCTGCCCGAGGACCGCAAGCCAGACCCCCGGTTGATCCTGCACCTCGCGCCGGACTCCGAGCGCGCGGCCCAGTTCCGCGTGCTGCGCCACCACATGCTCGCGGCCGGGCGGCCCCAGGTGATCGTCGTGACCAGCCCCGGCCCCGGCGACGGCAAGACCACCACCGCCGTCAACCTGGCGCTGGCGCTGGCCGAGTGCAACCGCGCCAAGGTGCTGCTGGTCGAGACCCACCTGCGGCGGCCGCAGCTCGCCAGCGTGTTCGCGTTCGTGCCGCCGTGGTGCTTCGCCGAGCAGCTGGCCGCGCACCGGCACCAGCCGCTCTTGCCCTGGGGCATGATCGACATCCCGCAGCTGTGGCTGCACGTGGCCGCGGTCAACCCCAAGGCGGATCAGGTCCAGCTCCTCGACGCGCCGGCGTTCGCGATCGCGATGGAGCGCCTGCGCCTGGGTGGCTACGATCACATCGTCATCGACGCGCCGCCGGTGGCGGGCAGCGCCGAGGTCAACCTGCTGCAGGACGCCGCCGACGGCGTGCTGCTGGTGTCGCGCGCCCGCCGCACCACCCGCCGTCAGCTCCGCGCCGCGATCGAGCAGCTGTCGTCGCGCAAGGTGCTCGGCACCGTGATGCTCGAGTAGCGACGCGCGCCGTCATGCGTCGACGGCGCGACGGCGCGCCCGCGGCGCATTGCTTGCGTCGTCATCACTTGTAACCGCGCGGCGACAATCACGAAATCGCGCGGCGCAGGCCAAGGACACGCTCCGCGCGTTTGTCTATCATCGCGCCCACGCGTCTCGACGCGGGGGACCGACGGCGCCATGCCGTGCGGCCTCCGTGCGCGCCCGGAGTCCACATGAGCAAGCGCCTCGTCCTCGCCGCGACCGCGGCCCTCGCCTTCGCGGCGCCGTCCGCCGCCCAGGCCTTCTGCGGCTTCTACGTCGGGGGCGGCGGGGCCGACCTGTTCAACAACGCCACGCAGGTGGTGCTGATGCGGTCGGGGACACGGACGGTGCTGGCGATGCAGAACAACTACCAGGGGCCGCCGACGGACTTCGCGATGGTGGTGCCGGTGCCGGTGGTGCTGCACGAGGAGGACGTCAAGACGCTGCCGCGGGAGGTGTTCGCGAAGGTGGACCAGATGGGATCGCCGCGGCTGGTCGAGTACTGGGAGCAGGACCCCTGTCAGCCCGACATGTACAGGGACTACGGGCCGATGCCGACGCCGATGGCGATGGCGGGCGCGGCCGACGAGAGCGTCAAGTCGTCCGACGACCTGGGCGTGACGATCGAGGCGCAGTTCACGGTGGGGGAGTACAAGATCTTGATCCTGTCGGCGACGGACTCGTCGGGGCTGGACACGTGGCTGCGGCGGGAGCGGTACAGCATCCCGAAAGGGGCGGAGCCGCTCTTGCGGCCGTACGTCGAGGGCGGGTCGAAGTTCTTCGTGGCGAAGGTGGACCCGAAGAAGGTGACGTTTGTGGACGGGATGGCGGCGCTGTCGCCGCTGCGGTTCCACTACGACGCGGACGAGTTCAGCCTGCCGATCCGGCTGGGGCTGGCGAACTCGAACGGGACGCAGGACCTGATCGTGAACATCCTGGCGCCGAGCCAGCGGTACGAGCTGGCGAACTACGGGAACGTGACGATCCCGACGAACCTGGACGTCAAGGCGGAGACGAAGACGCAGTTCGGGGCGTTCTACGCGGCGCTGTTCGACCGGACGGTCGAGCAGAACCCCGGGGCGGTGATCACCGAGTACGCGTGGGACGCGTCGACGTGCGATCCGTGCCCGGGCCCGCAGCTCGACGGCGAGGACTTCCTGACCTTGGGCGCGGACGTCCTGGGTGGGGACTACTGGAGCCTGGTGCTGACGCGGCTGCACGCGCGCTACGGCAAGAGCGACATGAAGGCGGACCTGGTGTTCAAGGCGGCGGGGCCGATCGTGGGCGGGCGGGAGTTCGTGGTGGACGAGGCGACGCACAAGCTCGAGGAGCGGTCGCGGCCGGACGAGACCAACAACTTCCAGGCGCGGTACGCGATCCGGCACGCGTGGACCGGGCCGGTGACGTGCGCGGACCCGCAGCGCGGGCGCTGGGGCGGGCCGCCCGGGGATCAGATCGCCGACGAGCCGCAGGCGGCGACCAACATCGCGTTCGCGCCGCGGGGCCAGGTGTCGCTGCCGGACCTGGTGACGCAGGACATCCCGGAGATCGGCGTGCAGGCGGGCGTGCCGCTGCCGGGCAAGGTCAGCAAGGCCGCGTACCCGGGCTGCACGTGCGCGACGTCGACCGGCGCGGCCGGCGGGCTGGCGTTCGCGGGCGGCGCGGGCGCGGTGCTGGCGTTGACGCTGCGCCGGCGGCGACGCTGAGCGCGCGCCGCTCTCTTCACCATGGCAACCACCAGGAGCACTCGATGAACAAGCTCGTCGCCACCACCCTCGCGCTCGGCGCGTCGCTCGTGACCGCCTCGACGGCGCGCGCGTTCTGCGGGTTCTACGTCAACGGCGCGGGCAGCGAGATGTTCAACGACGCGACGCAGGTGGTGCTGATGCGGTCGGGCACGCGCACCGTGCTGGCGATGCAGAACAACTACCAGGGGCCGCCGGAGGCGTTCGCGATGGTGATCCCGGTGCCGACGGTGCTGCAGAAGGAGGACGTCAAGACGCTGCCCAAGGACGTGTTCGGGCGGGTCGATCAGATGGGCGCGCCGCGGCTGGTCGAGTACTGGGAGCAGGACCCGTGCTACGTCGAGCCGCCGAGGACGAAGTCCGACCGCAAGGAGGGCCGCTACGAGATGGCGGCGCAGCCGCCGATGCCCAGCCTCGCCGGCAACCACGGGGTCACGGTCGAGGCCAAGTTCGAGGTCGGCGAGTACCAGATCGTGATCCTGTCGGCCAAGGACGCGGCCGGGCTCGACGCGTGGCTGCGCGAGGAGAAGTACCAGATCCCGCCCGGGGCCGAGCCGTTCTTGCGGCCGTACGTCGAGGCCGGGATGAAGTTCTTCGTGGCCAAGGTCGACCCGGCCAAGGTGATGTTCAAGGACGGGCGCGCGGCGCTGTCGCCGCTGCGGTTCCACTACGACACCGACGACTTCAACCTGCCGATCCGGCTGGGCCTGGCCAACTCGCGCGGCACGCAGGACCTGATCGTGAGCATCCTGGCGCCCAACCAGCGCTACCAGGTCGCCAACTACGGCAACGTCACGATCCCGACCAACCTCGACGTCAAGGACGCGGTGAAGGACAAGTTCGGCGAGTTCTACGCGGCCCTGTTCGACCGGACGATCGAGAAGAACCCGGGGGCGGTGGTGACCGAGTATGCGTGGGCCGCGAACACCTGCGACCCGTGCCCGGGGCCGGTGATCGACATGGGCGAGCTGGCGACCCTGGGGCTCGACGTGCTCGGCGGCGCCGAGGGCGCGGCGGCGCCGTTCGGCGGCGACGCGAGCATGGTGCTGACGCGCCTGCACGCGCGCTACGGCAAGACCGTGACCGAGGACCTGGTGTTCAAGGCGGCCGAGCCGATCGTCGGCGGGCGCGAGTTCCTGCCAGGCTGGCGGCAAGCTCGAGGAGCGGTCGCGGCCGGACTCGATCAACAACTTCCAGGCGCGGTACGCGATCCGGCACGAGTGGACCGGGCCGATCACCTGCAAGGATCCGGTGCGCGGGCGCTGGGGCGGGCCGCCGGCGGGCGTGACCGGCGGTGGCGTCAAGCCGGCGCTGGATCTGGCGTTCGCGCCGCGGGGCGCGGCCAAGCTGCCCGACCTGGTGCGCCAGGACATCCCCGAGCTCGGGGTCACGGCCGTCGCGAGCGCCGACACCGCGCTGCCGAATCCGCCGCGCGGCCGACACGCTGCCGCCACCGGGATCCGCCAGGCCAAGAAGAAGAGTGGCTGCGGCTGCGCGACCGATGCCGGCGACGGCGGCCTGGCGATGGCCGCTGGTGGGGGGCGCTCGGGGTCGCCGCGCTGGTGACGCTGCCGCGCGGGCGCCGGCGTGGCGGCGCCCGGCTCGATCCTCGACCCACCAGGAGGCCCATGCACAAGATCCTCGCGACGACCCTGCCCTCGGCGCTGGCGCTGACGGCGCCGCGAGGCGCGGGCGTTCTGCGGCTTCTACGTCAACGGCGCAGGCTCGGAGATGTTCAACGACGCGACGCAGGTGGTGCTGATGCGCTCGGGCACGCGGACCGTGCTGGCGATGCAGAACAACTACCAGGGGCCGCCCGAGGCGTTCGCGATGGTGATCCCGGTGCCGACGGTGCTGCAGGAGGCCGACGTCAAGACGCTGCCGCCGGAGGTCTTCACGCACGTCGATCAGATGGGCGCGCCGCGCCTGGTCGAGTACTGGGAGCAGGATCCGTGCGGTGCGCCCGATCGCTACGCCATGAAGTCGGTGCCGTCGGGCCTGGCGCCGGCCGCGGGGCCCGGCGCTGGCGGCGCGCGACCTCGGCGTGACGATCGAGGCGCAGTTCACGGTGGGCGAGTACCAGATCGTGGTGCTGTCGGCGAAGGACTCGACGGGGCTCGACACGTGGCTGCGGCAGGAGCACTACCAGATCCCGCCGGGGGCGGAGCCGTTCCTGAAGCCGTACGTGGCGGCGGGGATGAAGTTCTTCGTGGCGAAGGTCGACCCGGCCAAGGTCAAGTTCGTCGACGGGCGGGCGGCCTTGTCGCCGCTGCGGTTCCACTACGACACGGACGACTTCAGCCTGCCGATCCGGCTGGGGCTGGCGAACTCGAGCGGGACGCAGGATCTGATCGTGAGCATCCTGGCGCCGGGGCAGCGGTACGAGGTCGCGAACTACGGCAACGTGACGATCCCGACGAACCTCGACGTGAAGGACGCGGTCCGGGACAAGTTCGGGGAGTTCTACGCGGCGTTGTTCGACCGGACGATCGAGAAGAACCCGGGCGCGGTGGTGACCGAGTACGCGTGGCAGGCGACCAACTGCGATCCGTGCCCGGGGCCGGTGATCAACATGAGCGAGCTGTCGACGCTCGGGCTCGACGTGCTCGGCGGCGCCAAGGGCGCGGCGGCGCCGTTCAGCGGCGACGCGATGAGCATGGTGCTGACGCGGCTGCACGCGCGCTACGGCAAGACCGTGACCGAGGACCTGGTCTTCAAGGCGGCCGAGCCGATCGTCGGCGGGCGCGAGTTCCTGCAGGACGGCGGCAAGCTCGAGGAGCGGTCGCGGCCGGCGTCGCAGAACAACTTCCAGGCGCGGTACGCGATCCGGCACGAGTGGACCGGGCCGATCACGTGCAAGGCCCCGGTGCGCGGGCGCTGGGGCGGGCCGCCCGCGGGCGTGACCGGTGGTGGCGTCAAGCCGGCGCTGGACCTGGCCTTTGCGCCCCGTGGGACCGCCAAGCTGCCGGAGCTGGTGCGCCAGGACATCCCCGAGCTCGAGGTCAAGGCGACGGCCGCGGCCGCGGCCCCCGAGCCGGCGACGGCGAATCCTCCGCCGACGACCGCGCCGCCGACGACCGCGCCCGCGACGACCGCGCCGCCGAAGAAGAAGAGCGGCTGCGGCTGCGCGACCGACGACGGCGGCGGCGGGGCGCTGGCGCTGGTCGGCGGCCTCGGGGTCGCCGCGCTGGTGACGCGTCGGCGCCGACGCGCCTGAGCAGACGAACCCTCTCAAGATCCATCAGGAGCACGATCATGCACAAGACCATCGCGACGACACTGGCCCTGGGGGCGCTGGCGCTGACGGCCCCGCGGGCCGAGGCGTTCTGCGGCTTCTACGTCAACGGCGCGGGCTCGGAGATGTTCAACGACGCCACCCAGGTGGTGTTGATGCGCTCGGGCACGCGGACCGTGCTGGCGATGCAGAACAACTACCAGGGGCCGCCCGAGGCGTTCGCGATGGTGATCCCGGTGCCGACGGTGCTGCAGGAGGCCGACGTCAAGACGCTGCCGCAGGAGGTCTTCACGCACGTCGACCAGATGGGCGCGCCGCGCCTGGTCGAGTACTGGGAGGAGGACCCGTGCGCGCCTCAGGTCCGCTACGAGCGGGCGCGCAACCAGGCGATGCCCGCGCCGCCGGCCGCGGGCATCGCGCTCGGCGACTCGGCCGGGTTCGGCGTGACGATCGAGGCGCAGTTCACGGTGGGCGAGTACCAGATCGTGATCCTGTCGGCGAAGGACGCGACCGGGCTCGACGCCTGGCTGCGCTCGGAGCACTACCAGATCCCGCCGGGGGCGGAGCCGTTCCTGAAGCCGTACGTGGCGGCGGGGATGAAGTTCTTCGTGGCCAAGGTCGACCCGGCCAAGGTGAAGTTCGTCGACGGGCGGGCGGCCTTGTCGCCGCTGCGGTTCCACTACGACACGGACGACTTCAGCCTGCCGATCCGGCTGGGGCTCGCGAACTCGAGCGGGACGCAGGACCTGATCGTCTCGATCCTGGCGCCGGGGCAGCGGTACGAGGTCGCGAACTACGGCAACGTGACGATCCCGACGAACCTCGACGTGAAGGACGCGGTCCGGGACAAGTTCGGCGAGTTCTACGCGGCGTTGTTCGACCGGACGATCGAGAAGAACCCGGGCGCGGTGGTGACCGAGTACGCGTGGCAGGCGACCAACTGCGACCCGTGCCCGGGGCCGGTGATCGACATGGGCGAGCTGGCGACGCTGGGGCTCGACGTGCTCGGCGGCGACAAGGGCAAGGCGGCGCCGTTCAGCGGCGACGCGATGAGCATGGTGCTGACGCGCCTGCACGCGCGCTACGGCAAGACCGTGACCGAGGACCTGGTCTTCAAGGCGGCCGAGCCGATCGTCGGCGGGCGCGAGTTCCTGCAGGACGGCGGCAAGCTCGAGGAGCGGGCGCGGCCGGCGGGGATGAACAACTTCCAGGCGCGGTACGCGATCCGGCATGAGTGGACCGGGCCGATCACCTGCAAGGATCCGGTGCGCGGCCGCTGGGGCGGACCGCCCGCCGGCGTGACCGGCGGCGGCGTCAAGCCGGCGCTGGATCTGGCGTTTGCGCCTCGTGGGACCGCCAAGCTGCCGGAGCTGGTGCGCCAGGACATCCCCGAGCTCGAGGTCAAGGCGGCGGCGGCGGGCACGACCGCGGACCCGGCGACGCCGTCGACCACGCTGCCCAAGACGCTGCCGCCCGGGGATCCGCCGGCCAAGAAGAAGAGCGGCTGCGGCTGCGCGACCGACGACGGCGACGCGGCGGGGCGCTGGCGCTGGTGGGCGGCCTCGGGGTCGCCGCGCTGGTGACGCGCCGGCGCCGGCGCGCGTGACCCCCTCGATCGATCGACGACGTACAAGGAGCACACCCATGCACAAGATCCTCGCCACCACCCTCGCGCTCGGCGCGTCGCTGCTCACCGCCTCGACGGCGCGGGCGTTCTGCGGCTTCTACGTCAACGGCGCGGGCTCGGAGATGTTCAACGACGCCACCCAGGTGGTGCTGATGCGCTCGGGCACGCGGACGGTGCTGGCGATGCAGAACAACTACCAGGGGCCGCCCGAGGCGTTCGCGATGGTGATCCCGGTGCCCACGGTCTTGCAGGAGGCCGACGTCAAGACGCTGCCGCAGGAGGTCTTCGCGCACGTCGACCAGATGGGCGCGCCGCGGCTGGTCGAGTACTGGGAAGAGGACCCGTGCATGGTCCAGTACCCGGCCAGCGCGACCACCGGCATCGGCCAGGGCTACGGCCGTGGCGGCGGCGGCGGCGTCCAGAAGAACAAGGACCTCGGCGTGACGATCGAGGCGCAGTTCACGGTGGGCGAGTACCAGATCGTGGTGCTGTCGGCGAAGGACTCGACGGGGCTCGACACGTGGCTGCGGCAGGAGAAGTACCAGATCCCGCCGGGCGCGGAGCCGTTCCTGAAGCCGTACGTGGCGGCGGGGATGAAGTTCTTCGTGGCGAAGGTCGACCCGGCCAAGGTCAAGTTCGTCGATGGGCGGGCGGCCTTGTCGCCGCTGCGGTTCCACTACGACACGGACGACTTCAGCCTGCCGATCCGGCTGGGGCTGGCGAACTCGAGCGGGACGCAGGATCTGATCGTGAGCATCCTGGCGCCGGGGCAGCGGTACGAGGTCGCGAACTACGGCAACGTGACGATCCCGACGAACCTCGACGTGAAGGACGCGGTCCGGGACAAGTTCGGCGAGTTCTACGCGGCCCTGTTCGACCGGACGATCGAGAAGAACCCGGGGGCGGTGGTGACCGAGTACGCGTGGCAGGCGACGAACTGCGATCCGTGCCCGGGCCCGGTGATCAACATGAGCGAGCTGTCGACGCTGGGGCTCGACGTGCTCGGCGGCGCCAAGGGTGCGGCGGCGCCGTTCCAGGGCAACGCGATGACCATGGTGCTGACGCGGCTGCACGCGCGCTACGGCAAGACCGTCACCGAGGACCTGGTGTTCAAGGCGGCCGAGCCGATCGTCGGCGGGCGTGAGTTCCTGCAGGACGGCGGCAAGCTCGAGGAGCGGGCGCGGCCGGCGTCGCAGAACAACTTCCAGGCGCGGTACGCGATCCGGCACGAGTGGACCGGGCCGATCGCGTGCAAGGCGCCGGTGCGCGGGCGCTGGGGCGGGCCGCCCGCCGGCGTGACCGGCGGCGGGGTCAAGCCGGCGCTGGACCTGGCGTTCGCGCCACGGGGCGCGGCCAAGCTGCCCGAGCTGGTGCGCCAGGACATCCCGGAGCTCGAGATCAAGGCCGTGGCGGCCGGGGCGGCCGCACCGAATCCACAGACCGGACCCGGCCCTGGATCGTCAGATCCCGACAAGGCCGTGCCGCCGCCCGCTCCGCCGACCCCGCCCGCGACCAAGCACGGGTGCGGCTGCGGGGCGTCGTCGCCGACCGAATCCGCGCTGGGGGTCGGCCTCGGCGGTCTCGCCCTGGCTACCATCCTCCGTCGTCGTCGCCGCCTCACCTCGTAGGAGCCCGCATGCGTCGTCTCGTCCTCGCCGTCACGACCCTCGCCCTCGCGGTGTCCGCGCCCCGCGCGGCCCACGCCTTCTGCGGGTTCTACATCAACGGCGCCGGGTCGGAGATGTTCAACGACGCGACGCAGGTGGTGCTGATGCGCAAGGGCACGCGCACCGTCCTGTCGATGCAGAACAACTACCAGGGGCCGCCGTCGGACTTCGCGATGGTGATCCCGGTGCCGACGGTGCTGCAGGAGGCCGACGTCAAGACCCTGCCCAAGGACGTGTTCACCCGCGTCGACACGATGGGCTCCCCGCGGCTGGTCGAGTACTGGGAGCAGGACCCGTGCGGCCGCGACGAGTGGGATGACCGCCGCTTCCGCGGCGGCATGAAGGGGCGCGCCAGCGCGGCGCCGGCGATGGATCTGGCCAGCAAGGACGACGATCTGGGCGTGACGATCGAGGCCAAGTTCACGGTCGGCGAGTACCAGATCTTGATCCTGTCGGCGAAGGACTCGACCGGGCTCGACACCTGGCTGCGGCAGGAGCACTACCAGATCCCGCCGAGCGCGGAGGCGTTCCTGAAGCCGTACGTGGCGGCGGGGATGAAGTTCTTCGTCGCGAAGGTCGACCCGGCCAAGGTCAAGTTCGTCAACGGGCGCGCGGCGCTGTCGCCGCTGCGGTTCCACTACGACAGCGACGACTTCAGCTTGCCGATCCGGCTGGGGCTGGCGAACTCGAGCGGGACGCAGGATCTGATCGTCTCGATCCTGGCGCCGCGCCAGCGCTACGAGGTCGCGAACTACGGCAACGTGACGATCCCGACCAACCTCGACGTGCGCGACGCGGTCCGGACCTCGTTCGGGTCGTTCTACGCGGCGCTGTTCGACCGGACCGTCGCGAAGAACCCGGGCGCGGTCGTGACCGAGTACGCGTGGACCGCCTCGAGCTGTGACCCGTGCCCGGGGCCGACGCTGGGCGCCAACGACTTCTTCCTGCTCGGCGCCGACGTGCTCGAGGGTCCGGCGGCGACGCCGACCCGGTACGGCGGCTACGACTTCGTGCTGACGCGCCTGCACGCGCGCTACGGCAAGACGATCAGCGAGGACCTCGTGTTCACGCAGGCGGCGCCGATCGTCGGCGGCGCGAGCAGCGGGTCAACGGCAAGCTCGAGGAGCGGTCGCAGCCGGCGTCGCAGAACAACTTCCAGGCGCGCTACGCGATCCGGCACTGGTGGACCGGGCCGATCACCTGCAAGAGCCCGGTGCGCGCGCGCTGGGGCGGGCCGCCCAGCGGCGGCCGCAACCAGGCGATCGCCGGCACCGGCACCGCGTTCGTGTCGCGCAAGGCCAACCTGCCGCGGCTGCTCGTGACCTCGGCGCCCGAGATCGGCGTGCGCGCGTACAAGCGCCGCAAGCCCAAGCCCCGGGTCGAGGCGCCGCTGCCCAAGCCCCAGGCGCCCGCGGGCGCGCTCACCCTCGACCACGGCGCCGGCTGCTCGACCGGCGGCGCCAGCGATCTCGGGACGCTCGGCGCGCTCGGGATCGGGCTCGGCGGCCTCGCCGTCGCGTGCATCCTCCGTCGTCGTCGCCGCCACCACGCCTAGGAGCTCCGCATGCGTCGTCTCGTCCTCGCTGTCACCACCCTCGCCCTCGCGGTCTCGGCGCCGCGCGCGGCCCACGCCTTCTGCGGGTTCTACATCAACGGCGCGGGCTCGGAGATGTTCAACGACGCCACGCAGGTGGTGCTGATGCGCAAGGGCACGCGCACCGTCCTGTCGATGCAGAACAACTACCAGGGGCCGCCGTCGGACTTCGCGATGGTGATCCCGGTGCCGACGGTGCTGCAGGAGGCCGACGTCAAGACCCTCCCGAAAGAGGTGTTCTCGCGCGTCGACACGATGGGCTCGCCGCGGCTGGTCGAGTACTGGGAGCAGGACCCGTGCGGCCGCGACTTCGACGACTACGATCGCAAGCGGCCGATGAAGATGGCCTCGCGCGGCGCCGGGTCGGCACCGCCCGCTGCCAGGCCCATCGATCTGGGCGTGACGATCGAGGCCAAGTTCACGGTCGGCGAGTACCAGATCTTGATCCTGTCGGCGAAGGACTCGACCGGGCTCGACACCTGGCTGCGGCAGGAGCACTACCAGATCCCGCCGAGCGCGGAGGCGTTCCTGAAGCCGTACGTGGCGGCGGGGATGAAGTTCTTCGTCGCGAAGGTCGACCCGGCCAAGGTCAAGTTCGTCAACGGGCGCGCGGCGCTGTCGCCGCTGCGGTTCCACTACGACAGCGACGACTTCAGCTTGCCGATCCGGCTGGGGCTGGCGAACTCGAGCGGGACGCAGGATCTGATCGTGAGCATCCTGGCGCCGCGCCAGCGCTACGAGGTGGCGAACTACGGCAACGTGACGATCCCGACCAACCTCGACGTGCGCGACGCGGTCCGGACCTCGTTCGGGTCGTTCTACGCGGCCTTGTTCGACCGGACGGTCGAGAAGAACCCGGGCGCGGTCGTGACCGAGTACGCGTGGGATGCCTCGAGCTGTGATCCGTGCCCGGGGCCGACGCTGGGCGCCAACGACTTCTTCCTGCTCGGCGCCGACGTGCTCGAGGGCCCGGCGGCGACGCCGACCCGGTACGGCGGCTACGACTTCGTGCTGACGCGCCTGCACGCGCGCTACGGCAAGACGATCAGCGAGGACCTCGTGTTCAAGCAGGCGGCGCCGATCGTCGGCGGGCGCGAGCAGCGGGTCAACGGCAAGCTCGAGGAGCGGTCGCAGCCGGCGTCGCAGAACAACTTCCAGGCGCGCTACGCGATCCGGCACTGGTGGACCGGGCCGATCACCTGCAAGAGCCCGGTGCGCGCGCGCTGGGGCGGGCCGCCCAGCGGCGGCCGCAACCAGGCGATCGCCGGCACCGGCACCGCGTTCGTGTCGCGCAAGGCCAACCTGCCGCGGCTGCTCGTGACCTCGGCGCCCGAGATCGGCGTGCGCGCGTACAAGCGCCGCAAGCCCAAGCCCCGGGTCGAGGCGCCGCTGCCCAAGCCCCAGGCGCCCGCGGGCGCGCTCACCCTCGACCACGGCGCCGGCTGCTCGACCGGCGGCGCCAGCGATCTGGGCGCGCTCGGCGCGGTCGGCCTGGCGTTCTTGATCGGCCGCCGCCGGCGGCGGAGCTGAGGTCGTGATGCGTCGAGACGTGCTCGTCGTCGTGATCGCGCTGGCCGGCTGCCACGGCGACGGGGTCCAGATCCCGGTCGACACCACACCCCAGCAGCCGCCGCCCTCGTACGAGACCCGGCTGCCCCAGGCGCCGGGGCCGTACGCGCCGTCGCTCCTGACGATGTCGACGGGCCCCGAGGTGCAGGACGGCAACACCCTGGCCGATGTCGACACCTGTGGCAGCTGCCACGCCGAGGTGACCGCGCAGTGGCAGTCGAGCATCCACTCGTTCGCGTCGTTCGCGAACCCGGTCTACCGCACCAACGTCGAGCTGGTCCGCGCCAACCTGGGCAACGAGGCCAGCCAGCACTGCGGCGGCTGCCACGACATGCCGCTCGAGATCGACGGCGCGATGAAGCAGGCGGTCGCCGCCGACGACCTGCGCGCTCACACCGGCGTGTCGTGTCGGGTCTGCCACGGCGCCAGCGCGCCGACCAAGGACGGCAACGCCAGCTTCGTGCTGAGCGGGGTGCCGCTGCCGACGCCCAACGTCGACGACCCGGCCTCGGTCGCGATCCACCGGCGCGCGGTCGACGTGAAGCCGCTGGGTGACGAGCTGTGCGTGACCTGCCACCGCGGGTTCCTGTCGCCGGATCTGGGCGTGCCCGTCCACCTGACCGGCATCGACGAGCCGACCGGGTGGCGCAGCTCGGCGTGGTCCGGCAACGGCGCCGGGCGCATCGACAAGGTCGACAAGCAGGGCTGCATCTCGTGCCACATGCCCGAGGTCAGCGCCGGCCCGGACGAGTACGCCGGCGACGATCACAAGGTGCGGGCCCACACCTTCGCGGGTGGCCACACCTGGATGGCGTCGATGCGCCACGACGACGCGCAGCTCGCGCGGATCCGGACGATGCTCGAGGGCACCGCCTCGATCGACATCGCTGGCGCGATCGTGCCGGCCACGGCGCCGGCCACCGGCCCGGCCACGATCGGCGGTCGCTGGCACCTGCCCGCTGACGGGGCGCCGGTGGTGCCGGGCCAGCGCCTGACCTTCGACGTCGTCGTGCGCAACCTGCTCACCGGCCACCGGTTCCCGGGCGGCGTGGTCGACATGCAGGACACGTGGATCGAGGTCGAGGTGCTCGACGCGCGCGGTCGTCGCCTGGCCGCCAGCGGCCTGGCCCACGCGCGCTCGGGCGACGACGACGACGCCCACGTGCTGCGCGCGTACCCGGTCGACGAGCACGGCGCGCCCCTCGAGCAGCACGAGCTGTTCGGCTTCCGCGCGATCGTCTCGAACCAGACCATCGCGCCGCGCGACGCGATCGCGGTGCGGTACGCGCTCGAGGTCCCGGCCGCGGTCGCGCAGCCGCTGGCGGTGCGCGCGCGCCTGCGCCACCGGACCCGCAGCCTCCACAACCAGCGCGCGGTGTGCGCCGCGTCGAAGGCCGGCGACGGCGCCGCGTTCCTGCGCCAGGCGCTGGCGCTGCGCGACATGGTGGTCGATCCGTGCAAGCCGCAGCCGATCACCGAGATCGCGCAGACCGAGATCTCGGTCGGCGACGGCGCAGCGGTGCGCGCCGTCGACGCGCGCCCGGCGTGGGAGCGCAGCTACGAGCTCGGCATGGCGCTGACGCACGTCGTGACCGAGCGCCTCGACGAGGCCCGCGGCGTGCTCACCCACGCGCTCACCCAGGTCCCGGCCGGCGACGCCGGGGCCCGGCCGCGCGCGATGATCCTGACCCAGCTCGCCAGCGTCGCCGGCAAGCAGGGGCGCGCCGACGAGGCGCTGGCGCTGGTCGCCCAGGCCCGGGCGCTGATGCCGGCGCCGGGCCCGGCGGCGCTCGACGCCTACGCCGCGGACGCGCTGGTGCGGGTGTGGCGCTGGGCCGAGGCCGAGCCCTACGCCAAGGCGCTGACCGACAAGGCCCCGGCCAACGCCGGCGCGTGGGTGGTGCTGGCGCGGATCCGGGCCAGCCTCGGCGACGATCGCGGCGCGCTGGCGGCGGCGGTGCGCGGGCTCGACCTGGCGCCACGCGACACCGATCTGCTGCGGACCCAGGCCACGGCCCTCGCCGCGCTGATGCCCGGCAGCCCGCTGGCGGCCCGGGCCCTGGCGGCGTTCGATCGGTTCCGCGCGCCCGACGACGCCGCCCAGCTGCGGATGGCGTGCGCGGCCGCGTCGAAGGTGTGCGCGCGGGAGCGTGAACTCGTGCACACGCACGTGCTCACGCCGGTGCGGTAGCCCGCCGCGCCGCGGTACAACCGAGCGGTGAACGCGACCCGCTGGTTCGGCCTGGTGGTCACGGTCGTGGCCGCGGTGGCCGTGGCCTGGCCGCTCGCGCGCCATCCCGTCGCCGGCGACAGCTTCCCGCTGTCGACCTACCCGATGTTCGCGACCCGGCGCAAGGACGCGAGGCTGTACCTCGAGTACGTCGTGGCGACCGGGCCCGACCTGGCGCGGCGGCACGTGCCGCCCGCGCTGGTCGCGAGCCCCGAGGTGATGCAGGCGATCGTCAGCGTGCACGCGGCGGTGGCCCGCGGCGACGCGGCCGGGCTGTGTCGGCGGGTGGCGGCGCGGCTAGCCGTCCGCGGCGACTACCGCGCGTTCGCGCAGGTCGAGGTGATCGCGGGCACCCACCGCGCGATCGACTACTTCGTCCGCGGCGATCGCGGCGTCGAGCGGACGCTCGCGACCTGTCCGATCGCGCGAGGCGCCCGGTGAGGCGCGTCCTCGACGCGTGGTTCGCGCCGGCGCCGGCCGAGCGGCTGGCGGCGATGCGGATCCTGGTCGGCGCGTTCACGCTGGTCTACGTCGCGATCATGTTGCCGGTGTGGCTGGCGGACAGTCAGTTCGTCGCGCACGACTTCCGGCCGCTGGGGGTGGTGCGCGTGCTCGACGGCCCGCTGTCGCACCGCGGCCGGCTGGTGCTGGTGGCGGTGACCGCGGCGCTGGCGGTGCCGTTCACCCTCGGGCTGGCCTACCGCTGGGTGGCGCCGGTGTTCGCGCTCGCGCTCCTGGCCACGCTCACGTACCGCAACTCGTGGGGCATGCCGTTCCACACCGAGAACCTGCTGGCCCTGCACGTGCTGGTGCTGGCGATCGTGCCCGCCGCCGACGCCTGGAGCGTCGATCGCCGCGGCCGGGGCGGGGCCGCGCCCGACGAGCGCTACGGCTGGCCGCTGCGCGCGCTGGCGCTGATCACGGTGATCACGTACCTGCTCGCCGGCGTCGCCAAGCTGCGCCTGGGCGGGTGGGCGTGGACCGACGGCGACGCGCTGCGGGAGCAGATCGCGATCGACAACCTGCGCAAGCACCTGATGGGCGCGCCGATGAGCCCGGTGGCGGCGGCGTTCCTCGAGCACACGGCGCTGATGCGCGGGCTGGCGCTCACGACGATGGTGGTCGAGCTGGGCGCGCCGCTGGCGCTGCTGCACCGCCGGATCGCCGCGGTCTGGGCCGTGGCGGCGTGGGGCTTCCACGTCGGCGTGCTGGTGCTGATGGCGATCGTGTTCCCGTACCCGCTGGTCGGCCTGGCCTACGCGCCGCTGTTCCGGTGCGAGCGGCCGATCGCGTGGCTGATCCGCCGGTGGCGGCGCTGGCGCGGCGGGGCGCCGCCCGCGCCCGCCGGCGTGTCGACGAGCTGATCGCTCGACGCGGGTCAGCCCCAGGCGCGGCGGATGGCCTCGGCGATGCCGCCGCCGGCGCCGGCCGGCCGGGCCAGCACGTCGGTGGCCTTGGCGCGGACCGCGTCGGGCGCGCCGCCCATCGCGAACGAGCGCCCCGCGACCTCGAACATCGGCACGTCGTTGACCCAGTCGCCGATCGCGACCGCCTCGGCCAGCGTGCAGCCCGCGGCGTCGCACAGCGCGGCCAGCGCGGTGCCCTTGGTCGGCCCGGCGGCGCGCGCCAGGAGCGCGTGCTTGCCGGGGTACGCGCTGACGGCGAAGGTCACCGCGTACAGCCAGGCGTGGTGCGGCCGCAGCGCCGCGTGGGCGGCGGTGACCGCGTCGAGGTCGCCGATGGCGACGGTCGCCAGCGGCGCGTCGGGCCAGGCGGCGTCGTCGACGATGCGGACGTTGGGCGACCAGGTGCGGACGTAGCCGACGTACGCGCCGCCGGCGGCGTCGTGGTGGATGCCGTCGGCGTCGAACACGAACCCGGCCAGCTGGTGGGCGGCGACCGCGTCGCGCCAGCGCGCGGCGACGTCGTCGGGGATCGGGTGGTGGGCGTGGGTGGTGCCGGTGCTCAGCTCGATCAGGTGGCTGCCCTCGACGCAGGCGATCAGGCCGTCGATCGCGCAGGCCCGGGCGGCGTCGACCGCGCCCGAGTGCAGCCGGCCGGTGGCGATCGTGACCGTGACGCCGGCGGCCTGGAGCTCGGCGATGGCGGCGACGTCGCGGGCGTCGACGGTGTGGTCGCTGCGCAAGAGCGTGCCGTCGAGATCGAGCGCGAGCAGGCGGTACATCGTCGCCCACTGTAGCAGGGCCGCGCCGGGGCGCGGGCGTCAGGCCGGCGGCGGCGTCGACGCGGCGGTCAGCACGTACAGCTCGTTCTCGGGGAACCACCACCGGGTCGCGCCCAGCGGCTGGTGATCGCGCACGGCCAGCCCGACCTCGGCGAAGCGCGCCGTCCAGCCGGCGCGCGAGCGGAACGACCCGCGCCAGCCCATGAACGTGAAGATCAGCAGCCACAGGTGGAACGCCTTGGTCCGCAGCCGCGCCCGCCAGGTGTCGGCGCGGTCCTCGCCGACCACGATCGTGCCGCCGGGCGCGAGCACGCGCCGGGCCTCGGTCAGCACCGCGCGGTCGTCGGCGGCGTGGTGCAGCACGTACAGGAGCAGGACGACGTCGAACCGCTCGTCGGGCGCGGTCGGCACCCGGCCGTCGACGAGGACCCGGAGCTCGACGTCGGTGGCGTTCTTGTCGACGACGTCGGCGCCGACCACGCGGGCGCCGCGGCGATCGCGCAGCGCCTGCGCCAGGCGGCAGTCCCAGGCGCCGAGGTCGAGCACGCGCGCGCCCGGCGCGACGTGGGGCGCGACCGCGTCGAAGTTCCAGGCCAGGTGCTCGGCCTCGAAGCGGGCCTTGGTCGCGGCCAGGCGCGTCCGCCACGCCCCCGGGCTGTACAGCAGCCGCCACCACGGCGGCGGCGGCGTCGGCGCCAGCGCGGTGGTCACGCGCCGCCTCCGCGCGACGCCGGCAGCGCGACGGTCCGGCCGCGCCAGCGCACCGGCGCGCCGCGGGCGTGGTCGACCGCGGCGACGGTCGAGATCGCGATGAACGCCAGGGTCGGGATCGGGAACGCCAGCGCGGACCACCACGGCAGGTCGGCGACCGCGCGTTGATCGCGCGCGAGCATCGCCGCGGTCGCGAGGTAGGCCACGCCCGCGGCGATGGCCCAGGGCCAGGCCGCCAGCGCGAGCGCCACGACCAGGCCCAGCGGGACGCCCGCCAGCCACGCGATCACCGCGATCATCTCGGCGGCGCCGCCGGCGCCGGCCGCGGCCAGGCCCGCGCGGAAGCTGCGCCGCCACCCGCGCGCGAACGCGCCGGCGCCCTCGGGGTACATGCGCACGCCCAGCGCGCCGGGCGCGTGCACCAGCCCGAACCGGCCGCCGCTGTCGACGACGCGGGCCGCCAGGTGCAGGTCCTCGGCGATCTCGCCGGCGATCGCGGCGTGGCCGCCGGCGCGCTCGTAGGCGCCGCGCTCGAACAGCAGGTACTGGCCGATGCTGTACCGGCGGGCGCCGGCGTCGGCGTCGGCGCCGGCGCGCCCGGCGACCAGCAACATGAGCTGGAACGGCCCCTGGAGCCGCTCCCAGCCGGCCTCGACGCGATGGGTCGGGATGATCGACACCAGCTCGGCGGTGGCGGCCCGGTCGAGCGCGAGCGCGAGCGCGTCGGGCCCGTGCTCGGTGTCGGCGTCGGTGAACAGCAGGTGGTCGCCGGTCGCGACCTGCGCGCCGGCGTGGCAGGCCCACGACTTGCCGAGCCAGCCGGGCGGCAACGGCGGCGGCGTGATCACCCAGGCGCCGGCGGCGCGGGCGAGCTCGCCGGTGCCGTCGGTCGAGTGATCGTCGACGACGATGATCTCGTGGGCCGCCGGCGCCAGGCGCGCCAGCGACGCCAGCAGCCGGGGCAGGTTGTGGGCCTCGTCGCGCGCCGGCACGATGATCGACACCCGCGGCGGTGGCCGCGACGCCGGGCCGCGCTGCGAGCGCAGGCGCGCCACCTGGTGCAAGCGCCAGCGCCACACGCCGACGCCGACCGGCGCCAGCGCGACGATCGCGATCGCCAGGACCAGCGCGATCACATCGCCGCCAGCGTCGCGTGCACGCCGGGGTAGCCCAGCGCCCAGAACCACCACCAGCCGACCATCATGATGCCGTGGCCGAGGAAGATGCCGACGTGCGACCACATCTCGACCGGGTCGGCCTGGGACGACGTGTAGCGCTTCCAGTGGAAGCCCTCGTCGAACACGCTGAACATGAACGACAGCCCGGTCATGACCATCGCCGGGATCACGGCGGCGCGGTGGGCGTAGGCCAGGATCAGGAGGATGCAGCTGCCGACGCCGTTGACGATCGTGATGTGGTGGATGAGCTGCTCGCCGCCCTTGAGCGCCTCCTTGTAGATCGTGCGGTGGCCGATCGTGTCGATCGCGATCGCGACCGAGAAGATCAGCGCGCCGACCGGCACCAGCCAGGCCTCGACCGGGAACCGCACGCCGTGGGCGTGGCCGAACGCGAGGAAGCCCGCGGTCGACGCCACCAGCCCGAGCATCATGCCGATCCACACCAGGTAGACCTGCCAGTCGGTCCGATCGAACTCGCGGATGCGACCGACGTAGATCGCGAGCGGGTTGCGGCGGCGGGCCGAGGGCCGGGCTGCGGTGGCGGCGGGGGATGAGGCGGTGTCAGAGGCGAGGGACATCGGCGAGCTCCAGGACCGATGATGGCACGCGCGGGCGGCGACCGCGCACGCGGTCGACCAGGCGCGTCGGGGTGGCGCCGAGCGCGCCGGTCAGCGCGGCGGCCACGTGGCCGGCCTTGCGGCCGCCGCCGACCACGGCGCGGGTGGTGATCGCGGCCGGGCCCAGGCGTCGCACCTGCGCGCCGATCGCGCGGTAGACCCGCGCCGCGGTCCGGATCGCCGCCGACGCGCGCCCGGGCAGGGCGCGGTAGCCGCTGGCGGCCGAGCGGTAGTAGCGGTCGGCCACGACCAGGAGCGCGCGCTGCGCGGCGTGCAGGTCGGCGTGGACGTCGGCCGGCAGCGGCTGGCCCAGGCGATCGGCCAGGCCGCCGAGCCGGTGTTGCGCGAGCAGCTCGTCGGGCAGGTACAGCCGGCCGCGGCCCCAGTCCTCGCCGACGTCGCGCGCGATGTTGGTCAGCTGCATCGCGACGCCCAGGTGCGCGGCCGGCACCAGCGCGCGGTCGTCGCTGACGCCGAGCACGTGGCACATCATCAGGCCGACGACGCTGGCCACCCGGTAGCAGTAGGTGAACAGCTGCGCGTGGGTCTGGTAGCGGACGTCGTCGACGTCCATGGCCATGCCGTCGAGCAGCGCGGTCGGGTACACGATCGGGATCGCGCGGGCCCGCGCCATCGCCGCCAGCGCACGCCCGGCCAGGGTCAGCGGCGCGCCGTCGTAGATCCGCGCCAGCTCGGCGCGCTCGCCGGCGAGCGCGGCGCCCTGCTGGCCCGGCGCCGCCAGATCGACGGCGTCGTCGGCGGCCCGGCACCACGCGTACAGCGCGGCGGCGTGGTCGCGCGCGGTCGGGCCCAGGAGCGTCGACGCGAGCGCGAACGACCGCGAGTGCTGGGCGATGACCTCGCGGCACGCCACCAGATCGGCGCGCCCGGTCGCGATCAGCGCGGCCTCGGTCACGTCGCCTCCGCCAGCGTGCCCGGCACCGTCATCGGCGTCGTCTCGGGCACGGTCAGGCCCAGGTCGCGCGCGATCAGCGACATCGTCGCCTTGGCGCTGTTGACCACGCCCGGCACGCCCGCGCCCGGGTGGGTGCCGGCGCCGACGATGTACAGGTTCGGGATGTGGTCGCACTTGTTGTGCGGCCGGAAGTACGCGCTCTGGGTCAGCTTCGGCGCGACGCTGAACGCGGCCCCGTGCTTGGCGGCCAGCTCGTCGCGGAACGTGAACGGCGTGATCCACCGCTTCGTGACCACGTGCTTGCGCACGTCGGGCAGGAGCGGCTCGAGCGTGGCGAGCACGCGGTCGGCGTAGTCGGCGCCGAGCGCGTCCCAGTCGAGCGCGGCGTTGCCCAGGTGCGGCACCGGCGACAGCACGTAGAACGCGCCGTGCCCGGCCGGCGCCACCGACGGATCGGTCAGGTGCGGCGCGTGCAGGTACAGGCTCATGTCGTCGGGCAGCTCGGCGCCGTGGAAGATCTCGGCCAGGAGCTCCTTGTAGCGCTTGCCGAACACGACGGTGTGGTGGGCGACGCGGTCGGCGTAGGTCCGATCGGTCCCGAAGTACAGGACGAACAGCGACATCGACCAGTCGCTCCGCGCCAGCTTCTGCTGCATCGGCTTGGCCCGGGGCTCCTCGCCGTAGAGCTTGGTGTAGGTCGCGTCGAGGTCGGCGTTGGAGACGACCAGGTCGAAGCGCTCGGCGGCGCCGGCGCCGGCGACGTGGTGCTTGCCCTCGGCGTCGACGGTGACCCGCTCGACCGGCGCGTTCAGGCGCAGCTCGCCGCCGAGCGACGTGAACAGCTTGACCATCGCCTGCACCAGCGCGCCGGTGCCGCCGCGCGCGAACCACACGCCCCAGGTGCGCTCGAGGTGATGGATCAGCGTGTAGATCGACGAGGTCTCGAACGGGTTGCCGCCGACCAGCAGCGAGTGGAACGACAGCGCCTGGCGGATGTGCTCGTCCTTGATGTACTTCGCGACGGTGGCGTAGACCGAGCGATCGGCCCGCAGCCGGCCGAGCTGGGGCGCGACCTTGACCATGTCCCAGAAGCGCAGGAACGGGGTCGCGGCGAGCTTGGTGTAGCCCTGATCGAAGACCTTGCGCGAGTACGCGGCGAACCGCTCGTAGCCGTCGACGTCGTCGGGCGAGCGCGCGGCGATCTGGCGCTTCATGCTGTCGAGCTCGCCGTCGTAGTCGAGCTCGTGGCCGTCGTCGAGCCAGTGCAGGCGGTAGAACGGGGTCACCGGCAACAGCTCGACGTCGTCGGCCATCGTCCGCCCGGCCTCGGTCCACAGCTCCTCGAGGCAGTGCGGCGCGGTGATCACCGTCGGGCCGGCGTCGAACGTGAAGCCGTCGTCCTTGTAGACGTAGGCGCGGCCGCCGGGCAGGTCGCGGGCCTCGTAGATCGTCGTGGCGACGCCGGCGGTCTGGAGCCGGATGGCGGCGGCGAGGCCGCCGAAGCCGGAGCCGATCACGGCGGCGCGATGGGTGCGTGCGTCAGACATAGCTCTCCTCCATGCGGGCGATCAGCGCGGCGGCGGCGCGGAGCGCCGGGTGGTCGCCGTGGATCTCGTGGGCGCGGGCCAGGCCGGCCTCGACCTCGGCGCGGATCCGCCGCCGGCCGTGCGCGATCACCAGCGCGTGCAGCTCGTCGGCGAGGTCGTCGAGCTCGGTGGTGGCGGGGCCGACCGCGCGGACCCGGTGCTGCAGCCGCGCCAGCGTCAGCGGGTCGACGACCTCGGGCAGCCACGCCCACGGCCAGGTCACGCGGCGGCCGCGCAGATCCTCGTGGCCCTTGGCCCGCCGGGCCCGGCTGAGGCTGCCGAGATCGTCGAGCTGCTGCAGCGCGGTGCCGAGGGACTGGCCCAGCTCGGCGACGGTCGCGGCGTGGGCGACCTCGGCGCCGGCCGCCAGCGCGGCGAGCTCCATCGCCAGCCCGACCAGCGCCGCGGTCTTGCCGCGGGTGATCGCCGCGCACACCGACGCCAGCTTGCTCGCGTCGACCCGATCGACCCGCGCGCGCAGATCGAGGGCCTGGCCCTGGTGGCAGGTCATCAGCACGGCGATCGCGCGGCGGTGCACGTGCAGCTGGGCGGCGGCGTCGAGCGGCAGCTCGCCGAGCCGCTCGAGCGCCCAGAAGTAGAGCCAGTTGGCGGCGTTGATCGCGGTGCCGTCGCCGTGCAGCACGTGGAACGCCGGCGCGCCGCGGCGCTGGAGCGCGCCGTCCTCGATGTCGTCGATGATGAGCGACCCGGTGTGCAGGCCGTCGATGACCAGCGCCACCGCCGGCGGCATCGGCGCGGTCCCGCCGCCGAGCACCCAGCCGAGCTCGCACACCAGCGCCCGCAGCTCCTTGGACGGACGGCGCGCGAACTCGGCCAGCGGCTCGCACAAGGCCGCGTCCCACAGCGCCCTCGGCACGTCGGGGTCGAGCTGGTCGGCGTCCCAGGTGCGGTCGAGCGCGTCGGCCAGCGACGGCGTCAGCGCGGGCCGTGGGGCGATCAGGGTCATCGGGCCTCCGGAGCGACGCCGCCCGCGACCAGCGCCCGCCACGACAGCCCGGGCGGGGGCCGACGCAGGAACACGCGGGTGCGATCGCGCCGCGACAGCGTGAGCGCGTAGAACCGCGCGATCGTGTCCTCGGGCAAGCGGTAGAAGTGCTCGAGCACCCCGCGGCGCTGCGCCGGCGGGAACCAGCGGAACATCATCCACACCAGCCGGCACGCGAAGGCCAGCTGGGCGCCGTGCTGGTCGGCCAGCGCGTCGACCCGCGCGAGCACGTCGCCGGCCGCGAGGCCGTCGGCGATGGCCTCGGCCAGCCGCGCGGCGATCGGCAGCGAGTAGCCGGTGACCGGGTGGAACCAGCCGCCCTGGTAGCCAGCGGTGATCAGGCCTGGGCGGGGCGCGACGACCGCGCACTGCCACGGCAGCGGCAGCACGCCGGTCTCGGTGCGCACGACCGCGCCGCGCCAACCGCGGGCGTCGGCGTAGGCCCGGACCTCGGCGGCGATCGCCTCGACGTCGAGGTACGCGCGCTCGCTGAAGTAGGTGTCCTCGACCAGCAGCCGGTCGGGCGCCAGCGGCAGCACGTACATGAACCGGTAGCCGTCGACCTGGGGCACGCACGCGTCCATCAGGATCGGCCGCGTCAGCCCGTGCGGCGCGGCGAGCGCGAGCTCGAGCCCGACGAACTTCTGGAACCCGCCGACGCCGTCGGCCCGATCGGGCCCGCGGGCGTCGATCACCCACGGCGCCGTCAGCGTGCGGCCGTCCGCCAGGGTCACCTGCCGCGGCCCGACCTCGGTCGCGTGCGCACCTATATATACGGTGGCGCCGGTGGCCCGCACGACGGCGTCGACGCGGTCGCTGGGGATCGCGGCGTAGCCGCCGGCGAGCGTCCGCGCGTGGCTGGGGAACGCGACGTCGTGGCCGTCCCAGCGGTGGGCCACCAGCGGCGCGAGCCACCGCGCCATGCGCGCCGAGACGTCGGTCGTGTGGAAGCACCAGGTGTGGTTGCCACCCAGCGCCGCGCCACGCTCGACGATCGCCAGGCGGGTCGACGGCGCCTGTGCACGCACGGCCAGGGCCAGCAGGGCGGCCTGCAGGCCCCCGCCGACGATGACGATGTCGTGGCGCTCGGTCACGAGGCTTGGAGCCGCACCGGACGAGTTGGTTACGCCAGAACGTTCACTCACGGACCGGGATCCCTCCTGGGCTGGCTATAGGTTTCAGATGGTTAGGGTTGCCGGGAATCCGAATACGGTCGCCGGCCGATCGATCGTGCGGTCCGGGCGAGCGGGACCTCGCGGTCCCACGAGCCGGCGGCGCGGGGCCGACGGCGGATCGGCGGCGTCCCACCATGGGCTGTGTCGCGCGTCCTTGGCGAGGGCACACGAGTTGCTCAACCCGGCCCATGCGGAGCCTGCAGCGTCACGAGGTCGAGTCCGGATCGTCATCGCCTCCGTCGCGCGCCGCCGGACGGCGATCGCTGACCGAAGGCCTGCGCCCGCGCACCGCGGTCGCCGCGCCGGAGCCCGCGGCGGCGCCGGTCCAGCGGCGCACCGTCGTGCGTGACCTCGACGCCGCGTTCGACTTCACGGGGGACATCCAGCGGCGGGCCGCGCCGACCACCGACGCGATCACCGCCATCGCCGCCGACGGGGTCGCCGCCGCGGCCAGCCCGCTGCCGCACGGCGCGGCCATCCAGCGCGCGTTCGGCCGGCACGACATCAGCGGCGTCAGGGCCGAGGTCGGCGGGCCCGCGGCCGACGCGGCCGGCGCGATCGGCGCCAGCGCGTACGCCACCGGCGATCGGGTCGCGTTCGCGGCCGCCCCCGATCTGCACCTCGCCGCCCACGAGGCCGCCCACGTCGTGCAGCAACGCGGCGGCGTGCAGCTGGCCGGCGGCGTCGGCGCGGCCGGCGATCGCTACGAGCAGCACGCCGATCAGGTCGCCGATCTGGTCGTGGCCGGGCGGTCGGCCGAGGCCGCGCTCGATCAGCTCGCCGGCGGCGCCGGCGGCGACCGGGCGGTGCAGCGCCACGACTCGCCGAGCCACGTCCGCGCCGGCGACTCGGTGCCGGGCGCCGACCTGATCGTGCAGGTCGGCAAGGACGAGGTCCGGTTCTCGCCGGGCGAGTGCTCCGCGCTGGTCGACTACATCGGTGACCTCAACAACCTGAACCGGTTCACGCTCGTCCAGCTCCAGACCATGAAGCAGCTGCTCCGCGATCGGTCCGAGGACGTCGAGGACTGGGACGCCGCGACCGGGGGCCTCTACAGCGTCGAGGCCCAGGACAACGAGAAGCACTTCGCGCCGGCGCCCGGCGACGACGGCATGAACTTCCGCGACCAGTTCATCCACTACTACGGTCAGGCGATCGATCGCGCCAAGACCACGCGCCGCAGCCCGACCGAGCTCGGCCGGGCCCAGGCCGACGCGTACACGTCCGAGCACTACTTGCAGGACGCGTTCTCGGCCGGGCACCAGCTGGCCGCCAAGGACATCGAGACCGCGGTCGCGCAGCACATGGGCTGGCTCAACTCCCGGACCTCGGCTGCGTCGATCGGGCACCAGGTGTGGGCCCGGAGCGCCGACGCCATCCAGCACTGGGGCAAGCTCACGATCACCGGCTGGACGCCGCTGACCGAGGACGACTTCGTGCTGCTGGCCGTGGTCGGCGCGCTGCTCAAGGGCGCCGGTGGCGTCACCGACGCGGTGCGCCGGTTCGTCCACGAGGACCTCGACGCCGGCGTCGAGGTGATGTCGAAGGCGCACCCTCAGCCGTGGATCCTGCGCGGCGACCACGGCCTCGGCGAGGACAAGACCGGGCAGCAGGCGATGCAGGCCGCGCTCATCGCCGTCCGCGACCGGCTCAAGGACGTGCAACCGGGCGATGACGGCAAGGCGGTCGCCACCGAGCTGTTCGACTTCCACTGCCCGACCCCGACCTCGACCGGCCGCGCCACGGTCGCGACCGCCATCGACGAGGCCACCGCGAGCCAGGAGGCCATCCTGGCCGCGGTCGTCGATACGATGTGCGCCACGATCGGCGAGGTCATGGCCGTGGTCGACGCGTCGCTGCCGACGGTGAAGAAGCTGACGGACCTGCCGAGCGAGCCGCACCCGTACCCCGACATGCCCGACGTCGGCGCGCGGCCGATCACCGGGCAGCCGGTCGGCGAGCCGGGCGGTGCGCTGCCGCCGACCGCGGCCCCGATCACCGGGCAGCCGGTCGGCGAGCCGGGCGGTGCGCTGCCCTGACCGCGCGGCCCAGCGCGTCGCGCGGCGCCCGGTGCGGAGCAGCGCGCGGCGGATCGCGCGGCTGATGCGGGTCATCCCGAAACCGACGATCGCCGATGCGGTAGAATTTGCCGGTGCTGCGCACTGTCGTGGTCCCGGTCCTGGTCCTGCTCGCGACCTCGAGCTGCGGCAACGGCGGCGCGCCGAGCCCGGCGTCATCGGCCAAGCGCGCGATCGCGCTCACGCAGGCCCAGACGCTCGCGCGCGAGGCCTATCCGCAGTGGGCGGTGCGGAACGTCAGCGCCGACTGCCCGGACCTCGCCGAGCTCGCCGAGTACGTCAACCGCGGGACCGTGGACCCCTGGGGCCGACCCTACGTGATCCGCTGCGGCGCGGCGCGACCCGCCGGCGTCGAGGGCATCGGCGTCTCGTCGGCTGGGCCCGACGGCAAGGACGACACCGACGACGACGTCCGGTCGTGGTGATCGCGCCGTGATCCGTCGGGGCCGGGGAATGACCTTGCGGCGCGCGGCGTTCCAGGCACGATGCGCCCCATGCTGCCGCGCACCGTCCGCGTCGAGCTCGCCCGGCTGCGGCGCCTGCCCGGGTTCGTGATCGAGCATCGGGCCATGGCTCGGCCTGGGCCCGCCGCCGGCGCGATCGTGCTGGCGCGGCACGCGTCGCCGCTCCGGCGCGGCACGACGGTCGTCGACGAGCGGCTGCAGCGCGGCAAGGAGGCCAACGTCGCGCTGGCCGCGGCGCGCATCGACGGCTGCCGGCTCGAGCCCGGCGCGGTGTTCTCGTACCACCACGCCGTCGGCTGGCCGACCCGGCTGCGCGGCTTCCGTTTCGGCCTCGAGCTGCACGCCGGCGAGATGGCCGCCGGCGTCGGCGGCGGCGCGTGCCAGGTCGCGAACCTGCTCTACTACCTGGCGCTGTGCGGGGCGCAGAACGTGGTCGAGCGCCACCGCCACAGCCTCGATCTGTTCCCCGACGACGGGCGCACCGTGCCGTTCGGGTGCGGCGCGACCGTGTTCTACAACTGGGCCGATCTGCGCGTCGCCAATCCGCTCGACCAGGCCGTGTCGATCCACCTGACGATCGCGGACGGCGAGCTGCGCGGCGAGCTGCGCGTGGCCCGCGATCCCGGCCTCGCCGTCCGGATCTACGAGGTCGATCACCGGTTCGTGCGCGACGCCGCCGGCGTGGTCTGGCGCGAGAACCAGCTCCGGCGCTGCATCCGCGACGCCGCCGGTGAGCTGCTGATCGATCAGGAGATCGCGCGCAACCGGGCGCGGGTGGCGTACGCCGTCGACGAGGCGCGCCTGGCGCCGGCGGCCGTGTCGTCCGCGCGCGTGGGAGCCACGCCGTGATCCGCGCCGCGGCCAAGGGCGCGGTGCAGTGGGGCTTCGGCTGGGCGCCGGGCGGGCCCCACGCCTATCGCTGGCTGACCCGCAGCTACCTGGGCACGTACGCCAGCCACGTCGACAAGCTCGCGCGGGTGTGGCCCGGCTACGCGACCTTGTGGCGCGACCGCTGCGGGCTCGCGCTCGACGGCGCGCGCCTGCTGGTGCTCGACGGCGGCGAGACCCCGTTCGTCGCGCTGGCGGCGTACCTGCTCACCGGCCGCGGCGGCGTGATCGCCAACCACGCCCCGATGCTCGACCGCTACCTCGACCGCGCGCGCGCGGGCGCGCTGGCCGCGGCCTGGCCCGACGCGCTGATCCCGGCGGCGCGGCGCCGCCTCGTCGACGGCCTGCGCTGGGAGACCTCGGTCGACGCGGCGCTGGCCGCGGTCGGCGCGACCGTCCACACCGGCGTCACCACCGCGCTGCCAGCGGCGACCGCCTCGGTCGATCTGTGCCACTCCGGCGGCGCGCTCGAGCACTACGCCGCCGACGACCTCGACCCGGTCATCGCCGAGCTGGCGCGGGTGGTGCGGCCGGGCGGCGTGATCTCGCACGTCGTCGATCACCGCGATCACCTGCACCACGCCGATCGGCGGCTGCCGTTCCTGGCCCACCTCGCGCTGCCCGACCCGCTCTACCGCGGCGTCGCCGGCCACGCCCTCGGCTTCCACAACCGGCTGTCGCCGACCGAGGTCCACGCCCGCTTCGTCGCCGCCGGCCTGCGGCCGATCGCGCTGCGCCGGCTCATCTACGACGGCGCCGACCGCCGCTGGGTCGACGATGAGGCCGACGCCCTCGTCGGCGCGCCGGGGCTGGCGCCGCGCTGGCTGGCGCCCCGCTTCCGCGCGCTGTCCGCGGCCGACCTGCGCACCGCTGCGGCGCACTACCTGTTCCGGCGCTGAGGCTGTGGCGCCCTGGCGCGGCCGGATCGGGCGCTCGCCGCAGCGCGCGCCGGAGCCGGAGCCGGAGCCGGAGCCGGAGCCGGACATCCGAAACGGGAACCCCGGTCCGCTGGCGCTCAGAAGCTGCCGCGCACGCCCAGCGCCGGCAGGAACGGCAGCTCGGTGATCGGCTCGCGCTTGCTGAAGTCGAAGTTGTAGCTGTAGCCGAGGACCCGGGCGTGGGCGTAGACGTTGGTCACGTCGAGGTAGGCCGACAGCTCGAAGCTGTCCCACTTCCACTTGCGATCGATGCGCACGTCGGCCGCGTGGTAGTCCTCGATCCGGGCCGAGTTGACCGGGCCGTAGCGGGCGATGTAGGCGTTGGCGTCGGCGAGGTAGACCGAGCCGATGACCGGGGTCTCGGGCTGGCCGGTGGCGTACTGCCAGCGCGCGCCGATCTCCCACTTGCCGAGCTTCCAGCTGCCGACCGCGATCAGGTTGTGGGTCTGGTCGAAGTCGAACAGCCGGCGGTCGGCGCCGGCCATGTCGACGCGGTCAGAGCGCGAGTAGGTGTAGGCGATCCAGCCGAAGAACTTCTTCATCTGGGCCTTGAGCAGGTACTCGATCCCGTACGAGCGGCCGGTGCCGGTGTTGACGTACGACTGCGCCGGCATCGTGCGCGCCAGCAGCGGGTCGACCGTCAGCAGGTCGAAGCGGTCGGTGTAGAACAGCGAGGTCGAGGCGGTCAGCTCCGGCGACAGCTTGACGTCGACGCCGCCGACGACCTGCCAGGCCCGCTCGGGCTCGACGTAGTCGGGCACGCTCTCGGCGAACTCGAAGTTGCGGGTGTAGAGGCCGCCGGCGGCGCGCACGGTGATCTGCTTGTCGAGCTCGCGGTTGAGCTGCAGGCGCGGGCTGACCGTGGTCGCGCTCAGGTGGTCGTAGTAGTCGAGGCGCAGGCCGCCGCTGATCGTCGTCTTGCGATCGGGCCGCAGGTCGACCGCGGCGTAGGCGCCGGCGACGCTGTTGCTGAACTCGAGGTGCTGCTCGACCAGCGGCAAGGTCGAGAAGTTCGACGGCGGCGGCTGACCCTCCGGCGGCTGCTGCGGGAACTTGACGTCGATCTCGCGCGGGTCGACCCGGATCTCACCGCCGGCGCGCACCTTGAGCGAGCGCTTCGGCGCCCAGCTCAGGTCGTCGCGGACCTCGGCGTTGTAGCGCTTGGCCTTGATGTAGCGGTCGTCGCCGATCTCGATGCGGAAGCCGCTGGTGCCGACCGCGCCGACCAGACGGTTGGTCCACGGGCCGGACGACTTGCTCCACTGGCCGATCACCTTGCTGAAGCTGGTCTCGTTGTCGAAGCCGCCCGCGAACTCGGGCTCGTTGGGGTCGAAGTCCTTGGAGATCAGCGACAGCAGGTCGAAGCTGGTCATCGCCAGCACGCTGACGCGGTCGCCCTCGCCCCGGCGCCAGTCGACCCGGAGCTGGCCGTCGTAGTACTGGGGCGCGGTCGTGAAGTTGATGCTGTCGCCGACCACCGCCGGCAGGATGAAGTCGATCAGCGACCGCCGGGCCGCGACCGTCAGGGTCACGCCGCGCTTCTTCGACAGCGGGGTCTGGACGAACCCGGCCAGGTTGATGAACGACAGCTCGGCGAAGCCGGTGGTGTTCGGCGCCGCCTCGGCCCGGGTCACGACGTTGATGATGCCGCCGGTCGAGCGGCCCTCCTCGGGGCCGAACCCGCCGGGCAGGAACTCGATGTTGGCGATGAACTCCGAGGGCAGCACGCTCTGCAGCCCGAAGAAGTGATAGAGGACCGGGATCTCGATGCCGTCGATCGTGATGCGCGAGTCCTCGGGGGCGGCGCCGCGGATCACGACCAGGCCCGGGCCCGAGCCGCCGCCGACGGCGTTGCCGACGCCGGGCAGGCTGCGGACCGCGGTCAGGGCGTCGCCGCGGGCGCCGGGGATGCGGGTGATCTGCGCGCGCGGGATGTCCTGCTTGCCCGGGGGCGGCGGCACCGGCGCGGTGTCCTCGAGCTCGACGGTCTCGAGCGCGGCGCCGGGCCGGTACAGGAGCACGATGTAGTCGCTGATGCCGCCGTCGGGGACGATCGTGTCCTCGGTGGTCGGGTCGAAGCCCGGCGCGGCCGCCGCGATCGTGACCGGCCCCGGCGGCACGTCGAGCGTGAAGCCGCCGACCCGGTCGACCTTGACCTCGGCGCCGTTGATCGTCAGCGTCACGTTGGCGACCGGCTTGAGCGTGGAGCCGTCGAGCACGTTGCCGGTGACGACGTCGGCGAGCGCGAGGCCGGGGGCGAGGAGGGCGGCGGCCAGGATCAGCGCAGAGGTACGGCGGTGCATCGGCCGGGGTAGTGTGGCGGACCGAGCCGCGTCGTCAAGGATCCCGGGGGCCTCGACCCACCAGCCGCGACCGCCGGCACCCGCCGCTCGATCCCAGGGCCCGATCCGCGCTGCTGGCGCCGTCACCGGGCTGCCCCGCGGCAAGACGTGCCTGCCGCGGGCGAGGTCCTACGGGATCGCCCTGGTTGCCAGATCGAGGGCGACGACGCTGACGATGCCGCCGACCACCAATGGCTTCGAAGAGTTTCGCCGGCGTCCACGAAATCGGGGGAGGCTCACTCCTGGCACCGGCCCGGTCACGGTGGCACGTGCTGGTCGATGACCGCACCGCCGGTGTCGGCCAGGCACGCGACCGCGGCGGTGACGGTCGCGGTGTCGATGCCGACGTCGGCGCCGACCAGGGACGCGCACAGGTTGATGGCGCCGATCGCCTGGCCGTGCGCCCGCGCGTAGGCCGCGCACGCCGGGCCGCCACCGGCCGCCAGCTCGCGCGCCAGGACCGCGACGAGGCCCCATGCGCCGCGGGAACGTGGATCCTCCGACTCGGAGGGGGGTTGTGGCCCGCGCGGTGGCCTGGTTCAATGTCGACGGGAGGTGCTCATGGCTCGGCGCACCGTGCTTCACGCTGTCTGGGTCTATGCCTTCGCGATCGTGGTGTCCGCATGCGGGCCGTCGAGCCCGGCCGACGACGACGACGACACGCCGTGCGCCGCGGGCGAGCGTCGCTGCGACGGCACCAACCTCCAGACCTGCAGCGATGGCAACTTCACCACGGTGGAGACGTGCCCAGCCGCCTGCGACCCCACCCTCGGCTGCACGGTGTGCGTGCCCAACACCGGGACCTGCACCGGCGACGTGTCCCACGCCTGCCGCGCGGATGGCACCGGCTTCATCGACGTGTACTGCGACCCGCTGCAGGGGATGGCGTGCGGCGCCAGCGGCGTGTGCGAGGGCGCGTGCTCGCCGCAGGCGCTGGGTGCCAGCTACGTCGGCTGCGACTACTGGCCGACGGTCACTGGCAACATGGTGTCGTCGTTCTACGAGTTCGCGGTGGCGGTCTCGAACACGACCCCCGCCGCCGCCCAGGTCACCATCGACGGCGGCGCGCTGGGGGCGCCGATCACGTTCGCGGTGCCGCCGATGGGGACGGTCGTGCGGAAGCTGCCGTGGGTGCCAGCGCTCAAGCTGTGCAACAACATCGACGTCGACCTGTGTCGGGCGCCGACCCTGGGCGCGCGGCAGACCGACGGCGCGTACCACCTGCGCTCGAACGCGCCTGTCACCGTGTACCAGTTCAACCCGCTCGACTACTCGCTGCCGGGCGCGCCGACCAACTCGTACTCCAACGACGCCTCGCTCCTGCTCCCCAGCAACGCCTGGCGCGATCGCTACCTGGTCGCGAGCTACCCGGTGCTCACCGACGGCCAGGTGTGGTGGCCGAGCCTGCTCGCCGTGGTCGCCTACCAGGACGGGACCGAGGTCACGATCACCACCAAGTCCGCGACGCCGGCCCAGGGTGGCGCGCCGGCGTTCGTCGCCGACGTCCCGCAGTCGATCATCCTCGATTCCGGCGACGTGCTGGAGCTGGCCGCGATCGACGGTGCCGGCGACCTCACCGGCTCGAGCGTGACCTCGACCAAGCCGGTCGAGGTGTTCGGCGGTCACTACTGCGCGTACGTGCCGGGGTTGCCGTTCGGCTACTGCGATCATCTCGAGGAGTCGATGTTCCCGATCGACGCCCTGTCGACCCGCTACGTCGTGGTCGCGCCCGCGGTCGTGACCATCCCCCAGGGCAAGGAGCAGATGGTCCGCATCGTCGCCACCGAGCCCAACACCACGCTCACCTACGATCCGCCGGTGGCCGGCGCCCCGACGACGATCGCGCGCGGCGGCGACTTCGTCGAGATCGCGCGCAACCCGGCGAGCTTCGCGATCACCGCTTCGGCGAAGGTGCTCGTGGCGCAGTACATGGAGGGATCGACCGTGGCGGGCGGCACCGGCGATCCGTCGATGTCGCTGGCCGTGCCGGTCGAGCAGTACCGCTCCGAGTACCTGTTCCACGCACCGACCAACTACGAGACCAACTATATCGACATCATCAGCGAGAGCGGCAGCAGCGTTACGCTCGACGGTGCGCCGGTCACGAGCTTCGTGCCGATCGGGACCAGCGGCTTCTCGGTCGCGCGCGTCACCCCTCTCGGCAACGGGCCGCTCGCCGACGGCAACCACGCCATCAGCGGGAGCGCCCCGTTCGGGATCTCGGTCTACGGCTACGGCCAGGACACCAGCTACTGGTATCCGGGCGGGCTCGATCTCGACGTGATCCCCATCGGCCGCGCCGCGCCTCCAAGCGCCGTGACGCCGCCGTTCGCGCGGTGACGGCGCGCCTCGGCGGCGGTCGGATCGCGGCGGTCGGATCCTCGCCGCCGAGGCTGCCGCCGCCGCCCGCGCCGCCCGCGCCGCCCGCGCCGCCCGCGCCGGCGACCACCCCTGCGCCGCAGCGCCCGCCGCGGCACAGGCGGTCCATGGGGCCGACGCCGCGGTGCCGGGCTCGGTCGAGCTCGGGCTCGGCGCGCCCCGCGCGCGTCGACCGCCGTCGAGCGTCCGGCCCCCGGCGCGGTCCGGCGCTCGGACGCCCGTCCGGTCCCCGGCCACGCAGCTACCGAGCCGCCATGAAGCGGCCAGCTGGAGGTGCTCCGCTCAAGTCGCGAGCGCCTGGGCCCGTTGCCACTCGCCGTCGAGGCCGAGCTCGCCGATCCAGCGCGCGAGGTACGGGCGGTCGAGCTGCGGGCCGCGCGTGGTCAGGATGCCGGCGACATCTGCGAGCTGTCGGTCGGACGCGCCCGCGCGCGCCCACATCAGCTTGCCGATGATGACGTCCTCCGCGGTCGCCAGGGGCGCCGGGACGCCGGCGACCGTGCCGACGACCCGACGCTCCAGCTCTTCGATCGCGTGGGCGGTCGCCTTGCGGATCACCAAGTCGAGCTTCCAGCCGTTGGCCATGTCGATGATGTTGAACATGCCGCGGCGACGCAGGGCATCGCGGGCCGTGTCCGCGTCGACGTAGAAGCGGTCGAGGTCGATGGCCGCCAGCAACGCGGTGAGCTGCGCCGGCGTCGGATCGATCACAACGTCGATGTCCTGCGTCGTCCTGGGGAGCCCGTGGGCCGAGCTGGCAAACGAGCCGACCACCATGTGCGGGATGCCGAGCTGATCCAGCAGCCCTGTCGCCCACGCCAGGGTCGTCGCCGGCGTGGTCATGGCGCCGGGGCCGGCAGGTTCGGCCAGACCTTGGCGTAGAGCTCCGGGCCATGCAGGAGCCGGAACAGGGCGCGGATCGCGGTCGCCTCGTCGTAGTCGGGGTGCCGGGCGCTGATCCCGTCGAGGGTCGTGCGCCGGGCGGCCGCGGACATCTCGAGGGCGAGGGCGAGCCGCTGATCCACGGTCATGCGCCGGTAGATCGCGAGCTGGACCGTATGTGCCTCGGCCGTGGTGTCGGGGGAGCGCACGTGCGGTGAGGATACCATCTGCTCGATCCACGGCGCGACGTCGCGCGTGCGATACGACTGCAGCACCAGCGCGGTCACCGCCGGAATCTACCGCACCGCGGCGACCGGCCGCCCGTGAGGTGCCGAGCGCCCCGCCCGGGCGCCTTGACGGCCTCGGCCGGCCGCACCGCCTTGACGCGCGCCGGCCCGGACGCCGTCGGAATGAGGCGCCCGTCTCGGTTGTTCGAACGAGGCTGGCGACATGTGGGAGACTGATCGAATGACTCGCCTGGGACTGTGCCTGGCGCTGGCGCTCCTGGCATGCGGTCGAGGCGGCCGCGACGCCGGACCCGCCGCGCCCGACCTCGCCCTCGACGCGCAACCGCACGTCGCGCCGGCGCCGCCCCCCACCGAAGCGGCGCCGACCGCGCCACCCCCGGCCGCCCCCGCTGGCCCCCCGGTCGCCGCCGTCGATCCGGGGCCGCCGCCACCGAACGCGGCGACGCTGACGAAGCTCGCCTGGCCGGCGACGACGACATCGTTCGTCCTGCGCCGCGACGTGGCCGCGTACGCGCGACCGGATGTGCAGTCGGAGCCGCTGGGCAAGATCACCGAGGGCACGCGGCTGCCGGTGGGCGAGGCGGTCGACGGCGACAAGCGCTGCAAGGTCTGGCTCGCCGCCGCGCCGCGCGGGTGGCTGTGCGCGCGCGCCGCCAAGCCGAGCCCCAAGCCGCCGCTGGCCGTCGCCCTGCCGATCGTCCCCGACGGGCGGCTCGTCCCGCAGGACTACTACAACGTCAAGAAGGGGGCCGCGCGCTACGCGACCGAAGACGCCGTGCGCGCCGGGACCGCGCTGCCCGAGCCCAAGTCCAAGTCGACGTACATGGTCACGAAGGACGACACGAGCATCGTCGACATCGACGGGGTCGACTACGTCAAGACCAGCGTCGGGCTGGTGGCATCGACCGACCTGACGAAGTTCCGTCCGTCGACGTTCGCGGGCCTCGACGTCGTCGCGACGCCGCCGCCGGCGTGGCCGTTCGCCTGGGTGTACGCGGACGACCGCAAGCCGGTGCCCGCGCGCGCGGCGGCGGACAAGAAGGCCCCGGCGACCGGGACGTTCGAACACCGCGCGATCGTGCCGGTGCTCGAGGAGGTCGGCGGGTTCGTCCGCGTCGCGGACGGGCAGTGGATCGATCGCAAGAGCCTCCGCGTCGCCCGCGTCCGGCCGCGGCCCGCGATCGCCGGCGCCCACGCGAAGTGGATCGACCTCGATCGCGACGAGCAGGTGATGATCGCGTACGAGGGGGACACGCCGGTGTTCGTGACGCTGGTCTCGTCGGGCCGAAACAAGAAGGACACGCCGCCCGCGATCTACCGGATCCGGTCCAAATCGTCGCTCACCAGGATGTCCGCCGAGGAGCGCGAGAGCTCCCACTACGAGGTGTCCGAGGTCCCGTGGGCGACGCGCTTCCGCTCGGGCCTCTACTTCCACGCGGCGTACTGGCACGACCGCTTCGGCCACGTGAACAGCCACGGCTGCGTGAACCTGTCGGCGCAGGACGCGAGGTGGGTCTACGACTGGACCGAGCCCGTCATGCCGGCCGGGTGGAGCGAGGTCGAGATGCCGGTGGACGGATCGATGGTCGTGCGCGTGTACGACGCCAAGACGCCCGATCCGGCGGTCTTCGACTACGAGCAGGAGGCCAAGGAGCGCGTGAAGATCCGGAAGCGCGAGCAGCGCCTCAAGGAGGCGCGGCTGGCCGCCGAGGCTGCCGCCGCCGCCGCGCCGCCCGATGGTACGCCCGCTGGTACGCCCGCGCCGGCGGTCACCCCTGCGCCGTAGCGCCGCGATGAGCTCCTCCCCGCCACGCAGGCGGCGTCGCCCTTCGTCGCTGGAGATGAGTTTCACGACATCGCGCTCGACGGCTTCGACCTGCTCGAACTGCCCGCTCGCGCGATGGCCGCCGGTTGGAGCCTGACGGCGATGGGCGTGGTCCGCCGCGCGACGGCCGCCGTCGAGGCGGGCAAGGGCCGGTCGCGGCGCGCGTGAGCTCAGTCGGCGAGGTACAGGATCTCGAACGAGACCGAGTCCTTGTCGAACACCGCGGTGTCGGTCGAGGCGTTGCCGTTGGTCGCCTGCGCGAACCGCAGGCGGTATTGCGAGCGGCCCCCGCGCACCTGCCAGTTGGCCAGGTCCTCGCGGGCCTGGGAGGTGACGTCGAGGCGCTTGACCTCGCGCGTGGCGTTGGTCGAGAACGGGCCGATCGACGCCAGCGGGAGCGTCGTCGGCGCGACCGCGGCCGAGGCGTAGCTGATGTGGTCGGCGAGCAGCGCGCCCATGCTGTAGGGCAGGCCGGTCGGCGCCAGCTGGCTGGCCGCGATCTCCGCTCGCTCCACCTCGATGCCGGACGGCAGCCGCGCGAGATCGAAGGTGACGAACGACTGGTAGGTCTCGCCGGTGTTGTTGTCACCCATCCACAGCGGGTTGGCGACGGCCAGGAGCACGCCGTTGCGCGCGACCCGGGTGAGGTCGGCGACCACGGCGAAGGCGGTCCGGATCCGCTTCTTGGTCGTGAAGCCGAGCTCGAACGGCGCGGCCAGCGGGTTGCCCGCGCGATCGGTGGCCGCGCTGCCGACGGTCACGGCGTAGCGCATGGCGGTGACGGTGGCCGGGTTGACGCCGACGCCGGTGGCATAGGCGAGCGGCATGGCGGGGACGATCGTCAACACGTCGCCAGTGGCGTTCCAGCTCAGCGAGACCTGGTCCGCGGGCAGCTCGGGGGACGCATACGCCGCGGCCACCGAGGGCGCGTCCATCGGCTCGCTGAAGGTGATCACGATCGACGCGTCGGCGAGGACGCCGACGGCGTCGGCGCCGGGCGTGGCGCTGACCACGGTCGGGGCCTCGGTGTCGGTCGGCGTCGTGGCGGCGTCGGGATCGCCCTCCACGGGCGCCTCGGTCGCGCCGCAGGCGGCGAACAGGCCAAGGGCGGCGAGCGCGGAGCAGATCACCGACAGACTACGAGACGGGGGCACGGGCAGCATCGACATCCTCCAGGTTGGTTCCTCCCTGAAGTGACGATCGCTGGCGGACGGTTCACGACTTTCTGCGGCCTGGGGGAGGACGGCGGCCGATCCGGCCGAGCGGCAGGCCGGCGACGGTGTGGTTGGCATCCTCGAGATAGGTCATCGCGAGGTCGACGCCGGCGAGGTCGCGGCACCGGCAGCTCGCGGGCGCGGCCGGCGCCGATCGCGATGACGGCGTCGTGCTCGGCCCGCGGCCGATCCCAGGTCGGGTCCGCGCCGGCGCGGACGCCGCAGCGCAGCTCGGCGCCCTCGGCGGTCTGAGGGCGCAGGTCCGGGGCTGTGCGCTGCCGGGGCGTCGACCCGCCCGGAAACGTGAGCGCGCGTACGTACCTCCGGCCGCTGGCGAGGCAGCTCGCGGTGTCGGTGGCTTGCCACGGGCGCGCACGTCGGAACATGGCCGGACACGAGCGGTCTCCTACGCGGGATCGTAGACGTCGAGGTCGGCGGACGGCGCCGCGGAAAGACGATGTCGGCGGTGGCGACGCCGCCCGGCGCGACGGTCACCGTCAGGGGTGGCGGTGCGTCGACCTGACCGTTCACGCTAGCCTCGAGTTCATAGGTCCCGCCTCGCAGGCCGGTCAGGCGATAGACGCCGTCGTCACCCGAGCGCGCGAACGCGCCCGGGAAGAACCCGCCCTCGTCCGTGGCCCGCGCCGACACCCACGCGTCGCCGAACGGCGCGCCGGTGGCGGTCCTGGCCGTGCCGGTGATGACGGCGCCCGGCGTCACGGTGAGGATCAGGTCCGCGACGTCGGTGCCGGCCGCGACCTCGACGGGCGGGTACTGCTGCTGCGCGGCGTGCCCGTTGCACCTGACGCGCACCTCGTAGCGCCCCGGCACGAGGGACAGGATCGCGAAGGTCCCGTCGAGCTCGATCGAATCGGTCGCGCGTGCCCGCGATGCCGCATCGGCCAGCATCACGGCGCCGCGCGGACACGGCTCGACCTTGCCCCCGCCGCGATCGATCACCACGGTGCCGCGCACGCGGCTCGCCGGGTGCACGACGATCGCGACGCCGTCCACGCTCTGGCCCAGGCCGAGCAGCACGCTCTCGCCGGCTTCGCCGCGGTAGCCGTCGCCCGACGCGTCCGGCTGGTAGCGGCCGGGGACGAGCCGCGTCATCCGGAAGCGGCCCTGCGCGTCGCTGCGCACGCTCGCTCCCAGCTCGTTGTCGTCGAGCGCGACGGCGACGATCGCCCCGTCGACCGGCCGCGCGTCCCCCGCGGTGACGACCGTGCCCGACAGGCTCGACTCCGGCGTCAGATGGATCTGTGCGCGCGCGGTCGGGGCCGGCACGTCGCTGTCGCCCGGGGCGTATCCGTCCGCGTGCGCGCTCAGGTGGGCCAGACCCGGCGCGCTCCACACGGTAAAGCGTCCCTGCTCGTGCGTGGCGCACCGGCAGGAGGTCCTCGAGCGCGTACGCGCCGGCCGGTGAACTCGTCCTGGATCAGGACGTCGACCACCGACCATGGCGGCGCCAGCTCGAGCCCGGCGAGGATCGCTGCGGCCAGCGAGCCACAGGCCGCGAAGCGGGCCCGCAGGTCCTCAGGGTTCGTCGGCGTCGTCGCCGAGCAGGACGGCGACCTGGAGCTCGATGGCGTCGAACGGCTCGGCCCGGACCCGCTCGTGGGCCTCGGCGACCAGCGCGATGACGTAGCCGTCCGGGTGATGCCGGTGGACCGTGAGCGAACGCTCGACCTGGTCGAGGATCCAGTAGTGCGCGACCCCGGCCTGGTGGTACCGGCGCACCTTCTTGACCGTGTCGGTCGTGCGGTTCGACTCGCTCACGATCTCGCAGATCCAGTCGGGCCGGAGGGTCACGGGCCGCTCGCGAGGCATCGCGGGCACGCGGTCTCGGCGCCAGCCGGCGACGTCAGGGCGATAGCCGCGGCCATCGAGGAGGATGTCGACCTCGGTGGCCAGCCACCAGCCGCCCGGGCCGCCGGGCCCGCCCAGCCTGCGTGCGAACGGTCCACCGAGCGCGATGGTCGTGTACGCTTGAGCCTGACCGTGCTCGAACGTGGGCGCGGCCTTCGGGATCAGCTCGCCGTCGATGAGCTCCATGCGAGCATCTTCCGGCTGCGCCAGCCAGTCGGCCACGGTGGCCGAGCCGGTGGAGGGTACGGTCGACATCGCTCGGGCGATCGTAGCACGGGCCTCGGGCGCCCCCGCGGCGCGATCGACCCGCGCCGCGCCGTCGGGCCGGGGGCAGGCGCGAGCGATCAGCGCCGCCTGACAGGCGGCCAGCACGTCGGCGTGGGCCTCGAGATCTCGGGGCATGAGGCGCATCAACGCGGTTTGGTTGCCCGTTGGGGCGGCGGGGAGTTCGGGGGCATGCCCGCCGGCCTTCTCGGTCCGGTCGAAAGGGTGAGGGCGCGGACGTAGTTCCGCGGTCAGACGCGCGGCGCGGGGCAGCTCGCTGGCCGGCGCGCCGATGTAGAGCCCGTCGAGGCCGAGGGGCCGGCCGGCTCGTCGGCGAGGAACCGGGGCACGGTCCGGCCGTCGGTGCGGCGCCCGTCGGTGCGGCGCAGCACCTCGCCGACCAGGAAGCCGTAGGTCAGCGCCTGGTAGGCGGTCGCGCCGGGCGGCACGGCCGTGGCCGGCGCCGCGGCCAGCGCCTCGACCATGTGGTCCCGGTCGAGCAGGCGGCGGGCGTCGTCGATGAGGTCGCGGACGTTGAACATGCCGGCCTGGTGGCTGAGCACCTGGCGGATGGTGATGGCGCCTTGCCGGCCCCGCGCCCAGCCCGCCCGCAGCTACGGCGCCAGGACGATCTCGCCGGCGGCGCTGACTGCGATCGCGGCCGGGGCGGTCGGCGCGGGGGCGGCCACCCAGGTGACCTCCGTGCCCCGGGCGCCGGGTGGAGACGGGGCCCCGATTGCCCGGGCAAGGTCGAGTTGCAGAAGTCGGCGTCGAGAACCATCAGCGTGACCAGCCGAGTCTCGAACGCGACGCGATCGACGTCGGTCGAGGCCTGCGCGAGAGAAGCGCACCCGGCGATGAACATGGACGCGCGGATGAGCTGCTTGGGCTTGTGCATGAGCCCGGCTTCAGCGGCCACCGTGCGGGGCGAGATCGCGTCAACGCGGCCCGAGTCACGGTCGCGGCCGCTGGCACGGCGCTGGCCGGCCAGGCTCCGGCCAGTGCTGGTACCGTCTCGGCGTGGAGTCCGCCGCGGTGTCTCGGCGCGGGCGCGGGCTACGGGTGCTGCGTCGCCTGGGCCTGCGCTTCGCGCTCCTCTATCCGATCCTCTACGCGCTGCCGTTCCCGTTCGATCTCGTGCCGCCCGCCGAGTTCGCGGTCGAATGGTACGGCGAGCGCCAGGCCCAGGTCGCGAGCTGGTTCGGCCAACTGCTGCTCGGCGTGCACGTGGATCCGGCGTCGCCGGTGACCGGCAGCGGTGATCGCCCGCTCGACTACGTGATCGTGTTCACCGTCGCGGTGCTGGCGCTGCTCGGCGCGGCGGTGTGGACCGCGGTCGAGCGCCGCGACCGCCACGACGCGCGGCTCGCGAGCATCGTGCGCGTGTTCCTGCGCTACGCGATGGCGTTCACGATGCTGAGCTACGGCCTGGCCAAGGTGTACGAGAGCCAGTTCCCGACGCCCAACGACGCGTGGTTGTCGACGCGGTACGGCGACAGCTCGCCGATGCGGCTGCTGTGGACGTTCATGGGGGCGTCGCGGCCGTACAGCATGTTCGCCGGCGGGCTCGAGTGCCTCGCGGGCGTGCTGCTCCTGTGGCGGCGCACCACCACGCTCGGCGCGCTGGTGATGGGCGGCGTGATGCTCAACGTGCTGATGTTGAACCTCTGCTACGACGTGCCGGTCAAGCTGTACGCCGCCCACCTCGTGGTGTTCGCCGGGGTGCTGGCTGGTCCGGATCTCGGACGCCTGGCGTCGGTGCTGATCGCGAACCGCCCGACCACGCCGCGACCGCCGCGCACGCCCTTGCCGCGGCGCTGGATGGAGCGCGCGCGGCTGGCGGTGAAGGCCGTGGTGATCGTCGGCGGCGTCTACGTCGTGCACGGCGAGAACCGGCGCATGAGTGTGCCGCCCGAGCTGCGCCCGTACCACGCGGCGTTCGAGGTCGATGAGTTCCGGCAGGCCGGGACCGCGGTCACCACCGGCGCGCGCTGGGCCGGCTGGTACCCGTCGTGGCCGGGGACGCTGGTGGTCGAGCAGGCCGACGGCGCGCGGCTGCGGTTCGCGATCGCCGCGGACGCCGTCACCAGCACCGTCACGCTCACGCTCACGCCGGTCACGCCCGCCGACGCCGCCGCGACCACGCCGCCGCCCGCGCAGGTGCTCCAGGCGACCTGGACCGACGCCGATCACCTGATCCTGCTCGGCGTGCTCGACGGCGTCGCCACCGAGGTGCACCTGCGCCGGCGCGCGCCGTGGAAGCTCATGACCCGCGGCTACCACTGGGTGAGCCCGGTCCCGTACAACCGCTAAGCGACCGCGGGCTTGCGCAGGCGGGGGGATCGGTGAAGGTGCGACGCGATGTCCGGTCGCACGCGCGAGTGGCCGGCCGAGCGCCGCGCCGTCGAGGAGCGCAAGGCCCGGCTGGATCAGGCGCTCGAGCAGCTGCGCCGACGCGAGGAGAAGGCCCAGCGCCAGGCGGCCGGTGAGCTGCGCGTGGTGGCCACCACCGAGCGCCAGCTCGTGGCGCTGGTCGGCCACCCCAAGGCCTCGCTGTCGGCGCTGTACGTCGCGCTGGCGGTGGTGGTGCTGGCCGCGGTCCTGTGGCCGGTGGCGCTGACCGGCGCCGCGGTCGGCGAGCACCTGGCGGTGCGCCGGCGCAGCCGCGGCGGGTGACGGCGACGGCCCGTCGCACCGAACGCGAGATCCGCTCGACCTGTGGACTTCAGCTCGGCGATGATGCCGGCCGCCGAAAGCGGGGACGAGGACACCTCGAACTCCCGACGATACCGGCCTGCGGGGCGGGCACCTACCCCCGGTCACTTCGCCTGGGGCGCGCACACGTAGTCGACGTCGGCGCCGCACTTCTCGTACTGCGCCACCTCGGTGTCGAAGGTCAGGGTGCCGCCCTTGGCGCACCGGGTCTCGAGCTCATCGAGGATGCTCACGGTGTCGATCACGTCGCCGACCGGCGCGCCGTCGCGCTGCTGCGTGAGCTTGAGGTTGTAGTAGGCGTCGAGGATGTCCTTGTAGCCGCGACGCTTGGCGCTGCCGGTGAGCTGCTCTTGCCCCTTGGCCTTGGCCCGGGCGCCCGGCGGCTTGAACTCCCAGATCTTGCACCCCGTGGCGGTGACGGTGACGCAGTCGGGGCGATAGCGGAGCTCGCACATCGTGCCTTTCCACCTGGCGCAGTACTCTCGGTCCGCCAGCCGGCACGCGTGGACGTCCTCCATGCGCCGGTGCTGCTGCTTGCCGAAGTTGATCCACATCTGGATCTTCGGGTTGCGCGAGCCGCGGGCGATGCCCTTGCTGACCACGTCGTCGATCAGGTTGCGTTCCACGACCACCTGGTCGGCGAACACGTTGAGCTGATCGCGCCATGCGTTGTACGCGTCGCTCGACACCATCCGGCCGTTACGGCGGGCCTGGGCCACGCCGGCGCGGGCGTGGAAGTCGTCGAGCTGGGCGATGGCGGCGGCGACGCGATTGTTCATCTCGACCTTCAGCTCGTCGGCGCGAGCCCCGTAGATCACGTCCTCCTCGTCGATCAGCTCGCCGTCGCCGTCGCGGTTGTCGCAGTAGTCCTCGTGCAGCTCCTTCATCGACTCGCAGTCGTACTGGTACAGTGACTTGGCCTGTGCCCGCCACGCGGCCAGGTCGTCGTCGAGCTGCTGCTTGAGCGCGGCGTACAGCTGGTCTTCGAGCTGCTTGAGCTGGGCGTGATCCTCGCCCTTGGTGGGCTCGGCGCAGGCCTTGGCGGCGGTGGCCCAGTCGGCCTGCCACTGGTCGAGCATCTTCTTCGACGACGCGTACATCGCCTTCACCACCGGCGCCCAGGCCTTGTCGTAGGGGCTCGGGGTCTCGAGCAGGCGGGTGTTGCGCTCGAGCTGGATCATCGACGCGCCGTTGGCCTCCTGGGTCGACACCCACTCGCGCACCAGGGGCTGCTGCTGGGTCGCGAACAGGCGCGCCGCGTCGAACTCGTCGAGCGACTTGTGCGCGAGCGCGGCCTTGCCTTTGCCCAGGACTGCGGTGGTGACGTCCTTGCACTGCTGGCCTACCGCCACCGGCTGCCGGTGCAGGGTCTTCATCGCCTCGAGGTCCTTGAGCCGCGCCGCGTAGCTGCCGAAGTAGTCGCCCCACTTCGACGTCACCCAGCCGGCGCGGGCGTCAGGGCCGTTGTTGGCGCTGACCTCGTCGCGGAGGCTCTGCAGCTTGGCCAGCATGTCGGGGGTGAACACCGACGCGCAGAACGGCGCGCCGCCGAGCGCCTTGATCGCGCCGCGGCCGTGGCGCCGGGCCGGTGCCGCTGCCGGCTTCGGGGTGGTCCCGACCGCGGTCGGGCACGGCGTCTTCTTGTCGACATTGGTGACCTGCGGCCCCAGCTTGCCGACCTCCTTGTCGAGCGCCGCCAACGCCTTGTCGCGCCGGGCCTTCTGGCCGGGCGGCTCGTCGGCGCGCGCCCACGCGCTCCCCAGCCCCACCACGACCATGGCCACGACCCCGACGTTCCGCAGGTGCCCCATGACTGGTCGAGTCGGCATCACGCCCCTTGTGACGCCCCGCCCTACGAAATCTCCGCGGTCCGCCGCGAGACGATCGAGCCACGCAACGCCGCCGGGCGCCCGCCGAGGCGGTCGCCACCAGGCGCGCCGTCGACCACCGAGGTCGCGACCCCACCGACGCCCAGAGCCGGCGGCGGCGCCGCCGCCGCCACATGTTTGTCGGCTTGAGCCCGCACCTGCGCGACGCGCTCGCGCGACCCGACCAGCTCGAGGATCTCGAGCGCCGCGAAGTGCGGCAGCGCGGCGAGCCGCGCGTCGTCGAACGAGCGGCCGTGGCAGCTCGACGAGCGGCACCTCTGGCGGCTCACCGATCACGCTGACGTCGATCCACTCGGGCACGAAGCCCCGCCCGCCCGCAGCTACGGCGCCAGGACGATCTCGCCGGCGGCGCTGATCGCGATCGCGGCCGGGGCGGTCGGCGCGGGGGCGGCCGCGGGCGCCACCTCGGCGCGGGTGCCGGCGGCGAGATCGAGGCGGCTGATGCCGTCGAGCCGCCGGGTCAGGTTGTCCGACATGCCCTCGCGCCGGGTGGTGACGTGCAAGAGCGCGACCCCGGCGCCGCCCGGGACGCCGGCGGCGGCGGCCACACCGCCCTGCAACAGCCCGAGCTCGGTCGATCGGCGGGTCGGGCCGGCGCGGCCGGTGCGCGCGTCGATCGAGACCAACCACTGCGGGTCGCCGAGGCCGCGGCCGACCGGGGGGCCGACGATCACCAGCAGGTGGGTCGCGTCGCCGCTGGCGGCGATCATCGCGGCCGGCTCGTAGCCCCACGGCAGCGCTCGCCCCGGGGGCGGGGGATCGTCGGCCGGCCGCCCGCTGGGTGGATCGGGCTCGCGCGCCGGCGGCGGCGTGAGCGTGGTCGACCACAGCGCGCGCAGGTCAGCGCCGTCGAGGGCCTCGACCACGACGGCGGTCGCCGTGACCGTGGTGACGAACAGCCGCGTCGCGTCCGCGGCCGCGACCGCGCCGGGCGCGGTCAGGTTGGCGTCCGCGGGCCGCTGCACGACGATCGGCGGCCCGCCGCCCAGCGCCACGAACGCCTGCTGGTTGCCCGACCGCAGCGCGATCACGATCCGCTCGGGCGTCACGGCCGCCGCCTCGACGTTCCAGTGCTCGGGCCCCAGCTCGAACGTCGCCCGCACCCGGTCGTCGGCGCTGGAGCGGACCTGGAACTGCGTCGGCGTCGGATGCTCGAGGAACACCACGACGTCGTCGCCGTCGGGGGCGCCCAGGCCGATCCCGGGGAGCGACCGGACCACGCGCCCGGCGTCGCGGTCGTACAGATCGGTCTGGTCGTCGCGCACGATCAGGGTCAGCGGTCCGCTGTCCGCGAGCGCCAGCCGGCGCACGCCAGCGGCGACCTCGAGGTGCTGCAGGTCGAAGACTGGGGGCGTGGTGGTCACGGGCGGGCTCGCCTTTCCGCAGGTGCACGAGGCCGCGAGCAGCGCCGCGCCCAGCCACGGCCGGCCGCGGTCACTTCGGGTGCCCATACTCGGACTTCGGGAACTTCTTGCGGAACTTGTCGTCGAGGCTGTCCTCGAGCTCGTCGGCGAGCTTGCCCCAGCCGACCTGGTCGATCACCCAGCGGGCGTCGGGCTCGGGCGCCAGGTCGAGCACGTACCAGACGTGCCACTCCTCGTCCTTCCAGGTCTTGAAGCCGGCGGTCATGTTCAGGATGAGGTCGCGGCGGGCCTGGCGCGTCAGCGACTGGATGCCGCCCGGGATCTTGGCGGCGTGCTCGTAGTAGGCGTTGGCGTTGTCGTCCTGGTTGTTGCCGAAGATGCCGCCGCCGGTGTCGGGCGTGTAGTTGAGCACGCCCCAGATCAGCCCCACGCAGCCGTCCTCGGTCTCGAGCCGCGAGATGATCGCCTTCTTCAGCGCCTTCTCCTTGGCGCCGCCCAGGTCGGCGCCGACCTCCTCGAGATCGGTCTTCTTCTCCTGGCAGAAGGTGAACAGCGCCTTGCGGAAGTACGGGATGGTCAAGAGCTCGCGCGGCGAGCCGAGCCGCCAGTTCATGCCCGGGTTGTCCTTGTCGGGCGAGCCGTCGAAGGTCGGCATCAGCCGCTCGCCCTCGAACAGCCCGTCCTCGCCGACCAGCTCGTCGACGCTGTCGCGCCCGGCCTTGCCGGCGGTCCACGCCTGCTCGACGTCGCACACGCTGGCGCCCACCGCGCGGATCGCCAGCGCCTTCTCGTCGCCCTCGCCGGCGTGGCCGTCGCCCATGAGCTTGACCTTCTTGCCGTCGACGTTGGCCGACACGCCCTTGGCGTTGTCGTAGTCGTGCAGCGCCAGCGCGACGATGTCGCCGAAGTTGACCACGCCCTTGGCGCCGACCTTGGCGCTCACCACCTGCTGGGCGCCGTCCATCGCACCGAACAACGGCCCGTTGGTCAGCGCGTCCTCGGTGAGGATGTTGTAGCCGCCCATGTTGTTCATCGCCCGCGCGATCTCTTGCGACAGGTAGGCGACGAAGTTGGTGTAGAACAGTGGCACCTTGTCGTTCCAGTAGGCCGGGATCGGGTTGCGCTCGGTGCGCACGTGGCCGCCAGAGAACGAGTCGGTCAGGAAGTGCGAGGCGAAGCCGTCGGTGGCCAGCGCCGAGTCCATGGGCTTGCCGGCCTTGCCGGCCAGCAGCGCCTCGTTGATCGCCATCACGTGGTTGTGGCGGTACGCCGCCACCGCGTTCTTGGGCTTGCCCTTGGGCCACCAGCCGCTCTTCTTGTCGCCGTCGAGATCCTGGCCCTTCTCGGCCGCGGTCTTGCTCTTGTCGCCGTCGTTGGGGTTGAGGAAGTGGACCGCGTTGTTGCTGGCCAGCGCGTAGTAGCGCTTGATCTGCTCGCGCTTGGCCTCCTCGGAGTACTTGAGGCCCTTGACCCCGAGCTTCCACTCGCGCGCGTACTCGATCTCCTCGCGCGACTCCTTGCCGCTGGGCTTGGCGGCGAACGTCCGCATCTGCTGGATCGACTCGAAGTGATCGCCGCCCAGCGCGGTCATCTCGCCGTAGGGCAGCTCGTAGTCGTCGGCCAGCTTGACCTTGTGCGAGCCGGACCCGCCGTTGCCCATGTCGCGGTGCTCGCCGGCGCTGAACCGCTGCACCGCCGGCGCGGCCGCGCTCGGCGCCGGGGCCGCGAGCTGATCGAGCAGCGGCGCCGCCGGCTTGCCGGCGACCACCGCGTCGGCGACCGCGTCGGCGTGCTGCTCGTAGCGATCGCCGGTCTGGCCGATGCCGCCGTACAAGCTGACGCCCGCGCGCTGCTGCACCACGTGGGCCGCCTCGTGGGCGGCGGTGTGCAGGTCGGGCGACGGCGACGCGAACGCGACGTCGTTGCCGGTGGCGTAGGCGCTGGCCCCGATGGCGCCGGCGCTGGTCGCGGCGGCGGCGTCGGTGTGCGCCCGCACGCCGCTGAGGTCGTGGCCGCCGAACGCCTGCTGGATGGTCTCGGCGTGGGGCAGCGCCGTGCCCGGGCCGGCCACGCCGCGCTCGGCCTGACCGCGGACGTCGGCCTCGATCGCGGCGTCGCCGTCGGCGCGCCGCTGCACCGGGGCGTCGGCGCTCCCCAGGTACAGGCGCACGTCGGCGATCGCGCGGCGCTGCACCACCCCGGCGCGGCGGTGCGCAGGGGCCTGCTCGTCGTCGGACTCACCGGTCACGGCGGGCCGCGTCGACGTGGATCGCGGGGCGATGGAGTGTTCGCTCATCAGGGGACCTGCGCTGGTAGTGGCGCCGATGCGGCGCCGTGCCCGTCATACTACGCATGGTTCCGGACCGACCTCCCCCTTGTCGCGCAACCCCTCGGACTCGTTGCCGCGCCGCGGCCCCCCCGGCCGCGGCCACGCCGGGCACCGGCCCTTGCAGGAGAGCTGGTCTGGATGAGACCTCGGACCTCGGAGCCCCCTGCACCTGCGTGGGTTCGGCGACGAACCTTCTGGAGCTCAGCGTCGATCGATCGGCGAGTCCTGGCCCCGGGCCGGCAGCAGCGAGGCGCCGCCGCGCAGGTGGGCGTCGACGGCGCGGGCGGTCTCGCGCCCGAGCGCGATCGCCCAGACGATCAGGCTCGCGCCCTTGTGCGCGTCGCCGCACGCGAACACCCCGGCGGCGGTGGTGCGCTGGTCGGCGTCGACGGCGACGTTGCCGCGGCGGTCGAGCGCGACGCCGAGCTGGGCGGTGAGCGTGGCGGCGTCGGGGCCGGTGAAGCCGAGCGCCAGGAGCAGCCGGTCGCAGCGCAGCTCGACGATCTCGCCGGTCGCGACCAGCTCGCCGGGATGGCGGCCGGCGGTGCCGGGCGCGGCCGTCAGGCGCTCGGCCACCAGCGTGGTCAGGCGGCCGCCGTCGCCGCGCAGCGCGGTCGTGCGCAGCGCGAAGCCGCGCTCGCCGCCCTCTTCTTGCGACGACGAGGTCCGGAACGTCATCGGCCAGGTCGGCCAGGGGTTGTCGTCGGGGCGGTCGGTCGGCGGCGTCGGCAAGAGCTCGATCTGCGCGACCGAGGCCGCGCCCTGGCGCAGCGCGGTGCCGAGGCAGTCGGAGCCGGTGTCGCCGCCGCCCAGGATGATCACGTGCTGGCCGGCGACGTCGAGGCGGCCGTGGGCTGCAGGCCGGCGACCGCGCGGTTGGCGTCCTCGAGGTAGGTCATCGCCAGGTCGACGCCGGCGAGGTCGCGGCCCGGCACCGGCAGCTCGCGGGCGCGGCCGGCGCCGATCGCGATGACCACCGCGTCGTGCTCGGCCCGTAGCCGATCCCAGGTCGGGTCCTCGCCGACCCGGACGCCGCAGCGCAGCTCGACGCCCTCGGCGGTGAGCTGGGCCAGCCGGCGATCGAGCACGCCCTTGTCGAGCTTGAAGTCGGGGATGCCGTAGCGCAGCAACCCGCCGGCGCGGTCGGCGGCCTCGTAGACGATCACCGCGTGGCCCGCGCGCGCGAGCTGCTGCGCGCACGCCAGGCCGGCCGGGCCCGAGCCGACGACCGCGACCCGGCGGCCGGTCTGGTGCCGCGCCGGCGCCAGCTGCGGCACGATCCAGCCGCGGTCCCAGGCCCGCTCGGCCAGCTCCTTCTCGACGTGCTCGATCGTCACCGGCGCGCCGTCGAGGCCGAGCACGCACGCGGCCTCGCACGGCGCCGGGCACAGCCGGCCGGTGAACTCCGGAAAGTTGTTGGTGGCGTCGAGGCGGCGCCACGCCGCCTGCCACTGATCGCGCCACAGCCGATCGTTGAAGTCGGGGATCGGGTTGCCGAGCGGACAGCCCTGCATGCAGAACGGCACGCCGCAGTCCATGCACCGCCCGGCCTGCTGCCGCAGCGTCGCCTCGTCCTGGTGGCCCTCGACCTCGCGCCAGTCGCGCAGGCGCTCGTCGATCGGTCGGCGCGGCGCCACCAGGCGCGTCCACTCGATGAAGCCGGTCGGCTTGCCCATCACGGCGCTCCTGCGGCGGGGGTGGCGGCGGCGGGGGTGGTGCCGGTGCGCGGGCGCTGCGCGGCGCGGCGGGCCTGCAGCACCCGGCGGTACTCGATCGGCATGACCTTGACGAACCGCGGCACCACCAGCTCCCAGTTGTCGAGCAGCTTGCGGCCCAGGGTCGAGCTGGTCAGGCGGACGTGGTCCTCGATCAGGCCGTGGACCAGCCACAGGTCGCTCTCGTCGACCAGCGACTCCAGCTCGACCAGCTCGCGGTTGACCCGGCTGGCGAAGCGCTTGTCCTTGTCGAAGACGTACGCGGTGCCGCCGCTCATGCCGGCGGCGAAGTTGCGCCCGGTCAGCCCCAGGATCACCACCGCGCCGCCGGTCATGTACTCGCAGCCGTGATCGCCGACGCCCTCGACGACCGCCCGCGCGCCGCTGTTGCGGACCGCGAACCGCTCGCCGGCCTGACCGGCGGCGAACAGCTCGCCCGAGGTGGCGCCGTAGAGCGCGGTGTTGCCGATGAGCGCGTTGTCCTCGGCGGCGAACCGGGCGCCGGCCGGCGGCCGCACCGCGAGCCGGCCGCCCGACAGGCCCTTGCCGACGTAGTCGTTGGCGTCGCCCTCGAGCGACAGCTCGACGCCGGCGGTCAGGAACGCGCCGAAGCTCTGCCCGGCCGAGCCGGTCAGGTGGACCTTGAGCGTGCCGTCGGGCAGGCCGTGGGCGCCGTGCCGGCGGGCGATCTCGCCGGCGAGCACGGTGCCGACCGCGCGGTGGGTGTTGTCGATCGCCAGGCGGACCTCGGCGGGCTTGCCGCCGGTGAGCGCGGCGCCGGCGGCCGCGATGATCGCGCGGTCGAGGTGATCGACCGTGGCCCAGGGCTCGGCGGCGACGAACCGGGTCGGGGCGTCGGTGGGCGGGCGGTGGAGCAGCGGCGCGACGTCGATCGCGGCGGCCTTGCCGGCCAGATCGGCGCGCGCGGCCAGGAGCTCCGTGCGCCCGACCAGCTCGTCGAGCGAGCGCGCGCCCAGCCGCGCCAGCCACACGCGCACCTCCTCGGCCAGCATCGTGAACAGCGCGACGACGTGCGCGGGCGAGCCGCGGTAGCGCGCGCGCAGCTCGGGATCCTGGGTCGCGATGCCGACCGAGCAGGTGTTGAGGTGGCACTTGCGCAGCATCACGCAGCCGGTCGCGATCAGCGCCGCGGTCGCGACGCCGTACTCCTCGGCGCCCAGCAGCGTCGCGACGATCACGTCGCGGGCGGTGCGCAGGCCGCCGTCGACCTGCAGCCGCACCCGGCCGCGCAGCCGGTGGTGGACCAGCACCTGGTGGGCCTCGGCCAGGCCCAGCTCCCACGGCACGCCGGCGTGGCGCAGGCTCGACAGCGGCGACGCGCCGGTGCCGCCCTCGTAGCCGGCGATCACGATCGCGCCGGCCCGGGCCTTGGCGACGCCGGCGGCGATCGTCCCGACGCCGACCTCGCTGACCAGCTTGACCGAGACGCGCGCGGTCGGGTTGATCGCGGTCAGGTCGTAGATCAGCTGCGCCAGATCCTCGATCGAGTAGATGTCGTGGTGCGGCGGCGGCGAGATCAGCGTCACGCCTGGCGTCGAGCAGCGGACCTTGGCGATGCGCTCGTCGACCTTGGCGCCGGGCAGCTGCCCGCCCTCGCCGGGCTTGGCGCCCTGGGCGATCTTGATCTGCAGGTCGTCGGCGTTGACCAGGTAGTGGGCGGTGACGCCGAACCGGCCCGACGCGATCTGCTTGACCGCGCTGCGGCGCCAGGCGCCGTCGGCGTCGGGCTCGAACCGGTGCGGCTCCTCGCCGCCCTCGCCCGAGTTCGAGCGGCCGCCGAGCTGGTTCATCGCGATCGCCAGGGTCTCGTGGGCCTCGGCGCTGATCGAGCCGAACGACATCGCGCCGGTGACGAACCGCGTGACGATCGCGCTGACCGGCTCGACCTCGTCGAGCGCGATCGCCCCGGCGGCCGGCGGCACGATCGCGAGCAGGTCGCGCAGGGTCAGGGGCGCGGGCTCGGCGGCGCCGGCGTCGCACAGCGCCAGGTACTCGGCGAACCGGTCCCGGTCGGCGCGCGCGACCGCGTCTTGCAGGGCCGCGATCGCGGCCGGGCTCCAGGCGTGGCGCTCGCCGCGGCGCCGCCACTGGTAGCGGCCGCCGATCGGCAGCTCGTCGACGATCGCCAGCCCGGCCGGGCCGAAGCCGCGCGCGTGGCGGGCCAGCACCTCGGCGCCGAGCGTGGCCAGATCGACGCCGCCGATGCGGCTGGGCGTGCCCGCGAACGCGCGCGCGACCACGTCGGGGCCCAGCCCCAGGGCCTCGAAGATCTGGGCGCCGCGGTAGCTCTGCACCGTCGAGATGCCCATCTTCGACATGATCTTGAGCAGGCCGTCGTCGCACGCGTGCAGGTAGCGCGCGACCGCGGCCGCGGCCGGGCCGGCGACGTCGCCGCGCCCGACCAGATCGACGACCGCGTCGAGCGCCAGGTACGGGTTGACCGCGGCGGCGCCGTAGCCGATCAAGACCGCCAGGTCGTGGACCTCGCGCGCCTCGCCGGTCTCGACCAGGAGGCCGGCCTCCATGCGCGTGCCGGTCGCGACCAGGTGCTGCTGGACCGCGCCCAGCGCCAGGAGCGCCGGCACCGGCGCGCGCTTCGCGTCGACGCCGCGATCCGACAGGATCAGGATGTTGCAGCCGTCCTCGATCGCGGCCGAGGCCTCGGCGCACAGCCGATCGAGCGCGGCCGCGAGCCCGGCCGGGCCGTCGGCGATCGCGAACAGGGTCGAGAGCTGCCGGGTCTCGAACGCGCCCTCGTTGAACGCGGCGATCTGCGCGACCGCGGTGTTGTCGAGGAACGGCCCCGGCAGCCGCACCTGGTGGCAGCTCTCGGGGGTCTCGTCGAAGGTGTTGCCGTCGGGGCCGATGTTGGTCTCGAGCGTCATCACCAGCGCCTCGCGGATCGGATCGATCGGCGGGTTGGTGACCTGCGCGAACAGCTGGTGGAAGTAGTGGGGCAGGGTCGGCGCGTGCTCGGACAAGGCCGCGATCGGCGTGTCGGTGCCCATCGAGCCGACCGGCTCCTTGCCGGTCGTGGCCATCGGCGTGACCAGCAGGCCGACGTCCTCGTCGGTGTAGCCGAACGCGCGCAGCTGCCGGCCCAGCTCGTCGCCGGCGATCGGCGCCGGCGGCGTCGCCGGCTCGAGCTCGTGCATCTCGAACACGTTCTTGTCGAGCCACTTGCGGTACGGGAACCGCCCGGCGACGTCGCGCTTGAGCTCGTCGTCGGCGACGATCCGGCCCTCGTCGGTGTCGACCACGAACATCCGGCCCGGCTGCAGCCGGCCCTTGGCGATGATCCGGTCGGCGGGCACGTCGACGACGCCGGTCTCGGACGCGAGGATCACGCGATCGTCGGTGGTGTGCCACCACCGGGCCGGGCGCAGGCCGTTGCGATCGAGCGTGGCGCCGACGACGAAGCCGTCGGTGAAGACCATCGCCGCCGGCCCGTCCCAGGGCTCGACCAGCGACGCCGCGTAGCGATAGAACGCGGTCCGCTCGGGATCCATCGTCGGATCGCCCTCCCAGGCCTCGGGGATCATCATCATCATCGCGTGCGGCAGCGACCGCCCGCCCAGGTGCAGCAGCTCGAGCAGGTTGTCGAACTGCGCCGAGTCGCTCTTGCCCGGCACGACGATCGGCGCCAGCCGCTCGATGCCGCCGCGGAACTTGGCCGAGCGCAGCTGGCTCTTGCGCGCGTCGAGCCAGCCGACGTTGCCGCGCAGCGTGTTGATCTCGCCGTTGTGGGCGACGAACCGGAACGGCTGGGCCAGATCCCAGGTCGGGAAGGTGTTGGTCGAGAACCGCGAGTGCACGACCGCGATCGCCGAGACCATCTCGGCGGCGTGCAGGTCGGGGTAGAACGCCGCGAGCTGGTGCGGCAAGAGCAGGCCCTTGTAGACGATCGTCTCGGTCGACAGCGACGCGACGTGGAACGTGTTCGATGGGTCGACGCCGCCGTCGCGCACGCGGTTCTCGGCCAGCTTGCGGATGACGTAGAGCGTGCGCTCGTACGCCGACGGCGGCACCCGGGTCAGGCGCACGTACAGCTGCCGGAACACCGGCATGACCTTGCGGGCGGTGACGCCGACCGCGCGCGCGTCGATCGGCACGTCGCGCCAGCCCAGCACCCGCTGGCCCTCCTCGGTGACGGCCTGCTCGAAGATGCGCTCGCACGCGGCCCGGGCGATCGGGTCGGCCGGCAGGAACACCTGGCCGACGCCGTAGCGGCGCCGGCGCGGCATGTCGAAGCCGAGCCGCAGGCCCTCGGACTTGAAGAACCGGTGCGCGAGCTGGAGCGTGATGCCGGCGCCGTCGCCGGTCTCGGGGTCGGCGCCCGAGGCGCCGCGGTGGGCCAGGCGCCCGAGCACCCGCAGGCCGTCGATCACGATGTCGCGCGACTTCTCGCCCTTGACGTGCGCGACGAACCCGACGCCGCACGCGTCGTGTTCGGTGGACGGGACGTACAGGCCGGGCCCGGGCGACGACATGATGCGTCAAGCCTAACGCGTCGCGTTAGCTGGCGCAGCACCCTCCGGCACTCATACAATAGGGATCTATGCGATGGCCGACCTGGGGACTCGTGGCAGCGCTCGTGGTGTTCGCACCGGCGTGCAAGGACAAGGGCAAGAGCGGCAAGGCGACGCCGGTGGCCGTCGACAAGGCCGCGGAGGAGGCGCTGATCGCGCGCCGCGACGCGCTGCTCAAGAGCCGGCAGGGGCTCGCGGACGAGAAGGCCAAGCTGGCGGCCGAGCGCGAGCGGATCGCGTCGGAGGGCGGTGACACCGCCGAGGTCGACAAGCGGGTCGAGGAGCTGCGCAGCCAGGAGGCGGCGCTGACCAACCAGGAGTCCGACATCGTCGAGCAGCTCATGGCCGAGCGCAAGACGCTGCTGGCGGCGGCGGCCGGCGGCGCCGACGCCACCGCGCAGATGGCGACCCGCGAGGCCGGCACCGCCGCGCGCGAGAAGGCGATGGCCGCGCGCGAGGATCGCGTCGCGCAGCGCGAGGCGGCGATGGCCCAGCGCGAGAAGGACCTGGCCGCGCGCGAGAAGGAGACCTGCGGCGCCGGCGGCGGCACGACGACGATCATCCAGACGGTCGATCCCAAGGCCGGCAAGCACTCGCGGTCCGAGGTCGACAACGCGTTCGGCAAGGCCAAGTCGCTGATGAGCGACAAGGGCATCCTGGTCGACGATCTGCCCGGCGGCGTGCGCGAGCTGTACCGGGACACCAGCGCCGCGCTCAAGGACAACGACATCGGCACCGCCTACGTCACCGCGACGCAGCTCGTGAAGCAGATCAACGCGCTGCAGGTCGATCGCGCGTTCGTGCAGTCGAAGAGCGCGCGGCTCTCGGCGATCGCCCGCGGCAAGTCGCTGTCGGACAGCGACACCAAGGCGGTGTCCGACCTGCTGTCGTCGGCGACCGAGCTGTTCGTCGACGGCAACTACAAGGGCGCCAACAAGAAGCTGAACGGCATCTACCCGTACCTGTCGCGGTGAGCGGCGGCGCCCACGCGTGATGACGTCGCCCCGGATGATCCTCACGTGGATCCTCGGGCTGGCGATCGCCGGCGCGAACATCGGGTGCTGGTGGTACGTGGTCATCCCGGGCGAGCGCCGGTTTGTCGCGTGGGTCGAGCGCCGCTACCAGGTGCAGATCGCGCGCGGCATGCGGGGGCACTGGCGGGTCACCGGGCCGGGCTCGAAGATCCGGCTGTTCCTGATCGAGCTGCTCCAGCTCGCCTACTTCATGGGCGCGATGGTGGTGTGGAGCGCGGCGATGCTGATCGCGGTGGTGGCGCTGACGCTGCTGCACGGGCGGTGAGCGCGTGAACCGGGAGCCGGAGCCGGAGCCGGAGCCGGAGCCGGAGCCGGAGCCGGAAGCCGGAGCCGGAGCCGGAGCCGGAGCCGGAGCCGGAGCCGGAGCCGGAGCCGGAGCCGGAGCCGGAGCCGGAGCCGGAGCCGGAGCCGGAGCCGGAGCCGGAGCCGGAGCCGGAGCCGGAGCCGGAGCCGAAGCCGGAGCCGGAGCCGGAGCCGGAGCCGGAGCGGAGCGGAGGCGGAGCCGGAGCTGAGCCGGAGGCGGAGGCGGAGCCGGAGCCGGAGCCGGAGCCGGAGCCGGAGCCGGAGGCGGAGCCGGAGCCGGAGCCGGAGCCGGAGCCGGGGAGCCGGAGGCGGAGCCGGGACCGCGCGCTCAGTCCGCGCAGCAGCGGAAGCCGGTCGAGTAGTCCCAGTGCGAGACGTCGTGGGCGGTGGTGCGGTACAGACAGCCGTTGCCGTTGATGACCGTGTCGACGTAGAAGCCGCCGCGGAAGGTGCCGGCGGGATCGGCGGTCCACTCGTGCAGGTTGCCCATCAGGTCGTAGAGGCCGTCGGCCGAGACGCACTGCGGGTGGGCGCCGGTGCGGGCGAGGCCGTCGGGGAGCTGGTTCAGGCAGCTGTCGCCGATCATGCCGAACACCGAGCTGTCGCTCGACTCGAAGAACTGGACCGCGGGGTGGCAGCCGCGCGCGTCGTTGCACACGCCGGGCATGCGCGTGGCGCCGTAGGGGTACGTGGTCCCGGTCGGGCCCTGGCACGCGCGCAGCCACTCGGCGTCGGTGCACAGGCGCTTGCCGGCGGCGGCGCACGCGGCGGTGGCCTGGGTCTGGTTGATGTAGCCCTGCGGCACCAGGTCGGGCGCGCTGACCGCGCGCACGCTGGCGGCGCCGGGGTTGGCGTAGGGCGGCCAGCCGCCGCCGGCGGTGGTGACCAGCGCCGCCTCCCAGCGATCGACGCAGAACGTGTCGACCCGGGCCATGCCGGCCGGGCAGCCGCCGACGCCGGGCGGCTCGGTCGGGGTGCCGTTGACGTCGGGCGCGTCGCCGCCGGTGCACATCGGGATCGGGTTGGTCAGGCACGCGGTCGACCGGGGCGCGTCGACGGTCAGCGTGTACGCGCCGGCCGCGGGCGCGGCGCCGCCGGCGTAGGTGTCGACCGCGATCCACCAGCTGCCCGCGGCGAGGTCGACGACCAGCCCGCGGTCGTCGCGGGTCAGGCAGCCGGCGGCCTCGGCGCCGGCGGCGGCCGCGCGCACGACCTGGACGTCGACGTCAGTCGTGGCGTCGGCGGTCGCGACCTCGACCGTGACGATCGCCGGCGTCGCCAGGTCGAGGCGGTAGACCACCTCGGCGCCGCCCTCGTCGATCGCCGGCGCGCAGTCGTAGCGCTGGGCCCGGACCTCGGTGGCGGCGCGGGTGTCGTCGGTGGCGGTGTACGGCAGCGCGGCGATGACGTACGGGTTGTCCCAGGTGCCGGCCCGCGCGGCGCTATCGGGGCCCGCGCCGTCGAGCGGCGCGTCGCTGCCGCCGCCGCACGCGGCCAGCCCCAGCACCAGCCATGCGCGGGCGGCGGTCATCGCGGCGGTCATCGCGGCGGTCATCGCGGAGGTTACTGCGGCGGCTTGACGACGCCGCTGGTCTCGAAGTCGAGGCCGTCGATGCTGGCGCCGATCGCGACCGCCGAGCCCAGCGCGACCGCCGCGAACCCGGCCACCGCCCACCACGTCCGGTACCACCGCGCCGGCTTGTCGACGTAGGTGATCGGGCCGCTGGGCTTGGGCTTGTCGGTCGACTCGACCGAGGACTCGACCGACGCGAACTGCTCGAGCGCGACCTCGACCGTCGTCGCGGCGCCGAAGCCGATGTCGACGAAGCGGACGTAGTCGCGGTGCTCGGGGTGGGTGATCCGCAGCGCGTGGGGCCCGACCGGGAGCCGTACCAGCGGCGTCGGCGACTTGCCCAGGCGCTTGCCGTCGACGTAGATCGACGCGCCGTCGACCGACACCTTGAGCTGGAGATCGCCGAGGAACTTGTCGGGATCGAGCAGGCGGGTGACCGCCCCGGCCACCCCACCCTCGGAGGCCTCGCCCAGGGACACCCGGACCCGGCGCTGCTCCTTCTTGCTCGCGACGTCGATCGCGCCCAGCGACAGCACCTGGACGTCGCCGAGCCCGCCGACCTCGCCGAACACGACCGTCGACACCCCGAGCAAGCTGCCGAGCTCGGCCAGGCACCCGGCGTCGCCGTCGCAGGCGCGCAGGTGAGGCTTCTTGGCCTTGCGCGTGGCCTCGACCACGTCGGCCGCGGTCACGACCCTGGCGGCCACGCCGAGCGCGCTGATCTCGCTGGCGAGCTTGGCCTCGAACTGGCGCCCGGTCGCCGAGGTGTCCTCGGCCCCGAGCATCGTCATCGGCGCGACCGCGATCGTCGCGGTCGGCGCGGGCTGGGCCGCGGCGTCGGTGCCCGCCGCCGCCAGCGCCGTCGCCGCCGTCACCGCGACCAGCGCCCACGTGCCGGCGCGCCTCATCGACACTCCATCAACGAGCAGTCGACCTCGGTCGGCCGGGTCGCGGCGTACCCGATCGCGACGCCGGCCACGACCGCCGCGACGCCGAACCCGACGTAGGCCCAGGTCGACGAGTACCAGGGGCGCGGGCGGCGCTCGATCACGATCGGCACCGCGACGCCCTCGGGATCGCCGGGCGCGACCGTCAGCCGCACGACGACCCGGGTCGCCTTCTGGAACCGGACGGTGACCGGCTCCTCGAACGGCGTGTAGCCCTTGGCCGAGACCGTGAGCTTGTGCTCGCCGAGCGGCAGCTTGGCCACCGGCCCCGGCAGCGGCGTGGCGCCGATCTTCTTGCCGTCGAGCGCCACGCTGGCGCCGATCAGATCGGTCAGCACCACGACCGAGCCGTAGAGCTGATCCGGCGCGAGCAGCCGGTACGCGGCCACCCGGATCGCGTCGATCAGCTCGTCGGGGCTGCCCCGCAGCGGATCGGTCGCGATCCGGCGGATCTGCGTGCCCTTGGCCACGTCGACCGCCTTGATGTTGAGGATGTAGTTGTCGCCCATGGCCGCGACCGACCCGGTGATCATCACGTCGACGCCCAGCTTCTTGCCGATCGCCGCCACGCACCGGTCCTCGCCGCCGCAGCGGCCCAGCTCGCGGTCGCCGGCGATGGCCTTGTCGATCTCGCGCCGGCTCGGCAGCGGCGCGGTGGCCAGGCGATCGAGCTCCATGCGGAACAGCGCCTCGAGGCGCCCGACCAGCTCGGCGTCGATGCCGAGCGCGTCGATCCGCCACAGGGCCAGCCGCTGGGTCAGGGCCTCCTCCGGCAGGACCTCGTCGGTCGGGACCGGCTCGGCCGGCGGCGCAGGTTGCGCCGCGACCGGGCTCGCCGCCACGGCCACCGCCAGCGCCAGCGCGCACAGCGAGCGGCCCGATCCACGCCGTGAGGTCACGGCGGCATCGTACACCAAGGCGCCCGGGCTCGCGTGGTACCCTGCCGCGATGCGTGCGCCAGTTCACGTCCGGCTCGCGATCGCGCTCGTGGCGACCGCGGCGTGCTCGTCGGTCTCGACGGTGCGGATCCAGCCCGAGAACGTGGCGGTCGGCGACGGCCTGCGACCGATCGCCGCGATCCAGGCGAACGCGACGTCGGCCTACCTCCTGTTCATCCCGATCCCCGGCGGGGTCGATCTCGATCGCGTCGTCAACCGCATGCTGATCGTCGCCGCCAAGACGATGGGCGCCGACAAGGTCGCCAACCTGACGTTCGACGTCACCCCCGACGCGGGCATCTGGGTGCTGCGCAAGGCGCTGGGCTGGCGCTCGGCCCAGGCGTCGGGCATCGCGGTCCAGGTCGAGGCGCCGGTCGATCCCGACGCCGACGCCGGGCCCGAGCCGACCGCGACCGCGCCCTGACCACAGCGCGCTCGAGCGTCGCCGATGTGGGGCCAGGTCGGCCTCGCAAGATCGCGTAGCCCCTGCCGTCGCGGCGCCGATGCTGGTAAGCTGATCGCGAGGGGGCACCACGCGCTCAGCCGAGCGCAGTGCCTAGCGATTCGATCGGAGGCCGCGTGCTCACCTACCGTACCTGGATACGAGCAGCTCTCATCGTCACCGCGTTGGGCGGACTCGCCGCGTCGATCACGCGGGTGCCATCGGCCTTCGCCCAGGCCGAGGACGATCTCCGCGAGGGCGACAAGTACTTCGAGGAGGGTGACTTCCGTCGCGCCGCCCGCGCGTACGACGCCGCGATCCGGAAGTATCCGGGCCAGGTGTCGGCCGAGGCGTACGGCAAGCGCGCCGCGATCTACATCATCCTCAAGGACTTCGAGGGCGGCCTCACGTTCGTGCGCAAGGTCGCCAAGGCCCAGCACGCCGAGGCGCCCGAGATCCTCGAGCAGGAGGCGCTGCTCCTGTGGCAGCTGGGGCAGAAGCCCGACGCCGTGGCCATCGCCGAGCGGGTCGTGGCGCGCAAGCCCAGGTCGTTCCTCAACCAGAACATGATCGGCGAGTACTACGCCAACCGCGATCCCGGCAAGACGATCGCCGCGTACGAGGCCTACCTCGACGCGCGCCCGTCCGAGCTCGAGGGCAACGACGTCCTGCCGCGCATCCGGCTCGGCTTCGCCTACCTCGGCCGCGCGCGCGCGCAGCTCCGCGACGGCAAGAGCAAGGACGCCGGCGCCGATTATGACAAGGCGGTCGCGCAGCTCGAGACCGTCCAGCGCAAGTTCGGCAAGCGCGCCAACGCGATGGTCAACGCCGACAACGGCCTGTGCGCCGGCTACACCGGCCAGGCCCAGTTCGATCGCGCCATCGCCGTGTGCGAGCGCGTCGTCGCCGATCCGCGCAAGGTCGACGCCAACGGCTCGGTCTGGTTCAACCTCGGCGTCGCCTACCTGGCCAAGAAGCAGCCCCAGCGGGCGCGCGCGGCCGCGCTCGAGTTCCTGAAGCGCAAGAAGAACGAGGCGCGCGGGTTCATCCTCACCGGCGACGCCTACTTCCAGGAGAAGGACTGGGCCGCGGCGCTCGACAACTACCTCAAGGCCGAGAAGCTGCTGCGCGCCGGCCAGCAGCGCGAGCAGGTCAGCCTGTCGGTCCAGCTCGGCAAGACCTACCGCCGCCTGCCGTTCTCGGGCGCCGGCCAGAACCCCAACCTGGCGCTGGCGATCGAGAAGCTCAAGGCCGGCATCGCGGCCAACCCGGGCAGCTACGAGCTCGCCACGGAGCTGGGCGGCGCGTACCTCGCGGCGCGCGAGGACGCCACCGCGCTCACCACCGTCGATCGCTTGATCGGGGGCAAGGACTTCGCGACCGCCTCCACCGACGACCAGGTCGGCGTCGTGCTGGTCTCGGCCAAGGCCCAGTACAACCTCGGCAAGCTCGGCGTCGCGCGCCAGCGGTTCGAGGCCGCGGCCCAGCTCCGGCCCAAGGACTCGCAGGTCCAGCGGGCGCTGGTCGAGACCATCAACGCGCAGGCGTGGGCGGCGCTGGCCAAGGACGAGCGCGCGGCCCAGGCGTTCCTCGACGAGGCCGCCGGCGTCGATCCGCGGTCGCCGATGACCGCGCTCAACATGGCGGTGCTGGCGATCGATCGCGGCGACTGCGACGGCGCCCAGCGCCACCTGAACAAGCTCGAGGGCAACCGCCGCGGCTACGCGATGGGCTACGAGCGGCTGCTGGCGCGCACGTACCTGTGCGCCAAGAAGCCCGACGCCGCGAAGGCCGCCGAGCACTACGCCGCGGCCGAGGCCGAGGCCAAGAAGAACCAGGCCAACCTGGTCGTGGCCGAGGTCTACACCGAGTGGGCGCCGCTCCTGTTCGCGACCGACCTCGACGACGCGGTCGAGAAGCTGACGGTCGCGGTGCAGTTCTCGGCCCAGGTGCCCGAGGTCGCGACCGCGGCCAAGCGCAACCTGGCGGTGGCGCTGTTCCGGCGCGGCTGGCGCTCGATCAAGGCCGGCAAGGCGTCCGAGGCGGTGGCCGACTTCGAGCGCGCGACCCGCGAGCCGGCCCTGCTCAAGGGCACCGAGCCGCCGGCGTTCCAGTTCTCGTACGCGCTGGCGCTGCTCGAGAAGGGCGACAACGGCGCGGCCGCGAGCATCTTCAAGGAGCTCGCCGGCAAGGGCAACCAGGGCGCGTACCTGCGGCCGCCGTACAACAAGGTCGGCTCGCAGTTCTTCGGCGCCTACGCCAGCTACCGCTCGAACAACGCCGCGGCGCGCCAGAAGGCCGCCGGCGAGTTCGGGCAGCTCCAGGGCGGCGCCAGCGGCGCGTTCGCCCAGAAGGTGCGCGAGCTGATCGCGTCGTCGTGGGAGTTCGTCGCCTACGACCACTGGAAGAGCGGCCGCACCGGGCCCGCCGACAAGGCGCTGCAGACCGCGGTCAAGTTCGCCGACGACGACATCCGCCGCCGCGTCACGATGAACCGCGCGGTGCTGTCGCTGGGCAAGGACCAGCTGCGCACCCTCGAGGATCTCAACGGCCAGCCGGCCGAGGCCCTGGTCAACCTCGGCATCGTCTACGAGCAGCTCGGGCGCCCCAAGGACGCCTACGACGCCTGGTCCAAGGCCAAGCAGCGCGGGGTCTCGAGCCGCGACCTCCAGAAGTGGATCGACGCCAAGAAGCGGATCTACGGGTACTGACGCGCCACGATGGACATGCACCCGCGCACCTCTCGAGTCCGTGACCTCGCCCGCGCCGCTGGCGGGATCTTGATGGAGCACCCATGAACAAGCTCACCGCCATCGTCCCCGTGGTCGCGATCGTCGTCGCCGGGGCGGCGCTGTACGCGCGCCGCGGCGAAAGCCAGCCGGCCGGGCCCGACAAGCTCACGATCGGCATCTACGCGCCGTCGGTCGAGTTCGGCACCGCCCAGGTCCGCCTGCAGTACGCGCAGTCGCTGGCCAAGGCCATCGAGGCCCAGACCGGCGCCAAGACCGAGGCCAAGTCGTTCGCGCAGTTCGCGCAGCTCAAGGGCAGCGGCGTCGACTTCGCGATCGTCGACGGTCAGTGCTACGCGACCAGCCTCGGGTGGCCGCTGCTCGCCAGCGCGCAGGTCGGCGGCGGCGTGACCCGCAGCTGGGCGCTCTACGCCGACGGCGCCAAGGACATGCAGGCGCTCAAGGGCAAGAAGCTGGCCTACGTCCAGACCGGCTGCAACGACAACGGCTTCATCGACAACGCCATGCTCGACTCCGAGGTCGACCCGGCGTTCTTCGCCGGCCGGGTCGGCAAGCCCGACATCACCGCCGCCGTGGCCGAGGTCGCGTCCTACAAGGGCGCGGCCGCGGTGTTCGCGCCGGTCGGGAGCCAGAAGGGCCTGAGCAAGGTGTTCGACACCGGCGCGGTGCCGAACCCCGGCTTCGTGCAGCTCAACAGCAAGCTGCCGTCGGCGCTGGTCGACAAGGTCGCCGCCGCGGTGGTCGGGTTCGGCGGCGGCGGCGCGATCAGCGGGTGGACCGGGCCGAACAAGGGCAACTACCAGGGCCTGGCCGGGGCGATGGGCAAGGCGGTCAAGCGCGGCGTGTTCGCGAACCCCGATCCGGTCCGGTTCGAGGCGAAGGACGTGCTGATCGAGCCGGCCTCCCTCGACGACACCGCCGCGACCGGGGTGCGCCAGCACTTCGAGCGGCCCCCGGAGAGGATGGAGTGAGCATGGTGGCGATCGATCCCGCGTCCGACGGCGCGCCGCTGTCGTGGCGCATCCGCGAGCGGCCGGGCGTGACGACGGTCGAGTTCGTCGGTGAGATCGATGAGAACGCCGACTTCGTCGACCTGCGGCGCCGGCTGCGCGGCGCGGTCGCGTTCCAGCTCGGCGAGGTCCGGCGCATCAACAGCTGCGGCGTCCGCGAGTGGGTGAACTTCGTGCGCGACCTGCCCCACGTCACCGAGCTGTCGTTCTCGCACTGCTCGCCCGCGATCGTCACGCAGCTCAACATGATCTACAACTTCCGCGGGCGCGCGAAGATCCGCTCGTTCTACGCCCCGTACGTGTGCGACGCGTGCGGGCGCGAGGAGGAGCAGCTGATCGACGTGCCGACCCAGGCCGGCTCGAAGGCCGGTCGGCCGTCGCTGCCGACGTTCGGGTGCCCCGAGTGCCAGGCGACGATGGAGTTCGACGATCTGCCCGAGCGCTACCTGTCGTTCCTGGCGGAGGCCTGAGCGTCCGCCGCCGAAGTCTCACCAGAGCTCTAGATCTTGGCCAAGCTGTACGACCAGATCACGTCCCTGCTCGAGGGCACCGTCGACGCCGCCGTCATCCTCGACGCCGATCGGCGCGTCCGCTACTACAACCCGGCGTACCAGGTCCTGACCGGGCTGCGCGGGCGGGTGCTGGCCGAGCGCGTCGCCGCCGGCGCGCGGTGCTTCGAGCTGTTCGAGCTCGACCTGTGCGCGAACGCGTGCGTCGGCTGCAAGGCCTACGACGGGGCCCGGCGCCTGCGCGTCGACGAGATCGCCGCCGTGCGCGGCGACGGCGAGGCCATGACCTGCATCGTCACCGCGGCGCCGATCGAGCTGCACGGCGGCGAGCTCGTGATCATCGAGACCTACCGCGACGTCACCGCCGACGTACGGATCCAGCGCCGGCTGAAGGTGCTGCTCGAGCGCGAGCGGCGCGCCAAGGAGGACCTCGAGGAGAAGGTGCGCGAGCGCACCGCCGAGCTGCGCGCCGCCCAGGCCCAGCTGGTGCACCAGGAGAAGATGTCGTCGCTTGGGACGGCTGGTCGCGGGCATCGCCCACGAGCTCAACAACCCGATCAACTTCGTCTACGGCAACGTCGACTTCCTGGGCCAGTACATGGAGAGCCTGCTGCGCCTGGTGGCGTTGGTCGACGCCCACCCGCTGCCGGACGGGACCCGGGCCGCCTACGAGGCGCTCAAGCTCGAGGTCGAGTACGAGTTCCTGCTCGGCGACTGGCAGAAGCTCCTGCGCTCGATCCGCGCCGGCGCCGAGCGCACCGCCGCGATCGTCGCTGACCTGAAGACGTTCGCGCGCACCGGCGGCACCGAGCTGGCCGAGGCCGACCTCGTGGCCGGCATCGACACCACGCTCAACCTGATCGCGCCGCTGCTCAAGAACCGGGTCGAGGTCCGACGCCAGGGCGGCCGCGGCGTGCCGCGGGTGGTGTGCAACGCCGGCCACCTGAACCAGGTGTTCATGAACATCCTCACCAACGCCGCCCAGGCCATCGTCGGGCCCGGCTGGATCGAGGTCGTGATCGCGATCCTCGACGACGGCGCCGCGGTCCGGGTGACGATCGCCGACTCCGGCCCCGGCATCGGTCCGGATCAGATGGCCAAGATCGGCGATCCGTTCTTCACGACCAAGGAGGTGGGCGAGGGCACCGGGCTGGGGATGTGGATCACGTCGAACATCGTGCGCGCCCACGGCGGCACCCTGACCTGGGGCAACCGGGCCGGGGCCGGCGCCGAGTTCGTGGTGACGGTGCCGGTGACGGGCCCCGATCGCAGCGCCGACCGCAGCGCCGACCGCAGCGGCGACGGCGAGGCGGCGCGCGCCCCGTGACCGCGCGGCTCCGGGTGCTGATCGTCGACGACGAGCGCTACAACCGCGAGCTGGGGCAGCGGACGCTGGCGCGGCACGCCGACGTGCTGGTCGCCAGCGATCTGACCGAGGCCCTCGCCGCGTGCACGGCGGTGACGATCGACGTGGTCGTGACCGACCAGCGGCTCGGCCACGGCGCCGCCACCGGCACCGAGCTGGCCCGGCGCCTGCGGGTGGCGACGCCGAGCGCGCGGATCATCCTGGTCACCGGCTACGTCGACGACGAGGCCGTGATCGCGGCGCGGCGCGACGGCGTCGTCGACGACGTGCTCGCCAAGCCGTACTCACCGGGCGCGCTGCGGGCCCGCGTGCTGGGCCGGTGAGCCGCGCGCCGCGCGCGTCGGCTCGTGCTCCGACCGGATGATCCTGAACCCGCCACACCGCCGATCCATCCCCATGGGCTTCGTTCCAACTCCTCGAGGTATAGGCAGTAGCCCTTCGTCGTTGCGCCTCGCCCTTGGGGCGCTCGACGCCGTGGACGGATCACAATCACCCGGTCGGAGCGCTAGCGCGCCGGCGCGGTCGTCGGCGCGGGCGGCAGCGGCGGCAGCCAGGCCGCGGCGCCGTCGACGACGCGCTCGATGACCACCGGGCGCTCGACGTAGGTGCCCGGGAGGCGCGCGCGGTACAGCGACAGCGGCCCGGTCGGCAGCGGCACGACGCTGTCGTCGACCGCGCCGTCGTCGTCGCCGCCGCCCTCCTCGACCTGGGCGGGCGAGGCCGCGTCGGCGCTGGCCGCCCCGTCGCGCGGGCCCAGCACCAGCGCCCACGCGCCGTCGGCCGACAGCGACACCGCGGTGTAGCCCTTCCAGCACTTGTACTCGCCGCCGACCGCGCGGATGACGCAGGCCTTGCCGCCGTCCTGGACCAGCAGCCAGCCGGCGTCCCACGACCAGTCGAGCACGACGCCGTCGCGGATCAGCCGCCGGCGGGCGGTGCCGCCGTCGAGCGCGAACCCGAACAGCTGATCGCGCGGCTCGGTCGCCTTGGGCTGGCCGGTCGGCGGCGCGGTGTAGACGCCGACCCCGCGGCGGCCGTCGGGCGAGATCACGACGCCGCGGACGGGCGCCTCGGGCGCGACCACGCGCGCCTTGGTGCGGTCGGTGATCGGCGCCGCGTGGATCGCGCCGTCGGCCACCCACACCAGCTCGCGGGCCCCGGCGCGCTCGGTCAGCGCCACGGTCGCGCCCGGCAGATCGCGGGTGAACACCTTGGCGTCGGCCAGGCGGATCAGCAGGGCCTTGCCGGCGGCGGACGCGCACACGACGCAGTCGCCGCCCTGCGACAGCCGCGCGGTCGTGCCGGCGCACGGCAGCGGCGCCAGCGCGGCGGTGGCGCCCTCGGTCGGCATGGCCGCCCAGTACCAGCGGCCGGCGACGTCGACGAGCAGGGTCGAGCCGGCCAGGTCGGTGCGGATCATGCGGACGTCGGCGGCCGGGCCGGGCAGCGTCGCCAGCTCGACCTCCGGCGCCTTGCCGCGGCCGTCGGTCAGCCACAGCGAGGTCCCGCGCGCGAACACCACGCGGCCGTCAGGGTCCTTGGCGCCCGCCGCCGCCGACCCCGTCAGCGCCATCGCCACGGCCGCCGCGACGAGCGCCGTCTTCACCGCAGCACCAGCGCGGCGACCTCGGCGTCGCGCCCCATCACCGAGCTGACGAAGCGGCCGCGGCCGGGCACGTCGAGCAGCACCACCGGCCCGAACCGCGGGAAGTGCGCGTCGAACGCGCGCACGCCGTCGGCCAGGGCCCGGGCGCCGGCGTCGAACGCGGGGCGCGCCAGCGGCTTGCCGTCGACGAACACCTCGGACAGGAACTCGAGCGGGGCGACCCAGCCGGCGCCGTCCTTGTGGATCCGATCCCGGACCATGCCGCTCAGCTTGTCGCCGGCGCGCAGCACGTGATCCCAGTCGCGCTTGCCGAGCGCGGCCGCGACGTCGAGGTCGAACCGCTCGGCCGGGAACACGAGCACGACCGTGCCGGCCAGGTCGGCCACGGCGATCGGCGGACCGGCGACGACCGGGGCCGGCGCGGCGACCGGGGTCGGCGCGGACGGTGGCGGCGGCGGCGGCTCGGGCGCGAGCTTGGGCCGGGGCGCGCCGGGGAAGGTCGAGAACTGGTCGACCGCGGCCAGCGCGGCCTCGAGCTCGAGCGAGCGCCGCTGATCCCAGGTGCCGTCGGCCTCGAGCACGTCGAGGATCAGCAGCTCGCCGCGGCGCTCGACCGTCACGTCGGGCGGGAGGTTGGCGAGGATGTCGTCGTCGTCGAGCTCCTCGAGGCGCTTGTCGTAGGCCATGATCTTGGCCTCGAACTCGGCGCGCTGGAGCTGGTTGGCGCGGCGCTTCCCGTCGAGGTCGACGGTGGGGTCGAGCGCCCACGCGATCAGGCACACGGCGCGCAGGTCGCGGGCCGAGCGGGCCACGAGCACCGCGTCGCCCCAGGAGCCCAGCGCGAACAGGCGCCCCAGCCGCACCGGCAGCGTCTCGCACAGCGCGATCAACGCCTCCTTGGCCGGCCGCAGATCCACCGGCACCACCGGCTCCTGCGGATCGGCGCGCAGCGGCGCGCTGTCGTCGATGATCATCAGGCGGCGCTCGGTGCGGCGCCGGAACGGGATCGACGGCGACAGCTCCATCTCCATGCGGGGATCGAGCATGTCGGGGTCCAGCAGCTTCTTCTGCTTGGCGGCGTCGGGGCCGCCGAGCGCGTCGATCAGCGTCTGCTGCTCGAGCTGCGCGTCGGCGCGGAACATCAGGTCGGTGACCAGGCTATCGAGGGCGAGCATGGGATCCTCTGAGGCGGTTTACAGGTATCCGCTGCGCTGGCGCAAGAGCCACTCGAGCCCGAGCAGGAGCAACGCCAGCGCCAGGAGGCCGGGGCGGCTCCACAGCTCGACGTCGGCGCGCTGATCGACGCGGACCACCCGCGGCAGATCGAAGTTCAGGACGGCCGGCAGGCTGTCGACCGGGCCCAGCGCCCGGCCGCCGGTGGCCAGCGCGATCTTCTCGAGCGTCCCGGGCACGCCGGCCGGCTCGTCGAGCTCGACCGAGGTGTCGCGCACCAGGAAGATGTCGCCGGCGGTGATGACCCGGCCGCTGACCTCGGCCGTGGCCTCGATCCGGTACGCGCCCGGGGCCAGGCCGCGCAGGTCGTAGGTGCCGGTGCCGTCGTCGCCGACGGTGATCGACGTGGCGCCCACCGGCGTGGCGGTGGCGGGGTCGGCGCCGCGCTTCCACGTCACCGCGACCTTGCCCTTGGCCAGCGGCTGGTAGTCGCGCCCGAGCAGCCGGGCCGTGAGCCGCACGGTCGCGCGCGGGGCGTACTCGACCGCGTCGCTGTCGATGTGCAGGTTGCGCAGGTCGGGATCCTGGATCAGCCAGCGGATCGCGTTCTCCCACAGCTTGCCGTAGGCGCGGCCGTCGTCGCCGGGGCGGCCGGCGGCGACGAAGCCGTAGCGCCACAGGCTGTCGGTGGTGATCGCCAGGGTCCGGCCCTGGCCGTAGTCGCCGGCGACGATCACCGGCATCGGCGCGCCGCGCGCGGTGCGCAGGCGCGGGTGGACCGCGAGCACCGTGGCGTCGGGCTTGGCGCCGAGCACGCGGTTGACGCCCTCGAGCTCGGGCAGCGCCTTCCACGCCGCGACGTTGTCGGCGGTGGCGTAGCGCAGCGCGGTCACCGGGTGGGTCTTGCCGGCGTCGGTCAGCTCGGGCGCGAAGCGCGCGGTGTCGATCAGGTCGCCGGCGCCCCAGGGCTCGGCCAGCTCGACCGGCAGCGCCGCGGCCACCGGCGTGCCGTGGTAGCCGCCCGAGGAGAACGACATGTCGCCGCCGAGCATCGCCAGCCCGCCGCCGCCCTCGACGTAGCTGCGGATGTTGTCGAGGTAGTCGCCGATGCCGTAGGGGAGGAACTCGAAGTTCTGCAGCACGATCACGTCGAACGACGGCAGCTGCTCCTCGAACAGCTCGCGGGTCGGGAACGGGATCAGCGACATCTCGTCGTTGGGCACCAGCGCGATGTCGTCCTGGGTCCGCAGGATGAAGAACGAGATCAGATCGACGTTGGGGTTGTCCTCGAGCATCGCCCGCAGCGCCCGGACGTCCCAGGCCGGCGCGCCGGCGACCTGGAGCACGCGGATCTTGTCGCGGATGACCCGGACCACGAACGCCCGGGTGTTGTTCGCGTCGACGGCCTCGTCGCCGGCGACCGGCACCGCGATCTCGTACAGGTAGCGCCCGACCCGGGGCGGGGTGACCTCGAACGTCACCGTGGCGGTGCCGTCGGCGGGCAGATCGACCCACTTCTGGCGCTCGACCTTGCCGTCGGCGGCGAGCGAGACCTGGACCCGGCGCGCCGGGTAGCCGGTCGAGCGGATCACCGCCTCGAGCCGCACGACCGTGCGCACGAACGCGAACTCGTCGGCCAGGACCCGCTGCACCGCCACGTCGCGCAGCCCCGGCCGCGCGGTCCAGACCGTGTGCACGCGGGTGTCGAGCGAGCGCAGGAAGTCGCCCATCACGCCCTCGCCCTCGCTGAACTCGCCGGTGGCGGCGCCGTCGGACAGGACCACCATGCCGGCGAGGTCGCGGCCGTCGTAGCGGGCCCGGATCGCCTCGAGCGCCTTGCGCAGCAGGGAGGCCTCGCCGGTCGCGGGCGTGCGGGCGACGCCCTCGAGCGAGGTCGGCGCGACCACGTCGGAGAAGGTGTAGACGTCGAGCTGGTGGTCCTTGCGCCAGGCCGCGAGCGCGTCGGTCGACGCGTCGAGCAGCGCCCGCACGCGCTCGGTCCGGGTCGGCCCACCGGCCCGATCGTGCAGCGCCATCGAGCGCGAGTCGTCGACCAGGATCGCGACCCGGTTGGGCTCGCGCGCCACCTGCCGCAGCTCGATGGCCGGCTCGAGGAACACCACCAGCGCGATCACCGCGGCGCCGGCCCGCAGCGACACCATCGCCGCGCGCCGCAGCGGCGTGGCGCCGCGGCTGGCGCGCCAGCCCAGCGCCGCGATCGCCGCCACCGCGATCGAGCCGAGCCACAGCCCGCGCCGCCGCCACGGCGCCAGCAGCACCCAGCGGTGCTCGTTGAACTCGACCGCCGCCGGCGCGGCCAGGCGCACCGTCAGCGCCACCAGCGCCTCGGCCGCGATCACGCCGACCGCGCCGAACACCGCGCACAGCGCGATCGTGCCCACCCGCGGGGCGCCGCGGCGGCGGGCCAGCACGGCGACCGCGGCCCCGATCACCGCGACCGCGGCCAGGAGCCACCGCATGCGCGGATCGAACAGGGCGACGGTCACGGCTTGGGCGGCGTCGGCGGCGCGGCCGGGGTCTGGGCGCCGTCATCGGGACGCCAGCGCCGCCGGCGCATGATGAACGGCACGTGGACCTGGTCGGTCTTGTAGTCGAGGCACAGCGCGTACATCGCCAGGTTGACGCCCATCCGGTAGGCGAGCTCGCGCTGGCGATCGCCGTCGGGCTCGCACGGGAACGCGTAGTTGCCGAAGTTGTCCTTGGTCCACGCGCCGCCGAGGTCGTTCTGGACGTAGGCGACGGTGAGCCGGCCGCTGCGGGTGATGCCCTCCATCACCGGCGACAGCGCCAGGCGCCCGAGCGGTCGCTCGAGCAGGTAGAACGCCTTGTAGACCACGTGATCGGCTGGCACCAGCTCGAGGCCCGGGGCCGGGGTCGGGTACAGCGCCGCGCACAGCGCCCGCACCGACTTGTCGAACGCGCCGTCGGTGGTGCCCTCGGCCGAGTCGATCAGCAGGAACCCGCCGAAGGTCAGGAACCGTCGGAGCGCCTCGACCCCGGCCGGGCTCGGCACCGCGAACTCGCGATCGCCGGCCAGGTACAGGAACGGGGTCTCGTGCAGGGTCGGCGCGGTCGGGGCCACGGTCGGCGCCTCGAGATCGACCGCGATCGAGGTGCGCTTGTCGAGCTCCCACAGCAGCCGTCGCAGCGCGTCGGGCCGCGGCTGCGGCGCGCCGAGCGCCAGCTGGCCGACCCGGAACTTCGACCCGGGGCCGATCGCGCGTGCTCGCCGAGGCCAGGCCAGGGCGGCGGCCCCGACCAGCCCGGCGCCGAGGAGGCGACGGCGCGAGATCACGCCCAAAGCTAACCCCAGAGTGCACCGGTGTCGACCAGCCGGATCGAGGACCCGCCGGATCGAGGCCGCGCGCAATCTCGCCCGGGCCGACCGGCGCGCCGGCGGGGTCGGCCGTGATAGCGTGGACGCCGATGAGAGCCCTGTCGGCCGCAGGCCTGACCGTCGCGATCGCGCTGCTCCCGGGCCTGGCCCGTGGCGACGGCCTGGCCCCGGTCGACGACGCCGCCGCCGCGGGCGAGGGCCCCGGCGACGGCGAGCCGAAGCTCTACACCACCGAGCCGGTGGCGCCGCCGTCGATGGCTCGCCGCACCCACAAGGGTCAGGTCGGGCTGGCGGTGTCGCTGCTCACCGGCGGTCGCTTCATCAAGACCTACGACAACGAGTACTGCGGCGACCGCGACAGCAACGGCAACACCACCGGCAACTCGGCCGTGTGCCTGGGCCGGATCCCGTTCGCGTTCGACCTGTCGGTCAGCTACGGCCTGACCGGGCGGGTCGAGCTCATGTTCGACATGCGCCTCGGCGTCGAGCGCGACTTCGGCGGCAGCGTCACCGCCAGCGACGGGCCGCGCCTGCGCCACTACGCGCCGGGCGTGAAGTTCTACTTCAACGACACCGGCGTCCTGAAGTTCTTCTCGACCGCGCAGCTCGCGATCGACGACACCGGCTACACCAGCCCGACCGGCGACGAGCTCGGCACCGACGTGTCGATCCGCAACGCCAACGGCATCCACCTCGACTTCCACGAGGCCTACGGCGCGTACGCGTTCTTCGCCGAGGACATCGCGTTCCGCCGCTGGATCTCGGTCGGGATCGAGTTCGGCGTCGGGTTCCAGGGCCGCTACCCGTAGGCGCCGCCGTGGCCGTCATCACCGTCACCGATCTGGCGAAGACCTACCGCACGCCGTTCCGGCGCAAGAAGGTCGAGGCCCTGCGCGGCGTCTCGTTCGAGGTCGCCGCCGGCGAGGTGTTCGGCTTCCTCGGGCCCAACGGCGCCGGCAAGACCACGACCATCCGCTGCCTGATGGGCCTGTGCTCGATCACCGGCGGCAAGGCCGAGATCCTGGGCGCGCCGGTGCCGACCCGGGCCGCGCGCCAGCGCATGGGCTTCCTGCCCGAGCAGCCGTACTTCTACGACTACCTGACCGTCGGCGAGCTGCTCGATCTGGGCGGGCGCCTGTTCGGGATGTCGGCCGCCGATCGCCGCGCCCGCGCTGACCTGCTGATCGTCAAGGTCGGGCTCGACCGCGCCCGCGGCCTGCCGCTCAAGAAGTTCTCGAAGGGCATGATGCAGCGGGCCGGGCTGGCGCTGGCGCTGATCAACGATCCCGAGCTGGTCGTGCTCGACGAGCCGATGAGCGGGCTCGATCCGATCGGCCGCAAGGAGATCCGCGATCTGATCCTCGAGCAGCGCGACGGCGGCAAGACCGTGTTCTTCTCGTCGCACATCCTGTCCGACGTCGAGTCGATCTGCGATCGGGTCGCGATCTGCGTCGCCGGCACGATCCGCGACATCGGCCGGCCGAGCGATCTGGTCGACGCCACGACCCTCGACTCCGAGGTGCGCCTGGCGCTGGCCGACGACGCGCCGGCCGAGGCGGTCGCGGCGATCTCGGCCCGGGCCAGCACCGCGCGCCGGGTCCCGGGCGAGCTGCTGGTGACCGTGGCCGCGAGCAGCGACCTCGACGACCTGCTGGCGTTCGCGCGCGGCCAGGGCGCCCGGGTGCTGGCGGTCACGCCGCGGCACGAGACCCTCGAGGATCTGTTCCTGCGTCGGGTCGAGGACGAGCGCAAGGCCGGGACGGTGCCGCTGTGACGGCGTCGCTGGGCCGGATGTGGGCGATCGGCCTCAACACCTTCCGCGAGGCCGCGCGCATCAAGATCCTCTACGGGATCCTGCTGATCGTCGTCGCCGCCAACCTGCTGGCGATCGTGCTGGGCGAGATGTCGATCAGCCAGCAGGGGCGGGTGGTGCGCGACATCGGCGTGGCCGGCATCTCGATCTTCGGCGCGCTGACCGCGATCGTGGTCGGCGTGCTCCTGCTCTACAGCGAGATCCAGAAGCGCACGATCTACTCGATCATCTCCAAGCCGCTGGCCCGGTGGGAGTTCGTGCTCGGCAAGTACCTGGGCATGGCGCTGATCCTGACGGTGCTGGTGGCGCTGTTCGCGCTGGCGATGGTGGTCCTGCTCGGCTACCAGGGCGTGGCGGTCACCGGCCCGGTGGTCAAGGCGATCGTGCTGGCGTGGTTCGAGGTGCTGACGGTGGCGGCGATCGCGGTGTTCTTCTCGTCGTTCTCGAGCCCGTTCCTGTCGGGCCTGTTCGCGCTGGCGCTGTGGTTGATCGGCCGGTTCACGCCCGACCTGCGCGCCGCCATCGCGACCTCCGAGACCCCGTGGATCAAGCTGGTCGCCCGGGGCGCGCTGGCGATCGTGCCCGACCTGCACGTGTTCTCGATCTCCGGCTCCGAGGTCGACGGTCAGCACGTCTCGATCCACGCCGACTTCGTCGACTGGGGCTACGTCGCGCTGGCGGCCGGCCACGCCGCGCTGTGGATCGGCGCGCTGCTGGTGCTGGCGTGCGCGATCTTCCGCAAGCGGGACTTCGTGTGAGGCTGCCGGCGGCGCTGGTCGTGGTGGCGGCGTGCAAGCCGCTGCCGCCGGCGCCCAACGTCGCGCTCCACCGCGACACCGCGGCCGCGCCGGTCGACAGCACCACCGCGATGCTGATCGTCGGCATCGCCGGTGAGCTGTTCTCGGACGGCCTCGGCGCGGCGATCCGGATCGAGCGCCAGGTCACGACCCGCACCGCGGTCGGCGGCGAGCTGACGATCGGGAGAGGCGAGGGCGACCGCGACCACCCGCACATCTGGATGGTCGCCGCGCGCGGTTTCGGGCTGGCCACGCCCGCCGCGCACGACTGGGTCGCGCTGACCTACGGCGCCGGCCTGGCGTGGCTCTCGACCGGCCTGGTCAGCGCCACCGTCCACGCCGGCGGCGCCGTCAGCTACCCCAACGACTACGGCACGCCCTACCTGCACCTGGGCCTGGCGCCGGTCGTGGTGCTGCGCGCGGGCGACCCGCTCGGCGACCCCACCGGCCCGCGCTCCGATGAGGCGCCGGCGCCGGCGCGGTCGGAGGTGTTCTGGCTGGCCGACGTCGGCCTCGTCGGCGTGCTCGGCGACACCGGCCAGCGGCTGTCGGTCGACCTCGGGTGGGCCGGCGCGCTGGTCGCCGACGAGCTCCTGATCGAGCTGTCGGCCGCCGACAGCCAGCGCGTCGAGCCCTGACCCCACCTCGAGTGGCAGGGGCCTGACCGTGGATCGGCGCCGCGCCGACGGGTGGCCGGTGATCGCGTCGTGCTACCGTCCGCGCGTGGCGTCGGTCGCACCGTCCACCTCCGACCAGCTCGACGAGATCGCGGCGATCGCCCGCGGCTGGCTCGAGGCGCTCCTGCGCCGGACCGCGCGCGCGCCCGACGCGGTCGAGGGCGTGCCGCGATCGCGGTTCGCGGTCGCCGCCAGCGACGTGGTCCGCATCCTCGACGGCGCCCGCACCGGCGCCGGTGGCGCCGACGACGTCGACCCGCGCTGGGCCGCGCTAGGCGCGCGACCGGGCCGGCTGGCGACGCTGGCGAGCGGGCTCGGGCTCACGGACCTCGAGCTGCGGATCGTCGCCGCGATGATCGCGCCCGAGCACGATCCCGACCTCGAGCGCGCCTACGCGTTCGCGTGGGACGACTTCACGCGCAAGCGCCCCGACGTCGGCTTCCTGATCGAGCTGGTCGGCGGCGACGACGCCGCCCGGCGCGGCGCGGTGCGGTCGGCGCTGGCGCCCGAGGGCGCGCTGCGGCGGCTGCGGGTGGTGCTGGTCGGCGTCGCCGCCGACACCGACGTGACGCCGCCGGCCCGGCGCCCGGCCCGGCTGGCCGATCGGGTGATCGGCTTCCTCCAGGGCGACGACGGCCTCGATCCCGCGCTCGACGGCGTGGTCGCGCTGGCCCCGCCGGCGACCGTCGCCGACGTCGTCGCGGCGCCCGCGGTCGTGGCGGTGGTGCGCCGCGCGCTGACCCAGGCCGGCGCGGCGCCGCCGCGGGTGCTGGTCCACGGCAGCGCCGGCATCGGCAAGACGCTGCTGGTGCGCGCGCTCGCCACCGAGGCCGGTCGGTCGGTCGTGCGGGTCGACGTCGCCGAGCTGGTGCGCGCCCCCGATCGGCTCGACGAGCGCATGGCCCGGATCGCGCGCGAGGCCGGCCTGCGCGGCGCGATCACGCTGTTCCACGAGGTCGGCGTGTTCGCCGAGGTCGCCCCAGGGCTGACCGAGCGCTTCGCCGACCTGGTGCGGCGCACGCCCGGCCCCGTGGTGCTGACCGCGCACGTCCGGCCGCCGTGGTTGACCCCGGCCGTCCCCGAGCTGGTCGAGGTCGCGGTGCCGGGGCCGACGCTGCACGAGCGGATCGAGCTGTGGCAGCGCGGCCTGGCCGGGGTCGGCGGCGGCGACCTGGTCGATCCCGGCGAGGTCCGGGCGATCGCCGCGCGGTTCGCGCTGGGCGGCGGCGCGATCCGCCGCGCCGCCGAGCGCGCGGTCAGCCAGGCCCGCCTGCGCGGCGACGCGCGGATCGATCTGGCGGCGCTGGGCGAGAGCGCGCGGCTGATGCTGCAGCACCGGCTCGGCACCGTCGCGCGCCGGATCGAGCCCGGGTTCGTCTGGGACGATCTGGTCCTGCCCGACGACACCCACGACACGATCCGCGAGCTGTGCAACTTCGCCAAGTACCGGGCGGCGCTGCTCGAGGAGTGGGGCTGGGCCCGCAAGCTGCCGTACGGCCGCGGCGTGTCGGCGATCATGGCCGGGCCGCCCGGCACCGGCAAGACCATGGTCGCGCAGCTCCTGGCGCGCGAGCTCGGCTACGACCTGTACCTGATCGAGCTGGCCCAGGTCGTCAACAAGTACGTCGGCGAGACCGAGAAGAACCTGGCGCGGGTGTTCGACGAGGCCGAGAACTCGCACGCGATCCTGTTCTTCGACGAGGCCGACGCGCTGTTCGCCAAGCGCACCGAGGTCAAGAGCTCTAACGATCGCTACGCCAACCTCGAGGTCAACTACCTGCTGCAGCGGATGGAGACCTACAACGGCGTGACGCTCCTGGCCACCAACCTCGAGCAGGGCATCGACGACGCGTTCAAGCGGCGCGTGCGCTTCACGATCCAGTTCGAGATGCCGGAGCCGCCGGTGCGGACCGCGCTGTGGAAGAGCATGTTCCCGCCCGAGAGCAAGGTGGCCGAGGACATCGACTGGGAGCGCCTCGGCGCGCGGTTCGAGATGTCGGGCGGCTACATCAAGAAGGCGGCCCTGCGCGCGGCCGCCCGCGCCATGGATCGCGGCAGCGACGCCACGATCACCGGCGCCGATCTGGAGCTGGCGGCGGGGCTCGAGTACCGCGAGATGGGCCGCATCGGCTGATCGCGGCGCTCGGGGGCGCGCGGTGCGCGGCGGGGCGCGCTCGCCCGCCTGCTACTCGGGATCGGCGACGGGCTCTTCGTCCTCGACCTGCACCGCCGAGACCGCGTCGGCCAGCGGCACCCTGCGGGCGCCCGCGCGGGCGGCGGCGATGGTCTCGGGGCCGATCCGGCCGTCGACCCCGACGCCGTTGGCCTGCTGCCACGCGATGATGACCTCCGGCGACACCGAGCCGTCGGGGAGCACGTACTGGTTGTCGGTCAGCTCGTTGAACGCCGCGACCAGCTCGGCGTGGCGTTCGTTGTACCGGCGCGCGCCGGCGACCCACGCCTCCTCGACGGCGTGGGGCTGCGTCAGGGCCTCCTCGATCACCGGCTCGGCCTTGATCTCCTCCTGCTGCGGCGCGGGCTCGGTCGAGGTCTCGGCCTGCTTCTCCTCCTCCTCGACGACGACCGCCTCGGCGACGACCTCGGCGCCCTGCTCCTTGGTCGCCTCCTCGAGGATCGGCGCCCGCAGGTCGGGGTGCTCGGCGAGCGCGGTGCCGATCAGCTCGGGCGCGGCCTCGGGCACGGCCGTGACCGTGTCGACCAGCGTGGCCTCGGCGGCGTCGGTGGCCTCGTCCTTGGTCTCCTGCGCGGGCGTGCCGGCCTGCTCCTCCTTCTGCTCGGCCTCCATCACGCCCATCTGGAAGGCGACGAACTCCTCGTCGCTCTGCTCCTTGGCCATCTCCTCGATCTGGCCCTTCACGAACTCGTCGTCCTCAGCCTGGGCCATCACGCCCATCTGCTCGGCCACGAACTGCTCGTCGTTCTGGGTCCGATCCATCTCCTGGATCTGGTCCTTCACGAACTGGTCGTCCTCGGCCTCCTTGGCCATGACGCCCATCTGGAAGGCGACGAACTCCTCGTCGCTCTGCTCCTTGGCCATCTCCTCCATCTGCTGCTCGACGAACTCGTTGTCGTCCTCGGCCTTCTTCTCCTCGGCCATGACGCCCATCTGGAAGGCGACGAACTCCTCGTCGCTCTGCTCCTGGGCCATCACCTCGATCTGGTCCTGGACGAACCCGTCGTCGGTGGCCGCCTTGGCGCCCTCCTTGGCCTCGTCCTTGCCGGCCGCGGCCAGGGCCCGGTTGACGGTGTCGTTGCCGAGGTGCGCCATCGCCCACTCGAGGATCTGGTCGTGGAGCTCCGGGAAGTCCCGCAGGCGCTGGGCCAGCAGGTCGGAGTCGCCCGGGCCGAGCGTGTGCAGGTTCGCGAGGACCGCGGCCTGGCCGTGATCGTCTTTGATCGCCGCCTCGGTCGTCGGGGCGACCTCGGGGGCGATCTCGGTGAGCTTCTCGTCTTCGACAGAACGGTCCATGGGCGCTCGCCTCCAGCGGCCTACAGAATACGCTCGTCGCGCCGGATTTCTCCCCGCGGGAGGACCCGGAATCGCCCTTGCCCGGGAGTGATAAGTTCGGGTTGCATTCCGGGGGGTTGCGGTGTGAGCCTCGTCGACATGGCCAAGAATCTCGGGGGAGCCGTGATCGCGCTCCTCGATCACGAGCGGGTCGATCTCCGCGCGGCGGCGGTCACGGTGCTGGCAGAGGTCGGCGGCGGCGACGACGCGGTGGAGCGCGGGCTGATCGGCCGGCTGACCGACGCCGACCCGGTGGTGCGGCGGTTCGCGCTCGAGGCGCTGATCGGGCACGGCGCGACCGGCATCGCCAGCCACCTCGTGGCGATCCTCAAGCGCGACGACGACGCCCTGGCCGAGCGCGCGGCCCAGGTGCTGGCGGGCCAGGGCGCGGTGGCCGAGAGCGCGCTGCGCAAGGAGCTGGGCCACGGCCCGGTGGCGGCCCGACGGGCGATCGCGCAGCTGCTGGTCAAGCGCGTCACCGTCGCGGCGGTCGACGCGCTGCTCGATCAGCTCGGCGATCACGAGCTCGGCGAGCAGGTGCTGCAGCTGGTCCGCCACGAGCTCGACGCCGGCGACGACAAGCTGACCGAGCTGGTGGCCAAGGCCGCGACCGCGCGGGTCGGCGACAGCGGCAAGCGCCTCGACAAGGAGCTGGCGCGGGTCGAGAAGGACCACGCCAAGGCCACGCCCGCCGCCAAGGCCGCCGGCAAGGGTGGCAAGGCCAAGCCCGTCGACGACGCCAAGGCGGCGCCGCCGTTCGATCCCACCCGCGACCCGGCGGTGGTGCCGCTCCTGACCGAGCACACGGCGCTGTTGCGCCTGCTCGGGTACCTGGCCCGGCCCCAGGCGCAGGCGCTGCTCGTGGCCCAGGCCCAGCCGGGCCGGGCGCGCCCGGTGCGGTTCGCGGCCATCGCGGCGCTGCGCCGGATCGTCGCCGCCAGCGAGGCCAAGGGCACCGAGGCCGCGATCGAGGCGCTGATCGAGTACGCCGACGGCGCCGATCTCGGGATCGCGCAGACCGCGATCGACACGCTGCGCGGCGCGCGCATCCCCGAGCGCCTGGCCAAGGCGTTCGCGGGCCTGGCCAAGTCGAAGAACCCGGCCGCCCAGAAGCTGGCGATGGAGCGCCTGCCCGCCGGCGGCGGCGCCGGCGCGGTCAAGGCGCTGATCGACGCGCTCGGCGGCGACGACGTCACCGCCCGCGACGCCGCGGCGCGCGGCCTGGCCAAGGCGCCCGAGGCGGTGCTGCCGCTGACCCGGGCGCTGCTGGCCGCCACCGACGAGCAGGTCGCGCGGCGCTACGCCGGCGCGCTGCGGGCCCACCGCGGCCACGTCTCGGCGGCGGCGCTCGACGAGCTGGTCGCGACCGCCCACGAGCACCTCGAGCGTCACGGCAAGGGCAAGAGCGACGCCGACTCGATCCTGCTCGAGCGCGTGCTGACCGAGCTGATCGCCGATCTCGCGCCGGCCAAGCACGTCGAGCTGCTGTTCGAGTACGCGCGGCGCCTCCGCCGGGCCGGCAAGCCGGGCGAGGCGTTCGCGGCGCTCAAGCCGCTCCTGCGCAGCCGCGCCGATCTCGACGCCGCCATCGACGACGACGCCCGGTTCTTCCTCGCCGTGCTCGGCCTCAAGGCCGCCGGCAAGGCGATCCTGCGCGCCGCCCACGCCGACGATCCGGTGCTGGCGCAGTTCGGCCGCCTGGCCCGCAGCGGCTACCCGGTCGGCAAGAAGCTCGGCAAGGACAAGGACGTCGAGGACGAGGAGATCTACGGCCTCGGCTTCCGCCTGCTCGAGTCACCCGAGGGCGACGATCAGGAGCTCGGCGCCGAGCTGCTGGCCGGCATCGTCGAGGAGCGCCCGCGCAGCAAGCTGGCCAAGGCGGCCAAGAACAAGCTGAAGCTCACCGGCCACCTCGACGATTGAGCGCCGGCCGGCGGGGCAGATCAGCGCCTGTCGGTATTTCGGTCGAGCACCGAGCCGCGCGCCGGGAGTCTCGCGTCGTGGGCGGTCCTATTCTATGGGGGCCAGTCGCGTCGCTATGTTGGAGTAATCTCAGGCGGTTGGATCCCACGGGCGACCGCGCTATGCCGCCCCGTTCCGGCTGGAGTGGCAGCACGCTGGCAGCACGGACCAAGCGGTCGACGAGCGCGACGGCCGATGGCGCAGAGCGGCGCGCGGCGTAGGCGACCGCTCGTCCCTCACGGCGCGCGGCTCGAGGGCGCGCCGAGGATGGGCTGCATGAGCGCCTCGAGCGCGACCCGCTTGGCCTCGGCGGCCGGCGACAGCGCGTCCGCGTAGGGCGTGAGCTGGACGAAGACGACGTCGCCAGCCTCGAGCACCGCGAACGGCTCGACCGCGGCGCGGATCGCCGCGGGGCCGCCGATGGCGTCAGCGTGGCGGCGCTGCAGGAACGTGCCCCACTCGGGCTCGCGGGCGTACGGACCCCAGGTCCGGCGGGCGCCCCACAGGCGCCCGGTACGGGCGTCGAGCTCGGTGCCTGGCATGCCACCGCTGCAGATCGCCACTCCGACCGCCTCCAAGTGGCTGGGGGCCGCCACTACGACACCAGCGGCGAGACCGATGTGCACTACGAACTGCTCGAAGACGGTGGCGACGAGGCCATCCGCGTCAGAACACCGGGCGAGCACGGCAGCGCCGAGGCTGAGATGGCCCTGGTATCGATACGGCAGGTGCAGATCCATCTCGGTGAGCGCGCGACTCGCAGGCGCAATGCACCTGAGCCGGATCAGCTCGACTTGGTCCGGGTCGGCCCGTTGAGCTTCGGTGCCGAGACCGAAGAGGATCACGTCGCCTTGGCGATCGTCCGCTTGAGGCGCGACCAGTTGAACCGGGCAGGCTTCGTGAGCCTGCCGGTCGCCAGGGGCATGTACGTCTGGTCCTTGATGAGATCTTTGACGCTGCGACGCGTCGAGGGGTAGCGCGAGGAGCCTCTGGATCAGGTCGAGTTCCTCGACGATCGCGCGATCGAAGTGGAACGCGAAGGCGAGCAAGCCTGCACTACTCGCACTTCGGGTAGCGGTAGCCCTGGCCTTGAACCCATCGCCGCCCGTTGGGCCCATCCGCTCTGCCAGCACTTCTCCCACGGTTTGCCGGCGGAGTTCTCTTTCGGGAACGCCTTGTCGACATCCGGGACGTATCGCGAGGCCTGGTCGACGGCGTCGGACGTGCTCCAGCTGCTCGGCTTGAACTCCCAGACCGTGCACTGGGCGTGGCTGACGCAGTCGGCGAAGCCGCCGCCGGCGGGATCGGCGCGCGGCGTAGGCGACCGCTCGTCCCTCACGGCGCGCGGCTCGAGGGCGCGCCGAGGATGGGCTGCATGAGCGCCTCGAGCGCGACCCGCTTGGCCTCGGCGGCCGGCGACAGCTCGTCCGCGTAGGGCGTGAGCTGGACGAAGACGACGTCGCCAGCCTCGAGCACCGCGAACGGCTCGACCGCGGCGCGGATCGCCGCGGGGCCGCCGATGGCGTCAGCGTGGCGGCGCTGCAGGAACGTGCCCCACTCGGGCTCGCGGGCGTACGGACCCCAGGTCCACCGGGCTCCCCAGAGTCGACCTGTGCGAACGAAGAGCGAAGTGCCCGGCATCCCCCCGCTCGCCCTCGCCGTGCCCAGCGCTTCACGGCACGTCGGCGCAGCCACCACGACACCGACGGCGAGACCGAGTTCCGCGACGAGGTCCCGGAACACGCCCGCAACGAGGACATCCACATCGGCGCATCGCGCCAATACCCGAGCGCCAAGCCCAAATGCGCCATCGAACCGGTAGGGCAATCGCCGGTCCGGGGCGACGTGATCGTATGTGTCGGATGAGATGAGATCCAGCATCAGCTCCACGTGGTCCGCGTCAGGACCCGATGGAGCTGAACTCAAACCGACGACGATGACCTCAGTCTCCTCGATGGTCTTCTTGAGGCGCTTCCACTCAAACGCGCCGGGTTTCCTCAGCTTGCGGGTTGCGAGCGGCATGCACGTCTGATGCGTGATCAGATCGATCACGCGCGACGAGTCGAGATGGGTCATGAGCAGGTCGTCGACCAGGGTCAGATGGTCGACAATCCGCCGATCGAAGCTCAGGCCAAACGCCAATGCGGCTAGCATTACTCGCACTTCGGATAGGCATAGCCGCGGGGGATGTAGCCGCGGCCACCCGAAGGCCCATCCGCACGCCAACACTGCTCCCACGGCTTGCCAGCCGCGTTGCTCTTTGAGAAGGCGCTCTCGACGCCCCCCACATAGTCGCGGGCCTGCCGTTCGGCTTGGTCGATCGTCCAGCTGCTCGGCTTGAACTCCCAGACCGTGCACTGGGCATGGCTGACGCAGTCGGCGAAGCCGCCGCCGGCGGCGAACTCGACCTCGGCGCACGCGAACTGTGAGTCGCGCTGCAGCTCGCGGTGCTTGGCGCGGCCGTACTTGTTGGACGCGGCGACGCGAGGGTTGCTCTGGCCCTTGAGGACGTCGTCGGACGCGTTCACGAAGGCCTGGCGATCGCTGGCGAGCATGCCGAACAGCTTCGAGCGGTCCTTGTCGCGCAGCGCGGCCACGGCCGCGATCATCTCACGGAGCGGCGCCAGCAGGCCCTTGTCGACGGCGGTCAGCGCCTCGTTGTCCTTGAGCGCGGTCTCGCTGTCGGCCTGGAACGTGCGCAGATCGCGGTAGATCGCCTCGAGCCGGGCCTGGTTCGCGTCGGCGCCCTTGACGTACTCGTCCAGGCGGCCCCGGGCGGCGGACACGAGCCGGTTGCCCATGTCCTGCGACAGCCGGTCGGCCTCGTCGCCGTCCTTCTCCTGATCCTGGCTGCACATGAAGACGATGAGCTGGTTCAGCTCGTCGGTGTCGAACTTGCGCAGGCGCCGCGAGTCGTTGATGCCCGCCCAGACCGCGCTCTCGGTCTGCTTGTACTCCGCCTGCAGCGCCGTCCAGCGGCTGGTCAGCTCGGCGATGCGCCGCTTGGCCCGGTCGTTGGCCGACGACTCCTCGCCGGCGAGCTTCTGCACGGCGTCCTTCACGTCGCGGGCCTCGTCGCCCTTGGCGAGCTCGTCGCACGCCGCGTGGGCCGCCTCGCGGGCCTTCTTCCAGTACTCGAACATCGCGCTGGCCGACGCACGGTGCTTCCCGGTGACGTCGCGCCACCGCCCCTCGCTCGGATCGAACCGCTGGGCATCGGCGAGCGCCCGCTCCATCACAGCGTGCTGCTCGTCGGTCTTGGCCAGGCCGGCCTTGATCGGCTCGGCGAAGCCGCGAGCCCGCAGCGGGATCTCCTTCACACCCCGAGGCTCGGACTTGTCGACGTAGCCACGGATGAGCTCGCGCAGGCGCTCGCTGCTCTCCCGGCACTTCTGCGGCGCCAGGTCGGCGGCGAACTGCGCCAGCTTGAGGACCCGCAGCTGCTTCCAGGCCTCGCGGGCAGCGCGGGCGATGTTCCGGTACAGCTCGAGCCGACGGCGGGCCTCGCCGTCGTTGCCCTTGACCCGATCGAGCTGGTCGAGGTTGCGCTCGAGCTCGCCGAGCTTGCTCTCGGCGGCGCTGATGTCGGAGTCGGAGCTGTCGCCCTCGAGGCGGTCGAGCGACGAGGCGATCTCGCTGAGCTGACGGTCCATCGCGTCGTAGAGCCCCTCGATGCCCCGCTTGCCCTCAGCGAGCTTCTTCATCGCCTCCTCGACCAGGGGGTTGCGGTCGTCCTTGGCCAGGTTGCCGCACACGTCGTCGCGCTTGAGCTGCTCTTGCTTGTCGAGCAGGTACTTGTAGACCGCCGCGCCGGCGCCGATCAGGTACGAGCGCACGTCGCTCCACTTGCCGTCGCTGGCCGAGAAGTCATCGACGCGATCGTTCCAGGCGTACATCTCGTAGCGCGTGCGCTCGGCCTGCTCGAGCAGCTCCTTGCCGACCCGGGCCGCCTCGCGCGCCAGCTTCGGCACCTCCTCGAGGCCGCGCGGATCGCCGCTGTCGGTGTAGCCTCGCATCTTCGCGACCAGCTCGCGCTGCGCGTCCTCGCACTTGCGCGGCCACTCGTCGAGCTTGCGCTGGCTGGTCTTCATCTCGCGCAGGTACTTGACCGCGTCCTGGAACTTGCGCGCGTAGTCCGGGTAGTAGTCCCCCATGCGCTTGGCGTCCGAGTTGTCGTCGGCGTTGTACTTGAGGTCGTTGGCCTTGTCGTAGACGTACTCGGACTTCGCGAGCGCGCTGTCGACGTACGAGGTGCCCGAGTCCCCCGGCACGTTCGACAGCGCGCTGGCCATGTCTGACAGCAGCTGGTTGATCTCGGCCATCAGCCGGTTCCGGGTCGCCTCGTCGGCCCGGGCCGGCCGCGCGATCACCAGCGCGGCGATTGTGGCCGCGGCCGCGACCGCGGTGAGGAGCAGGACCGCGCGACCGCGGCGTGTGCGAGGGAGGGTCATGGCGGGCTCCAGGTCAGAAGTACGTGTCGGGCTTCGCCGCGGGCGGCGGCGTGGTGGCGGGCGGCGTCGGGTCGCTCGGGTCGACCGTCGTCGGCGGCGCGGCCACGGGCTGCGGCAGGCCGACGTAGAGGCGGCCCTGCATCCGCACCTGCTTGCGCTGCTTGGGGCCGGGCGAGATCTTGCAGATCGTCCTGGCGGCGCAGCCGGGCTCGACGACCTCGATCACCTCGAAGCTGGTCTCGATCGGCAGCTGCGCGCGGGCGAGCATCGTGCGCGCGACGTCGATCGACTTGCCGACGACCTCGGGCACCCGCCGCCACTCGCCGGGGCCGTTGGAGCCGCCCTCCCACGCGTCCTTCTCGAGCGTGTACGTCAGGCGCACCGTGCCCCCGTAGGTCGTGGCGCCGACCTCGGGCCGCTGCTTGCAGATCGTGCCCTGCTTGGCCATCTGGTGGTCCTCGCCCTCGCCGCACAGGTCCGCACCCTGCTCGGTGGTGCTGGCCACGTTGAACCCGGCCGACCGCAGCAGCGCCTCGGCCTCGGCCGGGGTCTTGCCACGCACGTCGGGCATCGGCGCTTGCCGCGTCGAGTCACCGCTCGACGACGACGTCGACGACGGGCCCGAGCCCGACGACAGCGTCGAGCCGCCCAGCTTCCCCGAGAACGAGCACGCCGCCAGCGCGACACACGCGAGTGGGACGATCTTCATCGCGCCACGCTACCCGCCGCGCCGAGACCTGGAAATCACCCGAGAGGGGTGATGTCCGGTGATGTCCGTCGTGGACACGAGGTCCGCCTCCGCACTGGCCAGGACGCCCAAGAGCGGGCGCGCGCGGTCTGCCGAGCGCGCGGCGACGGACGCCTCGCCGCGCGTCCTCTCGACCGGAGCGGGACCCGGCGTCGCCACAACCGGATCAACGACGACCTCGCAGCGGCCTTCGTGGAGGCGGGCATCCCGCGACGCAAGGGCAGCGGCTGGCACATGATGGCGGGAGAGGGATGATGAGTGTCCACAAAATCGGGGAGGCTCAATGTTCAGGGCGCCCCGATTGCGCGTCACGGTCCCTTCACGCGGAGTTCGTCGCGCAGGATGCGCGCCATGTGTATCGCGTGCCGCGTATCGCGAGGTAGGTCGACGACACGCTCCCATGCGCAGTTGTCGGGGTCGGAGAAGTCGATCTGAAAAAACCACGGCTGCCCGTCCGGGGCGATGACGTTCCCGCAGCAGCAGGGACCTTCGTCATTGAGCAAGTAGTTCGCGAGCACCCACGCTTGGACGACGACACCGTGCGCCTCCCAGAACGTGTATGCCGCGCGAGGAAGCGCCCCGCCTCGGAAGCGGTCGTTCGCGCGCACCACGTCGTCGTAGGCGCACTGCTCGGTGATCCGGCCGAAGGTAGCCACACACAGCATCGTACGCGCACCGCGAAACCCACCTTGATGCGATGTCTCCAAATTTTCGATCGGCCCTGGCCCCCGATCTGGGTGGCGGTGACCCGGCGCCCAGTCGGGCCGCGATCCGGGTGGCTGCGCCCCGGCGCCAGGCGGCGCACCAGGTGATCGCCGGCAAGCGCCCGTGGCCACCTCACCGCGGCGTGTTCCCGGCCCACGTGCGCGCGGTCGCGCGCGACCTGATGACCGAGCGCTTGCGCGTGGAGGCCTGCGCGCGGGTCCACGCGGAGTGCGAGCTGGCGCAGGTGCGCATGGCGGCGGCGCAGATCGGCGACCTCGCGGGGGTGGCCGAGCTGGCGCACACCGCGGGCGAGGTGATGGTGTTCCATCGCGCCGATGATCCCGCGCTGGTGGCGGCGGCGATCCCGGTCTGCGAGAGCGTGCGCGCGCTGCTCGAGCGCCTCGCCCACCAGGACACCGGCGCGGACACCGTGCCGGTCGTCGCGCCGTTTGCGCGCGGCGCGGTGCCCGAGCCGATCGTGGCCGACGGTCCGAGCCACGCGGCGCGGCCCGCGGCGATCCGCACAGAGCAGACGCCGAAGGAGCGGAGGTGAGCGCCGAGCCCACCCAAGAGCGGCAAGGGCCGCGTCGTGGCGCTCTCCAACGAGCCATCAAGGCGCCGCTGCGTAGCGCGGCGCGCGCTCGAACCTCACTGGCGAAAGCCGACAGTCACCAGCGCGGTCAGCGGCATGCCGGGCGTGAAGTGCACGTCCTCGACCACGGCCGCCGTCGCTGAGACCCGGGACTCGTCGGCGAACTGCGCCTCGCGCCAGTCGCGGTCGAGCAGGTTGTTGATGGTCAGGCCGAACGACCAGCACCGCACACGGTGCTCGGCCACCACGTCGAGCAACAGGTAGCCCTCGGCGGTGAGCGAGCCGTCGTCGTTGGCCGGCCGGTCGCCGATCCCGCGCGCGCGCAGCGCCACGAAGCTGTCGCCGCGATGCGCGGTGACGCCGGCGCCACCCATCACGCGCGGGGCCAGCGCCAGCGCACCGCCGTTGCCGGCGTTGGCGACGAAGGTCGCGCGTCCGATCGCGAGGTTGGCGTCGATGGCCAGCCACGGCGTCGCGTCCCAGGACGCGTCGAGGTCGACGCCGTAGCGGCGGGTCGGATCCGACGGCTCGGTGCCGCCGGCGTCGCCGCTCCAGACCTGCTCGGACGAGAGGTACAGGTACCAGAGGTCCGCCGACGCGCGCAGGCCGCGCACGGGCGCGACGCGTACGCCGGCCTCGGCGCCGGACGCCCGCGCGAGCGCGCCGCGGCCATCGGTGGCGACCGCGGCCCGGGCGTCGTTGGAGTGAAAGCCGAGGCCACCGCTGACGAACACGTCGACACCGTCGGTCGCGCGGGCGACCACCGACAGCTTGGGCGAGACGATCGCGCGCTGGGCGGTGCCGCCGGTGGTCGCCGGCGTGGTCTGGGTCTCGGGGTCGAGGTCGTCCACGTCCCAGGTGAACTGGTCGAGGCGCAGCCCCGCGAGCACGCGCACGCGCACGCCCACTGACAGATCTTCTTCGGCGTAGACCGCCAGGTTGCGGATCCGGCTGGCGGCCCGGTTGCACGGGTTGGCGTTCGCGAAGCAGTCGGCCAGGCGCTGCCGCTGGCTGGTGTGCCACAGCTCGGTGGTCACGTCGTCGGCGCGGCTCTGCGCGCCCACCCGGAGCAGCCCCGCGAGCGCCCCGGTCTGGTGGGTTCGGCGATAGACGACGTTGGTGCCGACCACGGCGCGGGCGTCGGTCTGCTCGATCTGGTCACCCGCGACCGGGTCGCGCAGGAACAGGGTGAAGTTCGAGAACAGGCGCAGCCGATAGTCGACCAGGTACGCGTCGACGTTCCAGGCCCCCTCGGCCGGCTCGCCCAGCGCGTAGCCCAGCGCGAGGCTCGCCCGCGACGACGTGCCGCCCTCGGTCGGATCGCTCGCGCCGAATCGATCGAGCCGGCCGGCGGCCACCGCGGCAGCCGGGATCTGCCCCGACTGGTTCCAGCGCGCGGCGTAGAAGGTCCCCGCCACGTGCAGCTCACCGTCGCCGACCGGGCGCGTCCACTTGAGCAGCGAGGCGCCGCGACGGAAGGCCTGCGGGTTGATGAACGGCCCGTCGCTGTCGCCGATCTCGGCCGCGACCAGCGCCGCGCCCCGCTCGAGCCGAGGGCTGCCCATGCCGACCAGGCGATACGACGGACGGCGCTCGTAGGCCACCGGCCCTGCCAGCTCGCCGCCGCCGGTCAGCCACACCTGGGTGCCCGGCGCGACGGCGGCGGTCTTCATCTCGATCGCGCCCGCGGTGTAGAAGTCGCCGTAGCGCGCCGCGTACGGCCCCTTGTGCACGTCGACGCTGTCGACGGTCTCGGGGATCAGCCAGTGGGTGTCGGCGTAGCCTTGGCCGTGGCCATGGCTGGTCAGGTTGGCGGGGACGCCGTCGACGAAGATCGCGACGTCGGTGCCGTGGTCGGCGTCGAAGCCGCGCAAGAAGTACTGATCGGACTTGCCGCCGCCGGCGTGCTGCGCGACCACCAGCCCCGGGGTCTGGCGCAGCAGATCCGACGGTTGGTCGTGCGGACGTCGGCGCAGCTCCTCGCGTGAGAAGTGCACGGAGGACGCCGACTCGGGCGGCGCCGTGCCGTCGAGTTCGATGATCTCATCGGGCGCAGGTGCCTCGAGCTCCTGCAAGGTCGCGGGATCTGGCGTCGGCGTCGGTGTTGGTGACGGTGACGGTGTTGGTGACGGTGACGGTGTCGGTGTCGGTGACGGTGACGGTGTCGGTGACGGTGACGGTGACGGTGTCGGTGTCGTCGGCTGCGGCGTCCGCGTCGGCGTCGGCGGCGTCGGTGTCGTCGGCGTCGGAGCCGGTGTCGGTGTCGGTGTCGGTGTAGTGGGTGGTGGGGTCGGCGTGGGCTGGGCGTGACCGATCGTCGGCGCGCACAGCGTCGCGACGACGGCTGCACGCACCCAGCCCCGCGTGAAGACGCGAGTGGACATACGTTGCTCCTGGGCGAAGTTGGAAGGCTGGACGTCAGCGACGCGCGCGATCCATCACCCGAGGGCAACGTCCGCGCGCGTCAGGCCGGCGGCCCGCGCGCGCCTGCGACCGGGACCGACGCGAACGTGACGATCTGTGCGCACCACGGAGGCGTCGCCGGTCGCTCGTGCCAGGTCACGATCGGGATCGCGACCGGCGGCGGCGGCGGCGCCAGCGCCAGGCCGCGGTGGGCCAGGCTGTGCCGGCCGTGGGCCGCGCGACCAGCGACAGCGCGCGCGGCGACGGGCCCCATCGGTACCGGCTCGCTGCCCTCGGTCGAGTCCCACACGTCCTCGCCATTGGGACCGTGTCGATGCGGCGCGTCGTAGTGGACGTGCACGATGGTGGCCGTCGTCGGGCCATCGCCCTCGTGGACGTGCGCCGCCAGGTGGCGGTGCAACGCCAGGTGCAGGTCGGGCCCGAGCTCGATCCCGACGACCCACAGCAGGACCGCCACCAGCGCCAGGCGCCGCCGGGCGGCTCGCGGGCGGACGCCGTGAGACCGAGGCACGCGCCGAGCGTAGCGGCAGCCGCTTGCCATGAACAAGGGCCTGGCGCTGATGAGTGTCTCTGCAGCCGTCTTCGACTCGCAGCTACCGAGCCTTCCGGCGTCGGTCGGTAGGCTCGCCGGACCTGTCTCGACCGGCGGCGGCAGACGTGGCATGCGATCAACCGAACTCGCGATGCACGGGCGGAACCGGCCCGCTGAACCTCAGTCGTCGTCGGGGCCGTGGTCCATCGGCGCGCGGCCGCGGATGAAGTCGGAGCCGGTGGTCAGGTCGACGTGGAAGTGATCGCGGTGCGCCGAGTTGTAGTTGGGCGTGAGCACGATGTTCCAGACGTCGTCGCCCTTGAGCGCGCAGATCAGCTTGTGCAGCCAGTCGTCCTTGGCGTCCTCGGTGGTCGCGGCGCAGGTGGGCTCGGTCGAGGGATCGATGACCCAGTCGGTCTCGACGGTGTAGGTCGTGTCGTCGGCGTGGACGAACCGCGCCAGGTCGATGGCCTTGGCGTACGCGTGCTGCGACATGCCGCTGGGGCAGTCGGGCGGCGTGCCGCTGCCGATGCAGCGGTAGTTGTAGACGCCGATGTCCTGGACCTCGACCACGCCGCGGCTGCGCCAGTGCGGGGCCGCGCGCACCAGCGAGCGCGCCAGCGAGCAGTCCATGAAGAACCGCGCCCGGGGCGCGCTGTTGCCGAGGTACCGGTACACCATGCCGTTGATCGGCGTCGTGACCGTGACCGGATCGGCGACGCCCTGGTTGGCGGGGCCGACCGTGTAGGCGACGCCGTAGTGATCGAGCCAGGCGCGGCAGCTCGCCAGCTCGGGATCGTCGACCATGACGTCGATCGTCGCGGTCGCCAGGGTGGCGCCGGCCGCGTCCTTGGCGGTGGCGGTGAGCGTGGTCGTGCCCAGCTCGGTCAGGTAGCCGTCGAGCGCGCCGGTCGCGTCGGCGGCGCCGAGCGCGCGGTCGTCGGCGGTGACCTCGACGGTCGCGACCTCGCCGGTGATCGCGAGCTGCACCGCCAGCGGCGCCGCGACCCAGCCGTCGGTCGGCTCGAGCATGTCGCGCACCAGCGTCGCGCCGGCCGCCGGCTCGGTGAACGCCAGGGTCACCGGCGTCGGAACGTCGTCGTCATCACCGCCGCCACCACACCCGATCATCGACAAGGACAGGAACACGGCGAGGTGAGCGCGCATCGGCGGCATTGAAACCAAGCGAGCCGTGCCGCGTCAAGTCGAAAAGGTTCGACCGTCGAACAGGTGTGTATGCAATCGGGATCATGGAAGCTTTAACCGATTTCGGCTCCGGCTCCGGCTCCGGTTCCGGCTTCCGGCTCCGGCTACGCTCGGGTTCCGGCTCCGGGTCCGCGACCGGCTCCGGCTCCGGCTCCGGCTCGGCTTCCGGCTCCGGCTCCGGGTCCGGGTCCGGGCTCCGGGGCCGGCTCGGGCTCCGGCTCCGCCTTCCGGCTCCCGGCTCCCGGGCTCCGGCTCCGGTGACCCGATCGGCTGCAACCGTCAGGTAGCAAGGTCGTTACTCGGGTGTCACACGATCGCGTCCGGTTCGAGCGCAAGGTGTCGCGCATGAAGCAAACGCTCCTCGCGCTCGTCACGGTGCTGGCACCTGGGCTGGCGCTCGCCCAGCCGTTCGATGACCAGCCGATGGCCGACCCGCCGGTCGAGGCCGAGCCGCCGCCGGTCGACCCCGCGCCCGCGCCCGAGGTCGCGCCGCCGCCCGCCGACGGGTCGAGCGTCAAGGTCAGCTACGACAAGGGCCTCACGTTCGAGACCGCCGACGACAGCTACGAGCTCAAGATCGGCATCCGGACCCAGTTCCGGTTCGAGACCGTGCGCAAGGACGACGGCGACGTCGAGTTCGAGAGCCGGTTCTTGGTGCCGCGGCTGCGCCTGCAGCTCGAGGGGCACGCGTTCGGCAAGCCCAACGCGTACAAGGTCGAGTTCGACATGGCCAACAAGGGCTACGCGGTGCTCAAGGACTTCTACGTCGAGCACGCGTTCGCCAAGGACCCTGCGCCTGCGCGCCGGCCAGTGGAAGAAGCCGTTCAACCGCGCCGAGATCGTCAGCGACTTCGGCAGCGAGTTCCTCGAGCGGTCGCTCGAGAACGAGTTCTCCGGCGCCGGCCGCGACCTCGGCGTCGCGGTGCACAACAACTACGAGAAGTCGCCCGATGGCCTCGAGTGGGCGGTCGGCATCTTCAACGCGTCGGGCGACAAGCCGGGCGGCGGCGTGACCTGCGAGCCGGGCCCGTTGCCGACCGACCCGCCGGACTGCAGCTCGAGCCTGCCGAGCAACGTGCCGACCGACTTCGGCCCGACGCTGGTGGCCCGCGCCGGCTGGAACTCCGGCGGCATCAAGGGCTACAGCGAGGGCGATCTCGAGGGCGGGCCGCTGCGGTACGCCGTCGGCGTCAGCTACCGCGTCAACCCGCGCGACTTCGACAAGGACGCGATGGACAACCTGATGATCCAGCACGCGGTCGCGCTCGACGCGATGGTCAAGGTCGAGGGCCTCGGCATCTCGGGCGCGGTCGCGCTCAAGAAGGACGGCGAGGGTGACGCCGAGATCGCCTTCTACGGCCAGGTCGGCTACATGCTCATGCCCAAGCAGCTCCTCGGCGCGGTCCGGTTCGCCCAGGTGCCCGAGGGCGACGAGCACAAGCAGGAGCTCCTCGGCGGCGTCGACTGGTTCTTCCACGGCCACAGCCTCAAGTGGATGCTCGACGCGGGCGTCATCCACACCACCGCCCCGAGCGGCGGCACCGCGACGACCGACCTGCAGGTCCGGTCGCAGATCCAGATGGTCCTCTGACCTGATCCGGGGCCGACGTCGGGTCAGGCGGGTGGCGGGGCCGCGGGCGCCGCGGGCGGCGTGGATGTCGTGGATGGCGGTCGCTCGATCGTGAAGTGATCGACCAGCGTGGCGGTGCCGACGTGGTCGTGCGGCGGGGGCAGGCGCATCGACATCCAGGCCCGCGTCCGGGTCCACCACGACGGCCGCGGTGGCGGGGCGTCGGGGCCGCGGTCGGCCGCGGCGATCACCCAGACCTCGGCGCGGTCGCGCGTGAGCTTGATGCGGACGAACTCGGCGTAGTCGACGACGCGCGCGGCGCCGCCGGCCTCGTTGCCGTGGCCGTTCCACTGCAAGCACAAGAGCAGGTACCAGCCGAACACCAGGCACGTGAAGTAGGCGCCGAAGTATGCGGTCAGGAGCAGCGCCAGCGCTGGCGGCGGGCGCAGGTCTGCCCGGGCGGGCATGGCGACGATCGGGACCACGACGTAGGCGCCGAGGAGCACCACGGCCAGCGCGAGCAGCCCGAACCGACGTCGCCACACCCGCCGGCCCAGGATCCACCTCGCCACGGGCGTGACCAGCCGGTAGAAGACGACCACGCCGATCAAGGCGACGTGCCAGCCGCCGGCGGCGATCACGCGCGTCCACGCGTACGGCAACCACACGATCAACGCGCCCGCGACCAGCGCGCCGAGCGTGAAGGCGACGCGCGCGCCCCACGGCGCCGGCTGGGCCAGCGGCGGCGTCGCGTCGGTGCGCCCGACGGTCCGCGGCGCCGGCGCGACGGCGGCGCCGAGCGCCATCATCCCCATCAGCACCAGGCCGACCACCACGTACAGCGGCAGGAACCCGTCGGCGGCGGCGCGCAGGCCGCACGACGTGTACCCGACGTAGAGCAGGCCGCCCCCAGATGGCGACGACGGCGAGCCACACCGGGCCAGTCAGCACCGCGACCTCGACGTTGTCGCGGTTGGCGCCCAGCAGCGCGGTCAGGCCGCGCACCCAGCCGCGTCGCACGCCGCGGCGCAGCCACGCCTGGTAGCGGGCTCGACGCGACGCGCGCCCCGGCGTCGGTGTGCGTCGGCGGCGCTCGATCAGCGCGTCGCCGAGCGCGGGCGGGCGCGGGCCGTGGCGCAACCAGCGCGTGAGGCGGCGCGCACCGATGATGGCGCCGATGCCGACGACCGTGGCGACCATCGCGGCGAGCACGACCAGGAAGTGCGTGCGCGCCCCGCTCGGGTCGGCCGACAGGTCGAGCAGCGGCACGTCGAGCACGTTGACCGGCTCATCGCCGCGCCGACCGGCCAGGTAGGTGAGGCCGAAGCACAGGAGCGCGACCGCGGTGCCGGCGAGCCCGACCGCCCCGGCCTGGAACACGGCCATCGGCCGCATCAGGCGCCCGCCGATCGCTTGCACCGAGGCCGCGGCCGGTGGCCACGATCGCCGCGGCGCGGTCCCGCCGAGCCGGACCTGCCCCGGGTGATGGAACGCGCCGCCGAGGCCCGAGACCACCGACGCGTAGCGGGGCTGCTCGGGCGTCTCGTTGGGCGCCGCGGCCCGGTTGCTGGCCGCGGGGTTGCTCGCCGCGACCGACTCGCTCGCGGTCGCGCTCGTCGGCGCGCTCGGCGCGGCGTCGATCGCGACCAGGCCGACCTGGACCGCCAGCGCCGCCGCGGCGTCGTCGGCCTCGACCCGGCCCTCGACGTCCTTGCCCCAGTAGCGCTCGTAGACGTGGGCGTCGCCGGACAGATCGAGCCGCAGCTCGGTGTCGTCGAGGAGCTGCCCCTCGCGCAGGAACGGCTGTGCGTGCGCCGGGCCCAGGCCGACCTGTTCGAACACCGCGGCTAGCTCGGCGGCGGCGTGCGACGGGCCGTGATAGACGACCGCCGGGCGCGACGTCACGACGATGCGCGCGGGCCGATCGGTCGTCGACGCCGTCGACCGTTCGGCCAGCTCGCGGAAGTACGCCGCCTGACGCGCGTCGACGCCGCGGAACTCGACGTCGAGCCCCCAGAGCTGCCAGCCGAACGCCAGATCGAGCGCGAAGTACGACGCGCCCTGCTGGCGCTGGTAGCCGGGCAAGGTGACCAACGGCGGCTGCGGCGGGTGCGCCTGCGGCGGCTGCGGTGGGTGCGGCTGCGGCTGCGGCGGGTGCGCCTGCGGCGGCGGGGTCCGGAACATCTGGACGTGCCCGGCGAGCGAGTTGTAGTAGTCGTGGTTGCCCGGGATGGCGACGAGCGGCACGTCCTGGGTCACCGCGACGCCCGCCGCCCGCAGATCCTGGCGCGCCCAGGCGAACGGCGCCCGCATCCGGCGCCGCAGCGTGTCGGCGTCGGACACCGGGTAGGCGGTGTCGCCGCCGATCACCAGCACCTGGCCGCGCGGCAGCGTCACGCTCGGTCGCCGGGCCGGCCGCTCGCCGGGCGGCGCAGCGTCCGCCCGGTCATCCGCCGGCGTGTACACGTCGAGCGTCGGGCGCTGCAGCAGGTGCGCGAGGCGGTAGACCAGCAGCGGCGAGTCGCCGGTGTCGGCCAGGAAGTCGAGCCAGACGCAGTCGGCGCCGTCGGCCGGGTCCACCCGGATCGGTGGGCCGGGCTCCATCCAGTCGCGCACGTCGGCCTCGGTCAGGCCCGAGGCGATCATGTCGCGCAGCGAGGCGGTCAGCTGGGTGCCGAGCAGCCACGCGGTCGGCAGCTCCCAGTCGCGCACCGACGTCGGTCGCGGCAGGTCCTCGGGCAGCGCCTCGTCTCCGTCACGATCACCCGGATCGCCCATGCCGCATCATCGCCCCACTTCTCCCGGGTCGCAATTTCGAGCGCGGGCGACCGCTCAGCCGGTGACGCGGCCGAACAGCACCGTCGTCGGCATGAGCCAGGGGCTGTCGAGGCCGATCCAGCCGTAGTGCGTGACCACCCCGGCGGCGTCGGTGACGAACAGCATCGTGCCCACGCCGAACCCGCCGTCCTCGTCGGAGGCCCGGCGATCGTCGCCGTGGCCGCCGCGGGTCGAGTCGGCGATCCGGACCGCGAACGCCCCGGGCCAGCCCGGCAGCGCCACCGGCGGCCCGACGATGACGCCGACGTGCCCGGTGATCTTCGACGTCGACACCGGCGAGCGCAGGAACGCGAACAGATCGCCCGGGCGCGCGTCGGCCACGTGGGCGAGGCGCTGCCAGCCGCCGCGGCTCGTGCCGACCGGGGCGCGGGCGATCGCGCGGTAGTAGTCGCGGGCGACCGGGCGGGCGCTGGCGATCGCGGCCCGGGCCCGTGGCGCGCTGCGCTTGAGCAGCCACGTCGTCATGCCCGAGCAGTCCCAGCGGTAGGTGCCGGCGCGCTCGTCGACCTGGGTGCGCGCCTGGTAGGTCGAGTCGGTGAGCGTGGCCTCGATCCGCGCGAGCCGCGCCAGCACGCGCCCGCCCGCGCGCGAGCCCGCGTCGGCGGGATCCAGGCTCTGGCGCACCGCGACGGCGCCGCGATCGAACGGGCGGACCTCGCCGATCGCGGCCGGGTCGGCGCGGCCGGGCGTGGGCCGGGCGGCGCAGGCGAGCAGGACGACGGCGGCCAGGCCCAGGTAGCGCATCGCCCTCGAGCGTACGGCATGGCCGCCGCCGTTCAAGGCCGGACACGTCAGGGCCCGCGCGTGACCAAGTCGATCGAGGATCGCGGACGAGGCGCCCGGATGGCAAGGCGACGGCGAGGACCGGGGGGGCGCGTCCTCGTTGGACGTGACCCGAGGACCGGAGCCGGCAACGCAGCCAGCCGGGATGGATCGGCCGCGAGACCGACCGAGTTGTTCACGCGCGGGCCCTTAGGGCCGTGTCAGGTGCTGGCGGGCAGCCGGGGCCGGCCCATCGACCGGGCGGCGATCCAGACGATCATGCGGCGCGGCACGAACCGCAGCGTCCACATGCCGATCTTGTTGGGCACGCCGGCGACGACGTTGCGGCGCCAGCCGAGCAGCGCGCGCAGGCCGATCGCGGCGCAGCGATCGGCGCTCATGAACGCGAACGCCCTCATCCAGCCGGGGACGGTCTGGCCCGCGACCAGGTGGAACTCGGTGACGGTCCCGCCCGGGCACAGGCAACACACCCGCACGCCGCGCGGGGCCAGCTCGTGGGCGATCGCCTCCGGTGAAGTCGCGGACGTAGGCCTTGCCGGCGGAGTAGGTGGCGTAGGTCGGGGCCGGCGTGTACGCGCCGATCGAGGCGACGTTGAGGATGTGCCCGCGCCCGCGCGCGGCCATCGCCTGCCCGAACCGGTGCGACAGCTCGGTCAGCGTGACGATGTTGAGCTGGAGCTGCTGCGCGACCCGGCCCCAGGCCTGCTCGACGAAGTACTGGTGCTCGCCGAAGCCGGCGTTATTGACGAGCACGTCGACGGGGTGGCCGGCGTCCTCGGTGCGCGCGAACAGCGCCGCGGCCGCGGTCGGGGTCGCCAGGTCGAGCGCGATCACCGTGACCTCGACCTGGTGGGCGGCCTTGATGGCCGCGGCCAGGGCCTCGAGCTCGGCCTCGCGGCGGGCGACGACGATCAGGTTGGCGCCGCGGGCGGCGAGCTGACGCGCGAGCGCCGCGCCGATGCCGCTCGAAGCGCCGGTGACGAGGGCGGTCTTGCCGCGGAGGTCGGTGGCCATGGCGCGAGGCTACACCTCGCCGGGGCTCAGCCGGGCGGCGGCGTCGCGATGAGCCGCGCGAGCGTCGCCACCAGCTCGTCGACCGAGAACGGCTTGGGCAGCACGTTGACGTCCGGGCGATCGACGAACGCGCGCGTGCGCGGGCGACACCGCGCCGCCGGTGATGAACACCATCCGCGTCGCCAGCGCCGGGCGCCGCCGGGTCAGCTCGTCGTGGACGGCGACGCCGTCGCGGCCCGGCATCATCAGGTCGCAGACGATCGCGTCGAACTCGGCCGCGAGCGCGTGGTCGATCCCGGCCTGCCCCCCGCTGGCCTCGACCACGGCGAAGCCCCTGGTCGGCGAGCATGTTGGCCACGACCCGCCGGACCACGGGCTCGTCGTCGATGATCAAGACCCGTGGCGGGCGTCGGGCGCGGGGCCACCGTCGGCGGCGACCGGCGCGGCCGGCGGTGGCGCGGTCGGCGCCGCCGGACCCGCGACGAGCGTGACCGCGACCGGCGGCGCGCCGGCGGCAAGACCACCGCGAACGTCGTGCCGTGACCGAGCGTCGACTCGATGTCGATCCGACTGCGCATCGACGTCACGATGCTCTGGCACACCGACAGGCCGAGGCCGGTGCCCTCGCCGGGCGCCTTGGTCGTGAAGAACGGATCGAACAGTCGTGGCAACAGGTCGGGCGCGATCCCCGAGCCGTTGTCGACCACCTCGATCGCGGCCTCGCCGCTGGGCCGTCGCCGGGTCCGGACCACGATCGAGTTGGCGGAGGTCGGGCGCTCAGGCATCGCGTGGCTGGCGTTGACGATCAGGTTGATCAGCACCTGGCCCAGGCGCGACTCGTTGACCAGCACGGTCGGCGTGTCGGCGTCGTAGTCGGTGGTCACCGCGGCCTGGTGGCGGACGACCGACGACACCAGCCGGATCGCCGCGTCGGCCACCGTGCGCACGTCGACGCGCACCAGCTGCTCCTGCTCGGGCCGCGCGAACGCGCGCAGGTCGGCGACGACGTCGCGGATCCGGCCCAGGCCCTCGCGCACCTGCGCCAGCGACTCGAGCATGGCCGGCGTGAGGCTGGCGGTGTCACCCAGGCGCATGCGGATCAGGTCGACGTTGCCGAGCACGTACGTGAGCGGGTTGTTGATCTCGTGGGCGACGCCGGCCGCGAGCGTGCCGGCCGCGATCAGGCGATCGGCCGAGCGCAGGCGGGCGTCGACGAGCCGTTGCTCGCTCAGATCGGCCAGGGTGCCGAACATCTGGAAGGTGCGGCCGCCGGCGCCCGGCACCGCGCGCCCCTTGGTCTGGACCCAGCTGAGCTCGCCGGTCGGACGCACCAGCCGGTACTCCATCTGGCACGGCGCGCCGCGCGCGATCGCGTCGGTCATCGTCGCCGCGACCCGGGCGCGATCGTCTGGGTGGATCCGCTCGGTCCAGATCGCGGTCTCGATCTCGACGTCGCCGGGCAGCCCGAGGATCTGCCCGAGGCCCTCGGAGATCCAGACCCGGCGCGTGTCCGGATCCCAGCGCCACAGGCCGACCCGCCCGGCGTCGAGCGCCAGGCCCAGCCAGGCCTCACGCTCGCGCAGCTCGCTGGCCGCGCGCTCGGTCTCGGTGAGCTGGCGGGCGAGCGCCTGGTTCTGGCTGGCGATCTCGGTCGCCTGCTGCTCGAGCTCGTCGAGCGCGGCGGCCGCGCCGGCGGCGAGGCGCAGGACCCGGCGGGCCCGGGACAGCAGGCCGCGCTCGCGCGGCAGCACGAGGTCGTAGGTGGCGAGGTGGGGCGTCGCGGCGAGATCGATCGTGACCGTCGCCGGCGGCAGGTCGTGCAGGGTGGGCAGGTTGCGCAGGATCCCGGCGACGAACCGCAAGGTCGGCAGCGAGCCGGCCTGGCCTGGGTCGATCGCGACCGTGAAGCGGGCGCGGCCGTCGCGGCGCGTGGCTCGAACCGCGCGGTCATGACCATCAGGTGCCGGCCCAGGCCCCAGCGCGCGAACAGCGCGTAGACGTCGTGCAGCGACAGGAAGGTGTTGGCGATCCGGACGAACGGGTGGCCCGTCCGCGCGCCGGCCCCGGCCACGAACAGCCGCTCGAGCTCGGCCGGCCCGCACGCGGCCTCGACCCGGTCCATCATCTCGACCCAGGTGCTCCACGGCACCCGGCCCGCGCGGGCCCGCACCTGGGCGGTCGTGATCGGCAGCCGCGCCCACAGCGTCTCCGCGTCGAGGCCGCGCTGCTCGACCACGTCGAGCAACAGCGCCGCCGTCTGCGCACTGACCTCGTTCACCGCTCTCGACTGGAGCGCCATCCGGGGCCGGGGCGCGACCGGAGGGCCCGTCACTCGATCATCGCGACCGCGCGGGCGTCGAGCTCGGCCTCCTCGGCCAGGCGCCGCAGGACGTCGACGAAACTCACGATTCCGACCGGGACCCCGTCGGCGTCGACGATCGGCACCGCGCCGATGCGGTGGTCGACGATGTGGCGGGCGACCACCCCGAGCTCGTCGTCGGGGTTCGCCGTGACCGGCGCTGGGGTCATGATCGTGGCGACCGGCGCGTCGAGCGCCGGGGCCGGCGCGCCGGCGTCGTTGCCGATCATCGGGCCGCGCAGATCGCGATCGCTGACGATCCCGACCAGGCGGCCGGTCGGGTCGACCACCGGCAGGTGCCGGAGGCCGCGGGCCACCATCAGCGCGGCGGCGGCGCCGGCGGTCGCCGTGGTCAGGATGGTCGCGGGCTGCGGGGTCATGATGTGGGCGATGCGGGTCATGGCGGCGACCCCACTGTCGCGCTCGCCGCGCGGCGGCGCAAGCCGTCCGAGGGCCGGCCCGGCCCGGTCGCGCGCCGCGGCCGGCGGGGGTTGACGGCGGTGGCGGGGCGGGATCCGTCGGCTTGACGACCGACTGATATGGAGATATGTAAATATGATGTTGTCATCGGTCGAGGCCGCGGATCTGCGCCCGTACTCGCGCGCCTTCCGGGCGCTGGGCGACGAGACCCGGCTCCGGATCGTCGCGCTGCTCAGCCACGGCGAGCTGTGCGTCTGCCACGTCGAGCAGGCGCTCGGGCTCTCCCAGCCGACCGTGTCGCGCAGCATGGGCATCCTGCGCGCGGCCGGGCTGGTCGACGGTCGCCGCGACGGCAGCTGGGTCTACTACCGGCTGGTGCCCCAGGCCGTGCCGGCGCTGCAGGCCGTGATCGACGGGCTCGCCGAGGTGTTCGCCACGCCCCGGGTGCTGCGCAACGACCTCGTGCGCCTGAAGAAGGCGTGCGGCCCCGACGCCTGCCGCTGACCGCGCCGCGATCGGATCCACCATGGCCGCCGCCGACGTTGGGCTCGCGCACAAGCTGTCGTTCCTCGACCGCTACCTGACGCTCTGGATCTTCCTGGCGATGGGCCTCGGCGTCGGGCTCGGGTCGGCCGCGCCCGGGTCACCGCCGGCTCCAGCGGCTCAGCGTCGGCGCGACGTCGGTGCCGATCGCGGTCGGCCTCATCCTCATGATGTTCCCGCCGCTGGCCAAGGTCCGCTACGAGCAGCTGGGCAAGGTCTTCCGCAACACCCGGGTGCTGACGCTGTCGCTGGTGCAGAACTGGGTCATCGGCCCGGTGCTCGTGTTCGCCCTGCCGGTGCTGTTCCTGCGCCATCTCCGCGCCTACATGCTCGGCCTGGCCTCGATCGGCCTCGCGCGCTGCATCGCGATGGTGCTCGTCTGGAACGAGCTCGCGCACGGCGACCCCGAGTACTGCGCCGGGCTGGTCGCCCTCAACTCGATCTTCCAGGTGCTGTTCTTCTCGGTCTACGCGTACGTGTTCGCGACCGTGCTCCCGGGATGGCTGGGGCTCGAGACCGTCGCGGTCAAGATCACGATCGGCCAGATCGCGCGCAGCGTCGCGATCTACCTCGGCATCCCGTTCGCGGCCGGCTTCCTGACCCGGCGGGCGCTGGTCCGGGCCCGCGGGCGGGCGTGGTACGAGGCCGAGTTCCTGCCGCGGATCGGGCCGATCACGCTGGTGGCGCTGTTGTTCACGATCGTCGTGATGTTCTCGCTGCAGGGCGAGGCCATCCTCGACCGCCCGCTCGACGTCGTGCGGATCGCGATCCCGCTGCTGATCTACTTCGTCGATGTTCGTGGCGTCGCTCGCGCTGAGCAAGCGCTTCGGCGCGACCTACCCCAGGCCGCGACGCTGTCGTTCACCGCGGCGTCGAACAACTTCGAGCTGGCGATCGCGGTCGCGGTCGCCACGTTCGGCATCGACAGCGGCGCGGCGCTCGCGGCGGTCGTCGGGCCGCTGGTCGAGGTGCCCGCCCTGATCGGCCTGGTCCACGTCGCGCTGTGGGCCCGGCGTCGCTACTTCACCCCGGACCAGTGCTCGACCGAAAACGTGACAAGCCCGGAGGCCCCATGACGCTCGGTCCCGCGCGCATCCTGTTCCTGTGCGTGGCCAACTCGGCCCGCAGCCAGATGGCCGAGGCGCTCGCCCGGCAGCTCCTGGGCGACCGCGCGATCGTCCAGAGCGCCGGCAGCCGGCCGAGCCACGTCAACCCGTACGCGATCGAGGTCATGGCCGAGCTCGGCGCCGACCTGACGGCCCACGGCTCGAAGTCGGTCGACACGATCGATCCGGCCTCGGTCGACACGGTGATCACGCTGTGCGCCGAGGAGGTGTGCCCGGTCTTGCTCGGCGGCGCCCGACGCCTGCACTGGCCGATCGCCGATCCGGCCAGCGACGATCCGACGCTGTCGGGCGACGACCTGCGCGCGCGGTTCCGGGCCGCCCGCGATCAGCTGCGCGGGCGGATCGAGGTCCTGGCGGCGCTGCTCGACGTGCCGGCCGGGCCGCGGCCGATCGAGTTCCACGCCAGCGTGCGCGTCCGGGACCTCGCGGCCAGCGCGCGGTTCTACGCCTGGCTGCTCGGCGCCCCGCCGCGGACCTGGACCCACCGCTACGCGACCTTCGTCGTGCCCGAGCTGCGCACCAACTTCGTCGTCGTCGTCGCCGACGGCCACGACCTCCACCACGACACGCTCTACCACCTCGGCGTCGAGGTCGCCGATCGCGCCGCGGTCGTGCGCGCCCACGCGCTGGCCCTGGAGCTCGGCGCGGGCGTGGTCAAGCCGCCGCGCACGACCTGGCGCGGCACGCCGCTGCACGAGCTGTGGCTGCGCGACCCCGACGGCAACCTCGTCGAGATCTACGCCCGCCTGACCGACGCCGAGCTGGCCGCCGCGCCGCCCGACCTCGAGCCGACCGCGCTGACCTGAGCGCGGGCCGAGGCGCTTCGGCGCCGCTCCGAACCGACGCGCAGGTCAGCGGCGCGCCATGCGGTAGGCCGGGACGTGACACCGTCGACGGTGACGGCGGGCCGACCTCGGTGCGTTGCCACGACGGCCGCACGATCCCGCTCGTGACGCCGCTGATCGAGCCCGGGGCCGCGCGCGCCCATCAGCGGGCGTCCGTGCTCGACCGCCCGCGCCTGGTCGGCCGCGCCGCGCTGCCGCGCGCGCGCGGTGCCCCCGAGGTGACGGGCGGGCGGCGCAGCGTCGGTGGTGGCAAGTCGGCGTTCGCGCCTCGGACGCGCTCGGGTGGGGACCCTGGCGCTCGAGATGCCGACCTGACCTGGATGAGACCGCGGACTTCGGCGCACCCGCTGCGCCTGCCTGGCCGTGGCGACAGGGCGGCTGCGCGTCAGAACCCGACGTTGGCCCCGAGCTGGAACAGCAGGTCGTTGATCAGCTTGGCCTCGCCGCGCTTGAGCATCCGGACCGAGCCCTGGAGCTTGGCGTCGTGGCCCCAGCCGTAGTAGCTGGCGCCCAGGGTCAGCTCTCGCTCGGCGACCAGATCGTCGACGCGGGCGTCGACGAGGGCGAAGCGGGCGACGGCCTGCCAGGTCGGCTTGATCATGTAGCCGGCCTGCATGTGGAAGCCGATGTACGCCAGCTCCTGATCCGAGAGCGGGTGGACGCCGGCCTGGCGGGTCATCGCGTAGAAGCCGCCGGTCGACGAGAAGCCCTGGGCCTTGACGATGTAGTCGAGCTCGAACTTGTCGTTCGAGGTGGTGTCCTCGTCGAAGTTGGTCTCGCCCCAGAAGCTGGCGGCGGCGGCCCAGCGCAGCGGCCCGCCGTCGAGGTCGGCCTCGCTGTAGCCCTTGACGCCGCCGGAGTTGAGCCCGACGCGGCCGATGAACACCGGCTTGAACTCGGCCGGGACGTTGGTGACGCTGATGATCGGCTCGTCGGCCGGCCCGGCCTTGACCTCGAACTGGGCGGCGTCGCCGGTCCCGTTCCAGACGCCGACGGTCCACTCGATCTCCGGCGACTCCTCGTAGCCGTTGTGGATGGCGACGCCGATGTCGCGGCCGGCGCCGAAGATCTTGTCGGTGATCGAGCGATCGGTCAGCTCGAGCTTGCCGCTCGAGGTGATCTGCTGGCGCGAGAACGGGCGCTTCCACTGGCCGGCGCGGAACCACAGGTCGCCGCTCAGGCGCGCGTCGACGTAGAAGTCCTTGAGCGACGGGTTGCCCTTGCCGAAGTCGGGCTGGAACTTGTAGCGGAGGTCGTCGCCGTGGAGGTTGCCCTCGAGCACGATCCGGGCGCGGCGGATCTGGAACGCGCCCTTGACCTCCTTCTCACCGGTCGCGACCCGGGTCATGTAGAGGTACGGCTCGACCCGGGCCTTGAGCTTGAGCGAGAACGCACCGTCGTCGCTCTTGATGAAGAAGCCCTTGGCGTAGCCGGCGTTGCCGGTGGCCTTGGCCTGGGCCGGCGGCTCGTCGGGCGGCGGCTCGTCGGGCGGCGGCTCGTCGGTCTCGGTCCCGTCGGGGCCGATCACCTCGTCGGTCTCGTGGACGGTGCCGCCGAGATCTCCGGTCTCGTCCTCGTCGGTGGGCTGCGCGCGCGCGAGCGTCGTCAGCGAGAGAAATGCGGCGGCGGTGAACAGTCCTGCGAGGTGCGAGCTCATCGTGCCCGCAAGTGTAGACGGGTTCGCGCGGGCGCGCGCGTTTCGGGCGGGCCGGGTCGCGGCGGTTGCCCCGGTCGCGCCGGTCGCGTCGGTCACGTCGGTCGCGTCGGTCGCGTCGGTCGCGTCTGCGTGTCGGCGTACTTCGCTCGGTCGAGCATTGATCCGGGCGACGGAAGTCTCGCGTCGTGGAGACGCGGCGCGCGCGGCTCGTCGGCGCGCGCGGCTCGTCGGCGCGCGCGGCTCGTCGGCGCGCGCGGCTCGTCGGAGCGCGCGGGGGCTCGCCGGGGCTCGCGGGGCTCGCGGGGCTCGTCGACGCTTGACCCTCGAGGTGCGGGCCTGGGCCGGGCGAGGACCCGGACCTCGGAGTACCCCTGCACCTGCCTGGCAGGGCGAGGCCACGGACCTCGGCCCCTGTAGCTGCCTCGTGCAGTCGAGACCACGGCGCACCATCGGACTGCTCGCAGTCGGCTGGCGCCGAGGTCCGTGGTCTCGCCCGGCCCAGGCAAGTGCACAAGGCACCGAGGTCCGTCTCGCCCGACCAGGCATGCGCAGGGATACGCAGAGGTCCGTGTCCGACTGCTCCAGGCAGGTGCAGAGGATCGGCCTTCGATGGCGGCGCTAGGTGCTCATATTTGATTATGGCATATATAGCAACGGACCCGGAATCGGTCAAGTCCCCGTCGAGGGTCCGGTCTAGAGAGGTTGGTAACATCCGCCTCGACGCCGTCGCGCCGCTCGCGCAGGCGTCCGCCCCCTGGGCAACCGCCCGCCGCCCGCCGCCCAGGCGTCCCCCGTCCCAGCCCCTCCTCCCCCCAGGCGTCCGCCGACCACGCCCCCCTCCCAGCCCCCCCCCCCCCGCAGTCCCCCCGGCGACGCCGCTCCGCAGGCGTCCCCCCGCCCGAGCCGACGTCGGGCTGGGGCCGCACCTGGCGCCTGCTGCGCGGGCATCCTCCGTCGCCAGCCACGCGTCCGGCCCCCCCGACGCCGACGTGGGCTCGCGGGCCAGCGCCTGGCGCCGTGCTCGCCAGCGTGCCAGCGCCGCGGCGGGCGACGCCCGCGGCCGTCGCCCGCCCCGCCGTGCCGGGCATCCTCCCCGCCGCCGACGCCGCGCCACGGCGACGCCGCTCCGCAGGTGTCCCCCAGCCGACGTCGAGCCTCGCCGCTGCGCCTCGCAGGCGTCCCCCGCGACGCCGCGCCTCCCCTCCGCAGGCGTCCGCCCCGACGCCCACGCCCCACGCCGCCCGCGCAGGCATCCGCCCCGACGCCGTCGTCGGGCTCGCGGCCGCAGGGCGCCGGCGCCGTGCTCGCAGGCACCGATCTCGACCCGGTCGTCGGTCTTGCGGCCGCGGCGCGCACCCGGCTGCGCGCCGCTCGCTCACCGCGCCAGCGCCGCCGCTGGCCCGGCGGCTGGCGGTGACGGCACCCCGGCGATCACCAGCGGCGGGGACCTGCGCGGGCCGCGCCCCGGCGCGCCCGCCCACCGCGCGGCGTCGATCGCTGCGCGACGCTCAGCCGAACCGGCCGGCGATGTAGTCGGCGGTGCGGGGATCGCGCGGGCTGCCGAACAGGGTCGCGGTCGACTCGAACTCGACCAGCTCGCCCTGCAGGAAGAACGCGGTCTGCTCGGCCACGCGCTGGGCCTGGCCCATGTTGTGGGTGACGATCACCATCGTGTAGTCGCGGCGCAGCTCGAGCAAGAGCTCCTCGATGCGCGCGGTGGCGATGGGATCGAGCGCCGAGCACGGCTCGTCGAGGAGGATCACGTCGGGGTTGACCGCGAGGGCGCGGGCGATGCACAGGCGCTGCTGCTGGCCGCCCGACAGGCTGGTGCCGGGGTCGCCGAGCTTGTCCTTGACCTCGTCCCACAGGGCCGCCTGGCGCAGCGACCGCTCGATCACGCCGGGCGCGTCCTTGCGATCGTAGCGGTGGGTCAGGCGCAGCCCGGCCACGACGTTGTCCTTGATCGACATCGACGGGAACGGGTTGGGCTTCTGGAAGACCATGCCGACCCAGCGCCGCACCAGCACGGGATCGACGTCGTCGGCGTAGATGTTGGTGTCGTCGAGGCGGACCTGGCCCTTGCTGCTCGCGCCGGGGACCAGCTCGTGCATCCGGTTGAGGCAGCGCAGGAACGTCGACTTGCCGCAGCCGGACGGGCCGATGATCGCGGTGATCTGGCGGCTGGGCACGGCCAGGTCGATGCCCTTGACCACCTCGTTGTCGCCGAACGACGCCCGCAGGCCGGTGACCGTGATCTTCATGACCGGCGCGCCTGGGTGCGGTTGCGCAGCCAGATCGCGAAGCCGTTGAGGACCAGCAAGGTCCCCATCAAGACGAGGATGCCGGCCGCGGCGTTGTCGAGGAACGCCCGCTTGGGGTTCGAGGTCCACTGGAAGATCTGCATCGGCAGCGCGGTATAGCGCGAGTCGACGCCGTCGGGGCCGTACATGATGAACGCGACCGCGCCGACCACGACCAGCGGGGCGGTCTCGCCGATCGCCCGGGCCACCGCGAGGATGGCGCCGGTGAGGATGCCGGGCAGCGCCATCGGCAGCACGACCTGGCGGGTGGCCTGCCAGCGGGTCGCGCCCAGGCCCAGCGCGGCCTCGCGCAGCGCGTCCTTGACGGTGCGTAGCGCCTCGCGCGCCGACGTGATCACGATCGGCAGGATCAGCAGCGCCAGGGTCAGCGCGCCGGCGATGACGGTCTCGCCCATGGCCAGCGCGTGCACGAACAGGCCCAGCCCGAGCATGCCGTAGACGATCGACGGCACGCCGGCCAGGTTGCTGATGGCCAGCTCGATGACGCCGGCCAGGCGCGAGCGCCGGTCGTACTCCTCGAGGTAGACCGCGGCGCCGATGCCGACCGGCAGCGCGATCACCGCGGTCAGCGTGACCAGCCAGAGCGTGCCCTGGAGCGCGGGGCCCAGGCCGGCGGCGGTGGCGTTGAGCTGCGACGGCGGGTCGGTCAGGAACGACCACGACAGTCGGTCGACGCCGGCGGCGCCGATCCGGATCAGCAGCCAGGCCAGCATCGTCAGCGGGATCGCGGCGCCGAGCCGGCAGATCCACACGAACGCGCGCTCGGCGAAGACGCCCTGGCGGGCCGCGGTGAGGTCGATGGGGTGGCGCATGGGGTGCTCGTCGAGCGGTGGGCGGTCAGGCCCGGGCGCTGGCGCGCAGGCGGCGCGACAGCCGGTAGCTGATCACGTTCATGATCAGGGTCATCACGAACAGCATCGCCGCGACCGCGAAGATGGTCTGGTACGCGGTCGAGCCGTGCGGGGTCTCGCCCTTGGAGATGTCGACGATGTACGCGGTCGCGGTCTGGCCCGGCTCACGCGGGTCGAAGCCGAACCGGGCCTCGTTGCCGGCGGCGATCGCGACGATCATCGTCTCGCCGATGGCGCGGGACCCCGCCAGCGTGATCGCGGCGGCGATGCCCGACCAGGCCGAGGGCACGATGACCTTGCGGATCGCCTCGAGCGGGCCGCCGCCGAGGCCGGCCGCCGCCTCGCGCAGGCTCTGGGGCACCGCGTAGATCGCGTCCTCGGACAGCGACGCCACCAGCGGCACGATCATGATGCCCATCATCAGGCCGGCCGAGAGCAGGTTGCCGCCGGCGAGCCCGGGGATGTAGTTGCGCAGCGACGGGGTCAGCACCGTGATCGCGAAGTAGCCGAACACGATCGTCGGCACGCCGGCCAGGAGCTCGAGCGCGGGCTTGACGATCTTGCGCGTGCGCGGCGCCGCGTACTCCGACAGGTAGACCGCGGCCAGCAGCCCCAGCGGCACCGCCACCACCAGCGCGATGGCGGAGGTCGTCAGCGTCGCCGACAGCAGCGGCCAGACGCCGTACTGCGGGTGGTCCCCGATGATCGGCGTCCACTTGGTGCCGCCGAGGAACTCCGACAGGCTGACGTGGCTGAAGAAGTCGGCCGACTCGTGACCGAGGATCACGACGATCCCGATCGTGATCAGGATCGACGTCATGCTGCAGCCGGCCAGGCCGAGCTCGATCAGGCGCTCGTACCAGCGCGCGGCGCGCTGGCGCGGCTTCGGGCGGGCGGTCGTGGGCAGCACGGCCTGGGTCTGGGCGGTGGCCTCGCTCACGACCCGCCTTCGCTGGCGAGGAGCTGCTCGAGCGTCACGCCCACCTTCGAGCCGCCGGCGAAGACCGAGCCGGTCTTGCGGTCGGTGAAGCGCTTCTTGGCCAGGTCGTCGACCTTGGCGGGGAGCGAGACGTAGCCGACCTTGGCCGCCAGCTTGGCGGTGTTGGCGAGGTAGTACTCGACGAACTTCACGACGTGGGGCTTGGCCAGCGCCGCCGTCGATACGTAGATGAAGATCGGGCGCGACAGCGGCTGGTACGAGCCGCCGGCGATCGTCTCGGGGCTGGGCACGATCGGCCCGTCGCCGTCGCTGGGGTTGCCGTTGTCGATCGGGACGATCTTCAGCTTGTCCTTGTTCTCGGCGTAGTACGCGAACCCGAAGAAGCCGAGCGCGTTCTCGTCGCTCTCGACGCCCTGGACCAGGACGTTGTCGTCCTCGCTCTGGCGGAAGTCACCGCGGCTCGAGTGCTCCTTGCCCACCAGCGCGGCGGTGAAGTAGTCGTAGGTGCCGGAGTCGGCGCCGGCGCCCAGCAGGCGCAGCGGCTGGTCGGGCCAGCCCTCGCGGATCTGCGACCACTTGGTGATCGTGCCCTCGGCGGCGGGCTCCCACATCTTCTTGAGCTCGTCGACGGTCAGCTTGTCGACCCAGGTGTTCTTGTTGTTCACGACGACCGCGATGCCGTCGTAGGCCACCGGCAGCTCGATCCACTCGATGCCCTTGGCCTTGCAGGCCTCGGCCTCGGTCGCCTTGATCGGCCGCGAGGCGCCGCCGATCTCGATCTCGCCGGCGCAGAACTTCTTGAAGCCGCCGCCGGTGCCCGAGGCGCCGACCGTGGCGTCGATGCCGAGGTCCTTCTTGGCGCTCTCGGCCACGGCCGCGCTGATCAGGAAGACCGTGCTCGATCCATCGATCGCGATGGACCCGCCGCCGGCCTTGCGCTTGGAGCAGGCCGGGGCGGTGGTGGCGACGGTGACGAGGGCGAGGAGGGCGGTGACGGTGCGCATCTGCGGGCACCGTACGAATCCTCTGTGTCAGGACGGCGACGCGCTTGCGACACTTCGGCTGTCGCCCGCGTCGCTGCGCGGCAGCGCACACCAGAACACCGAGCCGGTCGGCCGGTTGGCCTCCAGGCCGACCGAGCCGCCCATGGATTCAGCTAGATGCTTGACGATCGAGAGGCCGAGGCCGGTGCCGCCCTGGTCGCGCGAGCGCCCGGGATCGACCCGGTAGAACCGCTCGAAGATGCGGTCGCGGTGGTCCGGGGCGATGCCGGGGCCGTCGTCGGCGACCTCGATCCGCACGACCTCGGCCCGCTGGACCGCCCGGACCGTCACGTGGCCGTCGGCGGGGGCGTACTTGATCGCGTTGTCGAGCAGGTTGACCAGGACCTGATCGAGCGCCTTGACGTCGGCGACGGCGGTGATCCCGGGCGCCACGGCGACGGCGATGGTCGTGCCGCGTTTGCTGGCGAGGTGCTCGACGGCGGCCGCGGCCTGGGCGACGGCGGCCGCGACGTCGACCTCGGTGCGATCGAGCCGGTAGTGACCGGCGTCGAGGCGCGACAGGTCGAGCAGGTCGGCGATGATCCGGGCCAGGCGCTCGGCGTTGCGGTGCAGGCCGTCGATCAGCCGCCCCGAGAAGGCCGGATCGTCCTTGCCGCCGCCCTGGAGGGTCTCGGCGTTGGCGCGGATCACGCTGACCGGGGTGCGCAGCTCGTGCGAGACGTTGGCGATGAAGTCGCGGCGGATCGTCTCGAGCCGGCGGATCGCGGTGACGTCGTCGACGACGACCAGCCGCCCGTCGCCCGAGCGCTGGGCGGTGACGCGCGCCGACGCCAGGATCCCGGCCGAGGTGGTGAACTCGGCGGTGCTGTCGGTGCGGTTGTCGGCGATCAGGGCGAGGGCCTCGGGCAGCTTGACCTGATCGGCGAAGCGTTCGCCGATCGGCACGCCCGGCAACGCGAAGATCCGCCGGGCCGCGGGGTTGATGAGGGTGATCCGCTCGTCGGCGTCGAGCGCGATCACGCCCTGGGTCATGCTGTCGAGCACCGAGCCGAGCAGGTCGCGCTCGCCGCGCAGCGCCACCAGCGTGCGCTCGGCGTCGTCGGCCATGCGGTTGATGAGCGTGGACACCGCGTCGACCTCGCCGCCGGTGTCGGCGATCCGGCGCGGGCCGCCCGCGGTGACCTCGGCGGCGGCGCTGGCCAGGGACCGCAGCGTCTGGCGCGACCGCCGGGTCGCGGCCAGGCCGGCCAGCGCGATCGTCCCGAAGCCGAGGGCCACGGCGATCGCGAGCCGCTCGCCGGCGGACTCGGCGCCGTACAGCGCGAGCGCCCCGGCGACGCCGGCGATCACCCCGGCCGCGAGGCTCAGCCACCGCGCCGGGGCCGCCGGCTCGGACGGCGGCGCCGCGGCGGGACCGTCCGCTCTCATGCGGCTTCGGGCTGATCGCGGAACCGGTACCCGACCCCGCGCAGCGTCTCGATGTAGTCGCCGACGTCGCCCAGCTTCTCGCGCAGGCGCTTGACGTGCGTGTCGACGGTGCGGGTCGTGACCTCGGCGTCGATGCCCCACACGTCGGACAGCAACGCCTCGCGGCTCTGGACCCGGCCCTTGCGCGACAGGAACGTGTAGAGCAGGCGGAACTCCAGGGCGGTGAGCGCGACCTCGGCGTCGTCGATCCAGACCCGGTGGGCCTCGCGGTCGACCCGCAGCCGGCCGAACCGCAGGATCTCGGCCTCGACCTCGGTCCGGTGCGACCGCCGCAGCATCGCCCGGACCCGCAGCGCCAGCTCGCGCACGCTGAACGGCTTGACGACGTAGTCGTCGGCGCCGACCTCGAACCCGACCACGCGGTCGATCTCGGTGTCCTTGGCCGTGCACATCAAGATGGGCAGCTCGCGGGTGCGCTCGTGCTCGCGCAGCCGCCGGCACACCTCGGTGCCGGGCAGATCCGGCAGCATCAGGTCGAGCACGACCACGTCGGGCCCCGGCTCGGCGAAGGCCGCGGCCAGGGCCGCCTGCCCGGTGTGCGCCACCGTCACCTGGTAGCCCTCGCGCGCCAGGCTGTACTCGAGCGTGGCGGCGAGGTCGACCTCGTCTTCGACGATCAGGACCCGACCATGCATGGACATCAGGTACCATGGCGCACGTGACGGGCCCGTGACAACGCCGCAACCATTGGCGGCGATCTGACGCAGGGCGCGTGTGACAGGACGGTGACACGATGGCAACCGTTCGCGCACGAGGGCGATCACCTGTGGATCCGTTCGACGGGTGCGTGACGGTTTCGTCGCCGGCGTGTTACGTCGCTCCCAACGACCCGGAGGCACGCATGTTCGGCCGATTTCTCCCCAGGGAGACCAGCTTCTTCGACTTTTTCGAGCAGCACTCTGCGCTGACCGTCGAGGGCACCAAGGAGTTCCTGTCGCTGGTCTCGACCGGCGCCAACATCGAGGCGAAGGCCAAGCGGATCTCCGAGATCGAGCACGAGACCGACGTCATCACCCATCGGTGCGTCGAGGCGCTGCACAAGACCTTCATCACGCCGATCGATCGGGACAGCATCCACCGGCTGATCACGCGCATGGACGACGTCATGGACTACGTCGAGGCGGCGTCGGAGCGCATCGCGCTCTACGAGCTGACCGTGATGACGTCCGATGTCCGCGACCTCGCCGACGTCCTGCACCGGGCGTCGCAGCAGGTCGAGCTGGCGACCAAGGGGCTCCGCAACCTCAAGGATCCGCAGTCGATCCTCAAGCAGTGCATCGACATCAACCGCCTCGAGAACGAGTCGGACCTGATCCACCGCCGGGCCGTGGCCAAGCTCTTCAAGGAAGAGAAGGACCCGATCGTGATCATCAAGTGGAAGGAGATCTACGAGAACCTCGAGAACGCCTCCGACCGGTGCGAGGACGTGGCCAACATCATCGAGGGCGTGATCCTCGAGCACACCTGAGGCGCCAGCCATGGACGTCTCTACCGTCGTCATCGTCACGATCGCCGCCGCGCTGGCGTTCGACATCATCAACGGCTTCCACGACGCGGCCAACTCGATCGCGACGGTCGTCTCGACCCGGGTGCTGTCGCCGCGCCTGGCGGTGCTGTGGGCGGCCTCGTTCAACTTCATCGCGCTGTGGATCTTCGGCGAGGGCGTCGCCAAGACCATCTCGGGGATCATCAAGATCTCGGCGGAGGATCACGCGTTCGTGTGGGTGGTGATGAGCGGCCTGATCGGCGCGATCACCTGGAACCTGCTGACGTGGTGGTGGGGGCTGCCGTCGTCGTCGTCCCACGCCCTGATCGGCGGGATCGGCGGCGCTGGCGTGGCCTACGCCGGCTGGCAGATCCTGGTCTGGACGAAGATCAAGCTCGTGCTGATCTTCATCATCGGCGCGCCGCTGATCGGCATGCTGCTGGGCTCGCTCGTGACGCTCGCGCTGGCGTGGATCTTCCGGCGGTCGCGCCCGGTCAAGGTCGACAAGGGCTTCCGGATCGGCCAGCTGTTCTCGGCCGCGGCCTACTCGATCGGCCACGGCGGCAACGACGCCCAGAAGACGATGGGCATCATCCTGGCGGTGCTGATCGCCTCGGGCCACCTGCCGGCGAAGGGCTACGACGTGCCGACGTGGATCGTCCTGGCGTCGTACGGCTGCATGGCGTTCGGCACGGCGATCGGCGGCTGGCGGATCGTCAAGACCATGGGCATGGGGCTGACGCACCTCAAGCCGGTCGGCGGGTTCGCGGCCGAGATGGCGGGCGCGGTCACGCTGTTCACCGCGACGCACTTCCACGTGCCGGTGTCGACGACGCACACGATCACCGGCGCCATCATCGGCGTCGGCTCGACCAACAAGCTGCGCGGCATCCGCTGGGGCCTGGCGAGCCGGATCGTGTGGGCGTGGATCTTCACGATCCCGGCGGCGTTCGGGGTCGGCTTCGGCTGCTTGAAGCTGTTCGAGGCGCTGAGCGCCTGGAAGTAGCGAGCTGAGTCGGGGCAGCGGGCGGTAGGGAGCGGGCTCAGGAACGCGCTCCGGGTCCGGCTCCGGCTCCGGCTCCGATCCCGGTTCCGTCCCCGGCTCCCGGCTCCGGCTCCCGGTTCCGGCTCCGGATCAGTCCTCGGCGTCGACGGCGCCGCGGGCGAGCGCCTGCGCGGCGGCGCGCCACAGGGCGAGGTTGTCCGGAAACCGGACGAGCTGGCGGGTGAGGAGGTCGCGGCCGCGGTCCGACGGCAGGAGCGGGCCCAGCGACTTGACCGCGGCGGCGGGCCAGGGCTCGGCGCCGGCGTCGCGCAGGGCCCAGGCCGCGTCGGTGTCGAGGCCGCGGATCGAGTCGAGCGCCTCGGGGCAGCGGGCGAGGGTGTCCTGGCGCATGGCCCAGGCCCGCGGGTCGTCGGACGCGGCCAGGCTCGACAGCACGGGCTTGGGCGCGCGCGCGAGCGACTTGTGCCGCCACTTCCAGGCGCGCTCGTCGAACACGCCCCACACCGACGCCAGCGCCGCCACCGGCGCGGCGTTCCGGGCCGCGAGCCGCCAGCGCCAGGCCTCGGCGTCGGCCAGGCCGGCGACCGCGCCGCAGGCCAGGTGCGCGGCCTCGAACTGGTCGAACGCGTCGTCGCCACCGCGCGCGGTCAGCCACGCCGCGCGGATGGCCCAGGCGCGGGCGCCGCCGACGCCGGCGACCGAGCGCACCAGCTCGTCGCCGCCGAGCTGGTCGCGCAGCTCCCACGCCAGCGCATCGTCGCGGCCCCACAGCCCGCTGGCCACGTCGCGCGGCACCTGCGCGACCAGGGCCCGCAGCCGATCGGCGGCCTCGGCGGCGCGCTCGGGCGCCACCGGCGTCAGCGCCAGCGGGTTGGTCGAGGACGTGTACGAGCGCGCGATCGCGCCGGGCGCGAGCGCCTCGAGCGCGCGCCGCAGCGCCCACGACACCTCGTCCTGCTGGTTGCCCACGCCGGCGGCGACGACCAGCGGCACCTGCGCCGCCAGGGCCTGACGGCGCTCGTCCCAGCCGGGGCCGGCCAGGCCGGCGAGCAGGTAGGCGGCGAGCGCGGGCTCGCGGGTCGCGCGGCGATCGATCCAGTCGCCGAACGCGGCCGCGGCCGCGGTGATGCCGTCGGCCGGGGCCCGGACGATCGGCGCCGGCAGGCACGCGCGCGCGGCCGCGACATCGGTGGTGCGGGCCGCGGCGACGGCGGCCACCAGCCCGTCGATCACGGTCTGCAGCTCGGCCTCGGTGTTGTCGACGACGATCCACCGCTGGGGCTCGCGGGCGGCGCGGGCGCGGTAGCCCTCGCGCAGCCGGTGCTGCAGGCCGACGCCGGCGAGGCCCTTGCGCGACGGCGGCCGCGGGTCGACCTTGCCGATCTTCGAGACCTTGCGGCGGGCCCGGGCGACGTGGGGATCGACGTCGACCAGCACGACCAGATCGGGCTGGATCCCGGTGGTCGCGGCCGCCACGACCGGCTCGACCTCGGCCGGCGTCAGCGTGCGGCCGCAGGTCGCGAGCAGCTCGGCGGTGTAGAAGAACCGGTCGGCGATCACGACGTCGGCCTCGGCCAGCGCCGGCAGCGTCGCCTCCTGGAGCAGCTGGATCTCGCGCGCGAGGTAGACGAACAGCTCGGCCAGCGGCGTCATCGCCAGGTTGCGGGAGTCGCGCCCGAGCTCGCGGATGGCCTGGGTCACCATCGACGCGAACGTCCCGCCCTCGCGGACGTGGCTGACCCGCAGGCCCTGGGCCCGGAGCGTGGTCGCGACCGCGTTCGACAGCGTGGTCTTGCCGCTGCCGTCGATGCCCTCGAACACGATCAACGTCGCCCGGCGGCGTGGCTCGATCTCAGTCGTCGTCATCGTCTTCCTCGGCCAGGGCCTTCGCGACCCGGAACAGGTGGTTGCCGACGTGCTCGTAGCTGTCGATCAGCTCGGCCAGGCCCAGCCGGACCGTCGTCGACTCGTTGCGCCGTCGGGCCGCGGGCAGCTCGGGGGTGGTCCGCGACTCGGCCTCGAGCAGGTTCATCTCGATCTCGCGGCCGCGGGCGGCCTCGATGTCGAGCGGCTGGCCGTCGGCCGCGGCCGCCAGCGCGGTCAGGGACGCGGTCGCCAGCCGGTGCAGCGCGGCGAGCCGGGCGTGGTCGTCGGGCGTGAGCGCCACGCCGCGCTCGACGCCGAGCTCGGTGACGTGCACCAGGTGCTCGATCGCGCGCTGCAGCTGGAGCGTGCTGACGACCGCGCGCCGGAGCCGATCGACGGCCGGCGTCGACTCGACCGCGGCCAGCGCGGTGAAGTGCTCCTCGACGCCGGCGCGGGCCTCGGCCAGGCCGACCTCGAGATCGGCGTGGCCGCGCTCGCCCGAGGTCGACGCGGCCAGGCACGCGTCGAGGGTCGCGCGGTGACGCTCGAACGTGTTGGCCAGCTCGGGCTGGGCCGAGGACGTGGACGGCGCGACGCGGGCGCGGCGTTGCCCGACCGCGCGCACCACCCGTGGCACGGCCAGCATCGTGAAGGCGGCGGTGATGATCAGCTGCGACAGCAAGAACGCCACCGCCAGGTGCGCCGACAGCGCCGGCATCATCACGGTGTGGCGATAGTCGAGCCGCGCGGGATCGCCCGGCACCACGAGATCGGTCAGCGCGACCATCGCCGGCACCAGCGCCAGGCCGACGATCGTCGCCAGCGCGCCGAACGCGAGCTGCGGGCGCACCAGCGCCCGACCGCCCGGGCCCGAGCTGCCGACGATGATCGCCATGCCGATCGCCGCGCCCAGGTTGGTGCCGGCCAGGATCGCCAGCAGGTTCGTCAGCGACAGCGCGCCCGACACCTGGGCCAGCCCGAGCCCGAGGCCGTAGACCGGGCCCGGGCCCTGCAACACCAGGCCGCCGAGCACGCCGACCGCCGCCGCGAGCAGCAGCGGCCCGACGCCGTCGGCGCGCAGGTACCCGACGTACGCGAGGAGCTTGGGATCGGCCAGCAGCGGATCGATGCCCGACTGCAGCAGCCGCAGGCCGTAGAGCACCAGCCCGACGCCGAGGATCGCCAGGCCGATCGCGCGGGCGCGGCGGGTGTTCGCGGCGAACGTCCAGACCACGCCGATCGCCACGACCTCGAGGCTCTCGCGCGCGAAGCCCAGCGGCAGCAGCGCTCCGACCAGCGAGGCGCCGAGCTGGGCCCCGACCAGGATCGCGAGCGCGGGCCCCAGCGCCAGGAGCCGGGCCTCGATCAGCCCGACGGTGACCGCGGTCGCGGTGGTGGTCAGCTGGGTCGCCGCGCCGACCGCGACGCCCAGCCCGACCGCGCGGGTCGGCGCCCCGGTGAGGCGGCCTAGCTGCGCGCGCAGGCGGCGCCCGGCCAGCCCGCGGAACCCGGCGGCCAGCACGCCGAAGCCGTAGAAGAACAGCGCCAGCCCGCCGATCACCTTGGCCAGCAGCTTGCCGTGGCGCGGCGGCCGCACGAGCAGATCCCACGCCTTGCTCCGGCGCGAGCCCTGGACCAGGCGCAGCGCCGCGCGACCGGTGGCGGTGTCCTCGGGGACGCGCACGACCAGCGAGTGGGCGCGCCGGTCGAGGATCTCGGCCGCCGCGCCGGCGATCCGCGCGGCGATCGGCAGGTCGTCGTCGGCGTTGTCGAAGCGCACGACCACCGCGTCGCCCGGGCTGACCTCGGCGTCGCTGAGCATGCGGATGCGGAGCTCGGCGTCGCCGTCGCCGTCGCCGGCGGTGGCCGCGATCGGATCGCGGTCGGTGTCGCCCCAGTCGACGATCGAGTACGCGGCGATCGCGAGGGTCAGGACCCAGCCGAGGCCGGTGCGCAGGCGAGCGCGGCGCCGACGATCAGCCATGGATCGCGGTCGAGGCGGCCTCGAACTTGCTGAACCCGATCGGCGCCAGCCCCAGGTCCGCGCACGTGTCGCGCAGCCACGCCGGCGCCGGGCCGCGGGTCTTGACCTCGAGCACGCGCCTGGGCTCTGTGGCCACGGTCGGGCCCAGCGACTCGCGCACCAGCGCGCGCCGCCGCGCCCACAGGTCGTCGGGCGGGCGGAAGAAGCCGAGCCCGGTGTCGATCGTCAGCCGGACCGCGCCGTCGTCGTCCTGCCAGGCCTGCCGGCGGTAGTTGACCAGGCAGTCGGCCCGCAGCGGCTCGCGGCAGGTGGCGCACAGGCGCGCGACCGCTTGCAGCGCCGCGGTGGCGTCGCCGCCGTAGGTGGCCTCCTGGATCTGCACCATCGCCGCGGTGAGGCGGCCCTCGGCGAAGAACCCGGGGACGTCGACCTTGGGGATGCCGATGCGCTGCTTGCCGGTGAAGGCGGCGTCCCGGTGCTTGACCTCGAGCCACACGACCGGCTGGAACCGCACGAGCTCGGCGACGGTGGTGGCGGTCTCGGTCAGGTCGGGGTGGAGGTCGTAATACTCCTTGGCCCGCAGCTTCAGGTGCTGCTCGGACGCCTGGGCGGCGACGAACAGCTCGCGGCCGGGCGTGTCGAAGTAGATCGTGGTGACGAAGTGCCGCGCGCCGGGCAGCAGGTTGGCGCCGTCGCCGCGGAACCGGTGCGGGCGCAGGTTGCGGTTGGCGGCGGCGGCGATCGCCTTGGCGAGCTCCGGCGGCACCAGGTACTTGTCCTCGCGCCGGTGTGCGGTGAGGTGCGCGTCCTGCTCGAGCGCGGTGGCGACTTTCGGGGGCGGTGACATGACGGCGGCGGCCAGGTCGCGATCATGTCACAGACGCGCGCGCCCCGGCAGGTGGATCGGCGCCGTCGTCGTCGGTCAGCGTCGGTCAGCGCCGCGCCGCGCGGGCTTCATGACTGGTTAGCATCTCGTCCGGCGCGGCGCTGGCGGCGTCCCGTCGCGTCAGGTCGCGCGCGGCAGCACGATGACCGGCTCGTCGGGATCCGGCCGGTACAGCAGCACGGTGCGGCCGAGCACCTGGGCGATCTGGGCCTTGGTGCCCGTGGCCAGCTGCTCGGCGGCGTCGTTGCGATCGAGCTCGAGCGACTCGAGCAGCTTGATCTTCACCAGCTCGTGATCGGTCAGGGCTTGATCGACCGCGGCGATCACCGCTTCCGACACGCCGCCCTTGCCGACCTGCGCGACCGGCGCCAGCGCGTGACCGAGCGCGCGCAGGTGGCGTCGTTGCTTGCCCGTGAGTGCCATCGCGGGTGAGTACCGCAGGCGCGCACCCGACGCCAGCCGGCGCGTCGTTGTCTCGGGCGTACCGGGGCCGGCCGAGGGGGGGCCGTCGGTGAACTCGGGTAGATTCGGCGCCATGGTGACCCCGCCGGCCTCGTCCCGCCCGCGCCACGACGCCGCGCCGATCCCGCCGACCGCGAGCGCGGTCCCGACCGAGCGCGCCGCCCTCGATGAGGCGCTCGCGATCCTGCGGGCCCGGGCCCGGCCGTTCGCGCGGCTGGCGCCGGCCGCGAAGGCGGCGCTGGTGCGGGCGTGCATGCCGCGCATCGCCGACTGCGCCGAGGCCTGGGTCGCGACCGGGTGCAAGGCCAAGCGCCTGACCGGGCCGTGGCAGGCCGAGGAGTGGATCGCGGGGCCGCTGCCGACGCTGCGCCTGGCGCGGCTGCTCGGCGACAGCCTCGAGGCGATCGCCCGGCGCGGGCGCCCGCCGCTCGGCAGCGGCGGCTGCACCCGGGCCGACGGCCGGGTCGAGATCGACGCGTTCCCGGTGTCCAACCTCGACCGGGTCGCGTTCCTGGGCTTCCGCGGCAGCGTCCTGCTCGAGGCCGGGCTCACGCGCGACGAGGCCGCCCGGCGCCAGGCCAGCTTCTACCGCCAGCGCGATCCCGAGGGGGGCGTGGCGCTCGTCCTGGGCGCCGGCAACGTGTCGTCGATCCCGCCGATGGACGTGCTGTCGAAGATGTTCGTCGAGGGCTTCGTGTGCCTGCTCAAGATGAACCCGGTCAACGAGTGGGCCGGGCCGATCCTCGAGCGGGCGCTGGCGCCGCTGTGCGACGCCGGCTACCTGCGGATCGTCTACGGCGGCGGCGACGTCGGCGCGTACCTGGTCGCGCACGAGCACGTCGACGACGTCCACATCACCGGCAGCGACCAGACCCACGATCGGATCGTCTGGGGGCCGCCCGGACCCGACCGCGAGCGCCGCCGCGCCAGCGGCGAGCCGCTGCTGGCCAAGCCGATCTCGAGCGAGCTCGGCAACGTCAGCCCGGTGATGATCGTGCCGGCCGACTACCACGACGGCGAGCTGGCGTTCATGGCCGCCAACCTCGCGACGATGGTCACCAACAACGCGTCGTTCAACTGCAACGCCGCCAAGGTCGTCGTCACCGGGCGTGGCTGGGCCCAGCACGACGCGTTCTGGGGGCTGGTGGCGCGCGCGCTGGTCGACACCCCGGCCCGGGCCGCGTACTACCCCGGCGCGGTCGAGCGCTACGCCCGGCTCACCGCCGGGCGCGACCTGCACGTCCCGGGCGGCGCCGGCGCCGGCGAGCTGCCGTGGACGATCATCCGCGGCGTCGACGTCGCCGCCGCCGACCCGGTGTTCACCGTCGAGCCGTTCTGCGCCGTCGTGTCGGACGTCGTCCTCCCGGCGGCCGACCCGGTCGAGTTCCTGGCCGAGGCGACCCGGTTCTGCAACGATCGGCTCTGGGGCACGCTCAACGCGGCCGTGATGATCGATCCGCGGACCGCGCGCGACCCGGCGATGGCGCTGGCGCTCGAGCGCGCGATCGTCGACCTGCGCTACGGCACCGTCGCGATCAACCACTGGCCCGCGCTCGGCTACGGGGTCGGGTCGCTGCCGTGGGGCGGGCACCCGTCGGCGAACCTGCGCGACATCCAGAGCGGCCTGGGCTGGGTCCACAACACCTACATGCTCGAGGGCGTCGACAAGGCGATCCTGCGCGGGCCGCTGGTCGTGCGGCCGCGGCCGCTGTGGTTCACCGGCAACCCGCGCGCGGTCGAGGTGGCGCGCCGGATGATCCGCCACGAGCTGGCGCCGAGCTGGCTCGGCCTGGCCCGGGTCGTGGGCGCAGCGCTGGCCTGATGGTCACCGCGGGCGCCGGTGGTAGACTGGGCGCGTGCTCGCCCGCCTGGCCCTGGCCGCCGCGATCGTGTCCGTCTCGGGGTGCGGTGGTCATGCGCCGGCGACCAAGGCCAGCGCCGCCGGGCCGGCCACGCTGACCCCCAAGCAGATCGTCGAGCGGTCCAAGCCGGCGATCGTGCGGGTCGAGGCCGGCGCGGACAAGGTCGGCACGGGGTTCGTGATCGACGGCGCCGGGGTGATCGCGACCAACCTGCACGTGGTCGCGGCCGCGTCCGAGATCAACGTGCGGCTGCTCGACGGCTCGGTCCTGGCGGTCGAGGTCATCGTCGCGGTCGACGTCGACCACGACCTGGCGCTGCTGGGCGTGTCGCCGCGGCGGCCGCTGCCGGCGCTGGCCCTGGGCGACAGCGATCAGGTCGCGGCCGGCGATCCGGTGCTGGCGATCGGCAACCCGCTCGGCGTCCTCGACTACACGGTGTCCGACGGCCTGATCTCGTCGGTGCGCCAGGTGGCGCCCGGGTTCAAGCTGCTCCAGATCTCGGCGCCGATCTCGCAGGGCTCGAGCGGCGGGCCGCTGTTCGACTCGTTCGGCAAGGTGATCGGGGTGTCGACGGCGGTGTTCACCGAGGGCCAGAACCTCAACTTCGGGATGCCGTCGAACTACGTCGCCGCGCTGGCCGCGGCCAAGGAGCGCCGGCCGATCGGCGTGGCCGAGTTCGGCGAGCTGACCCGGCCCCGGGATCAGGAGATCGTCATCGACGGCGTCCGCATCTACCGCAAGATCCCGACCCACCCCGACGCGATCTTCGTCGGGTGCGAGCCCACCGCGGTCGCCGACGCGTTCGCCGCGATCGACTCGGCGATCTCGGTCGGGGCGCCGCTGTACAACCGCGGCGATCACGAGGGCTGCTTCCGCATCTACGAGGCCGCGGCGACCAAGCTCGAGGCGGGCTCGACGTGCAAGGGCGTCCGCGACGCGTTCGGCGCCGGCCTCTTGCGCGCGAGCACGCTGACGACGCCGGCCGAGAAGGCCTGGGCCCTGCGCGACACCTTCGACGGTCTGCGCGCGGCCGTGCAGCAGTGGGCCACGACCCGGGCCCCGTGATCGCGTACCTGTTCGACATCGACGGCACGCTCGTGCGGGCCGGCGGCGCCGGGGCCCGCGCGCTGACCGCGACGCTGCTGGCCCGGTTCGGCCTGGGCGAGCTGCCGCGCGGGGTCGCGTTCGACGGACGCACCGACGGCTGGATCGTGCGCGAGCTGGTGGTGCGCGGGCTCGGGCGCGCGCCGGCGCCGGGCGAGGTCGACGCGATCCTGGCCGACTACCTGGGCCGGCTCGACGACGCGCTGGCCGGCTCGGTGCAGGTGCTGCCCGACGCCGATCGCGTGCTGACCTGGCTCGGCGCCCGGCCCGAGGTCCGGCTGGGGCTCGCGACCGGCAACATCGCCGCGGGCGCTCGCGCCAAGTTGACCCACGCGGGGCTCGCGCACCACTTCGGCTTCGGCGGCTACGGCTGCGACTCGATCGATCGGGCCGAGCTGGTCGCGGTGGCGATCGCGCGCAGCGGCATCGGGCCCGCCGACACCGCGGTCGTGGTCGGCGACACCGTCCACGACGTCGCGGCGGCCCGGGCCTGCGGCGCCCGGTGCGTCGCGGTCACGACCGGCGGCGACGATCACGCGACCCTGGCCGCGGCCGGCGCCGACGTCGTCCTCGACGGTCTCGGGCCGCTGGTCGACTGGCACGCGGCGACCTTCGGCGCGTGAGCGCGCCGGCTCACCGCGCCAGCGGCGGCGCGACGTCGACGCGGAACACCGGCACCAGGCCGACGCGCTCGTCCCAGGCCGGGCTGCGCCGGTAGAACCACGCCAGGCGTCGCGCGGGATCGGCCGCGAACGCCGGATCTTGCAGCGCCTGCGCGAACGCGGCCGCGATCGCGGGATCGGTCAGCAGCGCGCGCGCGACCTCCTCGGCGACGTACGCCTCCAGGTACTCCTTCTGCTCGAGCGCGGCGTTGAACAGGCCCCACGCCACCAGCGCGTCGGGCGCGGTCGGCTCGAACAGGTGCAGCAGCAGGCGCACGCCCGGCTGCGCGATCGGCACGAACAGCGCGCCGTGATCGAGGCGGCGGCGCTCGCGGGTCCAGGCGCCGGTGACGTCGACGGTGGTGCGGCCCTCGAACGTGCGCCCGAGCGGCGCGGGCTCGAGCCGCCAGACCTCGGCGTCGACCTCGGCGTCGTCGGCGATCGCCTGGTAGCGCAGGCCGTGGGCGTCGAGGCGCGCCGCGACCAGGCCCGCGAAGCCGCCGTCGATCACGTAGCCGGCGCCGGGCGTGCGCAAGGTCAGCGCCGGCACCGGGTGGTCGCGCAGCGGCACGCGCCACACCTCCGGCTGGGTCTCGTCGTACTGGGTCCAGGTGCCGCCCGACACCTCCGACGGCACGCGCTGGTAGCGGTAGCCGCGGAACTCGATCGTGCGGACCTGCGCGGGATCGGCCCGGGACAGGAGCGCGATCTCGCGCCCGCCGCGGGTGGCGACGTCGGCGGCGTCGGCGGCGTCGGCGGCGGCCCGCCAGGCGGGGCCGTCGACCAGCGCCTGCTCGGCCAGCGCGATCAGCACGTCGCGCGTGGCGAGGACCCGCTCGCGGTACGGCCGCCACGAGTGGGTCTCGACCAGGATCCCGAGCCGGTTGCGGCTGGCGGCGTAGAACTGCGAGAAGCGCGGCGGCGCCTCGCCGTCGCTGAAGCCCGAGGTCGGGTCGTCGTCGGTGTCGAACGACGGGTAGAACGCCAGCGGCAGGTGGCCGCGGGCGGTGACGCGCTCGATCAGGTGATCCTCGAGCGCGACGCCGGCGCGCTCGAGCGCGTCGCCGCGGCCCGTGCGCGGCGCGACGAGCACGGCGACGTCGTGCTCGAACTTGGCGCCGTCGGTGGTGTGCAGATCGACGAACACCGTCGGGTCCCACCGGCGCCACAGGCCCAGGAGCGCCGCCATCTCGGGCGCGTCGACCTTGACGAAGTCGCGGTTGAGGTTGAGCCCCGCGCCGGTGGTGCGGAAGCCCATCTCGACCGGGCCGCGCTGGTTGGGCCGGTTGTTGGGGCCGAACCGCTCGTGGCCGTCGACGTTGAAGATCGGCACGAACACGATCGTCACGGCGTCGAGCACGCGGCGGCAGCGCGGCGCCGGTGACCAGGTCGCGGGCCAGCCAGAACCCGGCGTCCTTGCCCTCGATCTCGCCGGCGTGGATGCCGGCCTCGATCAGCAGCACCGGCCGCTTGGCGCGCGCGACCGCCGCGGGCTCGAGGCCGCGACGGCCGAGCACCAGCGCGACCAGCGCGCGGCCCTCGGGCGAGGTGCCGAAGGTCTCGCACCGCGCGACCGCGGGGTAGGCCACCGCGAAGTCGCGGCACAGGCGCACCGCCTCGTCGTGGCGCCCGGTCGCGATCCAGCCCGAGCGCTCGCTCGCGGTGGTGAGGTCCCGGGCGATCGAGCCGCGGTGGGCGCAGGCGGCGACGACCAGGCACGACACGAGCCAGCAACGCATCGGCCAGTGCTAGCCCAGATCGCGATCGGCCGCCAGCGAGTCAGCCCGCGGCGGGGGCGGGCGGCGTCGCCGGAACCGGAACCGGAACCGGAGCCGGAGCCGGAGCCGGACGCGGATCCGGACGCGGAGCCGGACGCGGAGCCGGAGCCGGAGCCGGCCGCGGAGCCGGAGCCGGAACCGAAACCCGCGCTACCGCGTCAGCTTGCGGTACTCGTTGATGTGGCGGATGGCCGAGCGCGAGTCGCCGCTCTGATCGAACAGCGTCGCCAGGTTGTAGTGGGCCTCGGCCAGGCCGGGGTCGAGCTCGAGCGCGCGCGAGTAGAAGACGATCGCGTCGGCCTCGCGGCCGTCGTCCTGGGCCACGACCCCGAGGTTGTAGAGCGCCGTGGCGTCGGTGGGATCGAGCGCGAGCGCGTGGCCGAAGCACTCGGCGGCGGCCGGGCCGGCGCCGGCCTCGGCGTGCAGGCGGCCCAGGTTGATCCACGCCTCGACGTGATCGGGCCGCAGCCGCACCGCCCGCCGGTAGGCGTCGATCGCGGCGGCGGCGTCGCTGTCCTCGAGGATGATCGCGCGATCGAACCAGTCGTCGCCGGTCAGCGCCGGCGCCGGCTCGGGCGCCTCGACCGGGCGGGTCGGCAGCTCGTGGAGCGCGCCGTCGGGCGCCGCCGCCGCGACCGGCGCGAACGGCAGCGACAGCTGGCCGGTCAGCGGCGCGGCCTCGCCGCGGATCGCGACGTGGCCGTCGCGGACCTCGAGCGGCAGCTCGGCCAGGGACGTGCCGGCGTCGAGGCGCTGGCGCAGGGCCACCAGCTCACGCCGCACCCGCGCCAGCGGCACGCCGCCGGCGACGAGCGCCTTGACCGCGCGCAGGGTCGCCAGGTCGCGGAAGCTGAGCTTGAGCGGCAGCACCCCCGCGGCGATCACGCCCGCGCGCGCCAGCCCGCGCACCGTCGACTCGGGCACGCCGAGCAGCGAGGCCGCGTGACGCGGGGAGTAGCTCGACCACACGGCGCCATGATTTGCGCACGTGATCGGCGGTGTCAAGGAACAGGCGCAGCCGGGAGCGCGTCGCTCCAGGTGGCGATCTCATCGGCCGCGATCGCGATCGGGTCGACGCCGGCCTTGCGCGGCGCCTCCAGGCCGTGGTCGGCCTCGGCGATCACCCGCAGGCGCGCGCGCGGGCCCAGCCGCTCGATCACCTCGGCCAGGAGCGCCGGCGTGGCCAGCGCGTCCTTGCCGCCCGACACGAACAGCATCGGCAGCGCGATCGCGTCGAGGTGCGCCGCGCGGGTGATCGCCGGCGCGCCGGCCGGGTGCAGCGGGAAGCCCAGGAACGCCAGGCCGCGCAGCCCCGGGATCGGCGCCGCGGCCGCGGCCTCGGACGTCATGCGCCCGCCCATCGACTTGCCGCCCGCGATCAGCGGCAGCGCCGGCGCCAGCGCCGCGGCGTGGACGCACGCGGCCCGGGCCAGCGGGCGCACCACCGCGGGCCGGTCGGCCATGCGGCGGCCCGCGGTCATGGCCGGCATCTCCCACCGCAGGGTCGCGATCGCGCGCTCGGCCAGGGCCGCGGCGATCGCGATCATGAACGGGTGGTGCATGCCGGCGCCGGCGCCGTGGCCGAGCACGTACAGCGCCCGGGCCGCGGGCGGCCGCCACAGCCGTCCGGCGATGGTCGCCGCGCCGGCCGGGATCGCGACCGCGGTGGCGGCGTCGACGATGACGGCGGCGGGGGTCCGGGCCATGGCCCACGGTATCGCGATACCATGGCGCCGGTGACCCGCCGCGCCCTGGTCCTGTCGCTCGCGCTGGTCGGCGCGTGCCACGCGTCGATCCGGTTCCAGGACACGCGCACCGGCGAGGTGCGGACCGTGCGCACGGCGGCGGCGCCGCGGGTGCTGCCGCTGGTGCCCCAGATCGACGACCGCGGTCGGCTGGTGTTCGTCGAGCCGCTGCTGTGCGCGACCGAGACCACGACCGACGTCGCCAGCTTCGATGTGGTGCGGCAGAAGCCCAACGCCGCGACCCTGGTGGTCGGCGTCATCACCTCCGGCCTGGGCTTCGTCGCCGCGACCGCGGGCCTGTTGTCGGAGGACCCGGGCGGCACGCCGCTGTCGTACGTCGGCCCGGGCGCGATCGCCGTCGGCCTGCCGCTGGTGATCGGGCCGCTGGTCGGCAACACGATCGAGCGCAACCCGACCGGGGTCCAGGAGGTGCGGCGGCCCGGCCCCGACGAGCGCTGCGGCGCGCGGCCGGTCGCGGGCCGCCACGCCACGGTGCTGTGGAGCGGCCTCCACATCGAGGGCGCGGTCGACGCGGACGGCGCGTTCGCGCTGTCGCCGTTCGACTTCGTCGACGCGTTCGAGCCGCGGCTGCAGGCGCTCGATCTGGCGATCGATCTGGTGCGCGCCGACGGGACCGCGGCGCGGCTCGACACGGTGATCGACGCGTCGACCCTGGCGGCGGCGCGGGCCGGGTTCTTCGCCGCGCGCGGCCTCGACGCGACCGTGCCGACCCTGGCCGAGCTGGGCAAGGTCGCGCAGTACGAGCCGGGGCCGCTGGCGGTCAGCCTCGGCGACGGCGGCCTCAAGGTCGCGCTGCCGATCGACAACGTCGGCCCCGGGCGCGGCTACGGCCTGCGGGTGGTGCTGGCGTCGTCGAGCACGGAGCTCGACGGCCGGGTGCTGTACCTGGGCGCGCTGGCGGCCGGCGCCCGGGCCACGCTGACCGCGACCATCCCGCTGACCGACGAGGCCGCGCGCGCCGTGGCCGCGCCGGGCTTCGCGCTCGCGGCGCTGATCCGCGACGGCCACGGGCTGGCGCCGCCCACGCCCGTGCGCTGGCGCGGCGTGGTGCTACGAACTGGTTCGTGACTCGTCCCTCGGTCGCGATCGTGGGCGCCGGCGTCGCCGGCCTCGGCGCCGCGCGCGCGCTGGCCGGCCGCGCGGACGTGACCGTGCTCGAGGCCGGCGCCCGGGCCGGCGGCCACGTCTACACCGTCGACGTCGACGGCGCCGCGGTCGACATGGGCTTCATCGTGTTCTCGCGGCCGAGCTACCCGCGCTTCAGCGCGCTGCTCGACGAGCTCGGGCTGGCGTCGCGGGCCACGGCGATGTCGTTCTCGGTGGCGCTGCCCGACGGCGACGGCCGGTTCGAGTGGTCGAGCGCGTCGCCGGCCGGCTGGTTCGCGCAGCCGCGCAACCTGGTCTCGGCCCGGCACTGGCGGTTCCTGGCCGAGGTCGTGCGCCTGCTCCGCGTCGGCCGCGCCGATCTCGGCAGCGCGCGCACCCGCCGGGCCACGCTCGACGAGTGGCTGCGCGATCGCCGGGTCGTGGCCGACGTGCGCGACCGGTTCGTCGTGCCGCTGGCCTCGGCCTTGTGGTCGCTGGCGCCGGATCGGTGCGGCAGCTTCCCGGCCGAGACCTACCTGCGGTTCATGGACCACCACGGCATGCTGCGCGCGACCCGGCCGCACGCGTGGCGGACCGTCGTCGGCGGCAGAGCCGCGTACGTGCGCGCGCTCCTGGCCCAGGGCCGGTTCGCGGTCACGACCGACGCCGCGGTCACCGCGATCCACCGCGACCCGACCGGCGTCACCGTGGTCGCGGCCGGGCGCGAGCGGCGGTTCGATCGGGTCGTGCTGGCGACCTCGGCCGAGGCCGCGGTCGGCCTGCTGGCGACGCCGACCGCCGACGAGGCCCGCTGGCTCGGCCCGCTCACGACGTCCGAAAACCGGACGGTCCTGCACAGCGACGCGTCGGTGATGCCGCGGGCCCGCCGGGCGTGGGCGTCGTGGAACTACACCGCCGGCGGCGCGCGCGCCCGGGTCACCTACTGGATGAACCGCCTGCAGGGCCTGCCGGCGGCGCCGACCTACCTGGTCACGCTCAACCCCGATCGGCCGCTGACGTCGGTCCACCACGTCGCGACCTTCCGCCACCCGCAGTTCGACTTCGCGGCCATCGACGCCCACGCCGCGCTGCCGCGCCTGCAGGGCGTGGCCCGGACCTACTTCGCCGGCGCCTGGACCGGGTTCGGCTTCCACGAGGACGGGCTGCGCTCGGGGCAGCTCGCGGCGGCGCGGCTGCTCGCCGACGAGGGCGCGTGATCCGCTCGGCCCTGTACCGCGGCCACCTCGTGCACGTGCGGCGCGATCAGCACGCGCGCCAGTTCCGCTACCCGATCGTCACCGCCCACCTCGATCTCGACGAGCTGCCGGCGCTGCACCGCGCGCTGCGGCTGTTCTCGCACAACCGCGCCAACCTGTGGTCGCTGCACGACGTCGACTACGACGACGCCGGTCGGGGCCTGGTCGCCGGGTACCACGCGCGCCTCGCCGAGGCCGGGCTGCCGCGCCCGGCCCGCGCGCGCCTCGTGACCCAGCTCCGCACCGCCAACTACGTGTTCAACCCGGTCAGCTTCTTCCTCGGCTACGACCCCGCCGGCGCGCTGCAGTCGGTGATCGCCGACGTCCGCAACAACTACGGCGGCCGCCACCGCTACGCGCTCGGGCCGGCCGAGCGGGCGCCGGCCGGGCCGGGGCGGGCGCGGTTCGTCGTCGACCGCACGTTCTTCGTGTCGCCGTTCCTGCACGGCGACGCCCGCTACCAGTTCGAGTTCGACGCCGGGCCTCCCGACGGCGACGGCCTCGACGTGCGCATGGACGTCGATCGGCCCGACGGCGCGCGGGTGTTCGTCGCGCACCTGCGCGGCGCCCGGGTCGCGCTCGATGACCGGGCGCTGGTCCGCGCGGCGGTGCGGTATCCGCTGATGAGCGTGCAGGTGATCGCGCTGATCTACGGCGAGGCGGTGTGGAATCACCTGCGCGGGGTGCCGTTCCGCCGGCCCGCCCCGGACCATCGGCCCGCGCCCCTGTAACGTCGGCGCCGGTCATGCATCCAAGCCCCGACATGCAGTCGACCTCGATCCGCCCCGCGTCCGCGGCGGCCCACCCGCTGGTGGTGCCGATGCCGCGGCTGATCGGCCCGGTCCGGCACGCGGCCCGCCGCCTGGTGCTGGGCGCCCTGGCCGCCGACAGCCCGGGCCGCGTCGATCTGATCCTGCCCGACGGCGCCCGCCGCGCGCTCGGCGCCGGCGCCCAGCCGCTCGCGACCGTGCGGGTCCACGACGACCGCGCGTTCGCGCGGATGCTGTGGCGCGGCGAGCTCGGCGCCGGCGAGGCCTACACCGCCGGCGACTGGGACGCCGACGATCTGCCGGCGGCGCTGCGGTGGTTCCTGCGCGCGACCGGCGCCCGCGGCGTCGAGTCGGCCATGACCCGGCTGGCGCGCCTGCCGAGCCTGTGGCGCCACCGCCGGGCCGCCAACGATCGCGCCGGCAGCGCCCGCAACATCGCCGCCCACTACGATCTCGGCAACCGCTTCTACCAGCAGTTCCTCGACGACGAGCTGGTCTACTCGTGCGGCGTCTGGACCGACGCCACGACGCTGGCCGAGGCCCAGCGGGCCAAGCTCGAGCGGCTGTGCGCGCTGGCCGGGATCGGCCCCGGCGATCGCGTGCTGGAGATCGGCTGCGGCTGGGGCGCGCTGGCGCTGCACGCGGCGCGCACCCGCGGCTGTCGCGTCACCGCGATCACCGTGTCGCCGGCCCAGCTCGAGCACGCCCAGGCCCGGGCCCAGGCCGAGGGGCTGGCCGACCGCGTGCGCTTCGAGCTGTGCGACTACCGCGACGTGCGCGGGCGCTTCGACGCGATCGTGTCGTGCGAGATGCTCGAGGCGGTCGGCTACGAGTTCCTGCCGCGGTACTTCGGCGTGGTCGCCGAGCGCCTGCGGCCGGGCGGGCGCGCGGCGATCCAGTCGATCACGATGCCCGACGAGCGCTTCGAGGCCTACCGGCGCTCGGTCGACTGGATGCAGACCTACATCTTCCCCGGGTCGCTGATCCCGTCGCTGGGCGCGATCAAGGCCGCGCTGACCGGCACCGGCCTCGCGCTGACCGCGGCCCACGACATCGGGCCCGAGTACGCGCCGACCCTGGCGGCGTGGCGGGCGCGGTTCACCGCGGCGCTGCCGACGGTGCGCGCGCTCGGCTTCGACGACACGTTCGTGCGGGCCTGGACCCTGTACCTGGCGTTCTCCGAGGCCGCGTTCGCCGAGCGCACGCTGGCCGACCACCAGCTCGTGCTGACCCGCACGTGACGGTCGCGGGCCCGCGACCGCCTGGGCTGCGGTAGACTCGCCGCCATGAGGTTGCGCACGATCGCGGTCGGGTTGGCGCTCGCCGGCTGTGGCCGCATCGGCTACGAGCCGACCTCGACCGACGGCGGCGACGTCGACGTCGCCGTCGACGCCGGCCCGATCGGCACGTTCATGGCGTGCGACGCGCCGGTCCTGCTGATCGACCTCGGCGACACCGGCGCCGGCGGCGCGTCGTCGTTCTACCTGGACGTGGCCGCGACCACGACCGGGTTCGTGGCCGGGTGGCAGGCCGGGAGCACCCAGACCCACACCAGCGGCCTGGCGATCTCGTCCGACGCCAGCGGCCCGTACCTGCACACGATCCAGTCCGACTCGATGCTCACCGTCAAGGAGGGCCCGATGGCGCTGGCGGCGATCGGCGATCAGGTGCTGCTGGGCGTCGACGACGTCAACGCCGACGCGCTCAAGGTGTTCCCGCTGGCCGAGACCGGCTACGACCGCGGCGGCGAGGTGCGGATCGACGGCTACCGCGCCCGCGGCCACGACTGGGTCACCGCCGATCCGGCGCGCGGCCGGTTCGTGGTCACGGCGGCGGCGTCGACCGGCGGCGAGACCGTCGCGTTCACGCGCGACCTCGACGGCAACGCCGCGACCGGCCCGGCGCCGCTGTTCCCGGTCGACACCGAGAGCGTCGCGGCGCGGCCGTTCGGTGGCGGCTTCGCCACGATCACCGGCAACAGCAGCAACTGCGACGTCGTGCTCACCGACAGCGCGCTCGTTGCCCAGGACCTGTCGCGCCAGGCCATCTCGATGACGTGCCACAACGCCAGCCTGGCGCTGTCGCCCGACGCGACCTCGATGGTCGCCGCCTGGAACTGCGACAACGACGCGGTCTGGACCACCGGCGGGCCGCCCACCGGCGCGCTGCCGCCGTACCACGCCGTCTACGGTGACGGCACCAACTCGGCCTCGAACCCGCGCCTCGGCACCACCTCGGCCGGCGTGTGGTTCGCGTTCCAGGTCACCGGCGATCGGCTCGGGCGCGCGCTGCTGGGGCCCGACGCCGAGCCGCTGCCGGGCGGCGACGCCGCGATCGTCTACACCTCGACCGGCTTCCGCGCCTACGACCTGGCCACCCACGGCGACGACGCGTTCCTGTTCTGGATCGAGGTCAACGCGTCGATCACGCAGCTGTGGTCGATGCGCCTGTGCCCGCCGTGATCGGGGGCTGACGGTGCCGAGCCTGTTCGGCTACGCCGATCCGGCCGAGCAGGCCGCGATGGTGCTCGATCGGGTCCGGCTCGACGCCTACGCGCGCGCGATCGCCGCGACCGTGCGCCCCGGCGACGTCGTCGTCGATCTGGGCACCGGCACCGGCGTGCTGGCGATGCTGGCCGCCCGGGCCGGCGCGGCGGTGGTCTACGCGATCGAGCGCACCGGCGCGATCGCGCTGGCGCGGACGCTGATCGCCGCCAACGGCCTGGCCGACGTCGTCGTGCCGATCCGCGCCGACGCGCTCGAGGTCGAGGCCCTTCCGCGGCCGCCGCGGGTGATCGTGGCCGAGCTGCTCGGGCACTTCGCGCCGGCCGAGGACGCGCACCGCTTGTACCGGCGCGCGCGGACCTGGGGCACCGCCGACGCGGTGTCGATCCCAGGGAGCTACCGGCTGGTGTGCGCCGCGGCGCGACCGCGCGGCCTCGCCGCCGATCTCGCGGCGCTGGCCGACGTGAGCGGGCTCGATCTCGGCGCGCTCGGCGAGCGCCTGCGCCACCGCGTGACGCTCGCGCGGCTGACGGCCGACGATCTGGTCGGGCCCGAGGTCGCGGGGCCGACGGTCGCGCTGGCCGGGCCGGCGCCGACGACGTTCACGGCCACGGCGCCGGTCACCGTCGACGGCCCGGTCACCGCGATCGCGGTCAGCTTCGTGGCCACGCTCGCGCCCGGGATCGAGCTGACCAGCGCGGTCGGCGCCACCGCGACGCACTGGGTCCAGACCGTGTTTCCGCTCGAGCCGCCGCTGCCGGCCCGGTCCGGCGACGCGCTGACGATCGAGCTGGTGCCGCGGGTGCTGTTCGAGCGCGACACCTGGACCTGGACCGTGCGCAACGGCGCCGACGTGCGGACGATGGACGCGGTCGACGCGCTGGTCGGCGAGCGCGACGATCTGCTGGCGCAGCTGGGCGTGCGCCGCGGCGGCCCGCTGCCGGCGCCACCGCACCTGCGGGCCTGGGCCGCCGCGCTGGGCGCCGAGCCCCCGGCGACGGTCGACGTCGACGCGCTGGCCGCGCGGCTGGCCGCGGCGCTGCCGGCGCAGTTCGGCGCGCCGGCCGAGGCGCGCGCCGAGATCCTCGCGCTCCTGCGCGCGCTCGATCGCGCGGGCTGAGGGCGCGGGCTGATCGCGCCGGCTGAGCGCGTCGGCTGAGCGCGTCGGCTGAGCGCGTCGTCAGCGGCGGTGCACGGTCCAGCGCTGGACCGCGACCTCATCGCGCAGCGCCTTCGAGCGGTAGACGTCGTCCTCGAGGTCCGCGCCCTGCTCGCGCAGCCACGCCGCCACGCCTGGCGCGTCGCAGGTCGCGCGCGCCATCGCGATCTGCCAGCCCTCGGCCAGGGCCTGGAGCTTCGCGGCCACGTTGACCGTGCCGCCGAAGTAGTCGATGTTGGCGTTGAGCCGCACCGCGATGCAGGGCCCGGTGTTGAGCGAGATGCGCAGCACCGCGACCGAGTCGGCGCAGCCGGGCGGGAACCGATCGTGGATCGCCTTGGCGCACCGGACCGCGTCGAGCGGATCGCCGAACGCGCCCATCGCGGCGTCGCCGATGGTCTTGACGACCGCGCCGCGGTGCTCGGCGATGATCCGGAACACCTCGGCGAAGTGGCGGCGGACCTCGACGAACGCCGCCGGGTCGCCGCGGGTCGCGTAGAGCTCGGTCGAGCCGACCATGTCGGTGAACAGGATCGTCTGCTCGCCGATCGCGAGCTGGACGTCGGCGCCCAGGTACTCCTCGCTGAACAGGTCGCGGAAGTCCTGGAACGACAGCAGCCGCCCCGGCCGCAGCGCCACGTCGGACCAGGTGGCGTCCTCGACGATGAACACCGCGTCCTCGGCGCGATCGTTGGCCAGCCGCAGCCGCGGCGTCGACGTCACCGCCGGCGCGTCGGGCGGAGCGCTGGCCTTCCAGTCGACAAGGTCGGCGCCGGCCGGCGCGACGTCGAGGTAGCCGTACTCCTCCGCGCCCTCGACCCGGGCCCGGTAGCGGCGCGGCGCCAGGGTCGGGGCCAGCTCGGCGGTGGCGCCGGCCGGGACCACCCACTGCACGCGGATGTGATCCTTGCGGGCCGGCTCGGCGCTGCAGAAGCTCCGCTCGGGCACGACCCGGATCGAGCGGTGGACGCGGAAGGTGATCTCGATGGCGTTGTCGCGATCGGCGTGCACGTCGATCCGGCACAGCTCGCAGTGGCCGTGGCTGGGCAGCGCGCCGAGCGCCGGCACGCCGCCGGCGCCGCGGCAGTGCGGGCACACCAGGTCCCACGACAGCTCGAGCAGGCCGGCCCGGGTCGCGTGCAGGGACACCGCGAGCAGGCGATCCTCGTCGAGGCCCCAGGCCCGCGCGCGCTCGCGCACCTGGATCCGGCCGACGTCGAGGTCGTCGGCGGTGGTGACGAACTCGACCAGGCGGTCGACGCCGGCGCGATCGAGCCCCTTGGCGATCAGCTCGGCGCGGATGGTCGCGATCCGCGCCAGCGTGTCGGGCGGCAGCGGCGGCGGCGCCAGCGCCAGCACTGGGGCCAGGCTGGTCACCTGGCGATCGAGGTCGGCCAGCACCCGCCGGTAGCCGCGCTCGAGCGAGCCGAACCCCAGCTTGATCGCCGCCGGCGCCGAGCACGCCGCGCGGCGCGAACCCGAAGTAGGCGGTGAAGGTCGACCCGGCGCCGCGCGGCTCGACCCGCTGGACCGCGTGCATCGCGCGCGGGTAGCCGCGCCGGTACACGCGCACGCACTCGAGCCACTCGCCCGCGACCCAGTTCCACGGCACCTCGTGCCACGCGTGGTGGCGGCCGCCGCTGGTCGACGTGCCGAAGCGCCGGCCGTCGCGCTCCTCGAACGTCATCTCGGCGGTGCCGAGCGCGCGGTTGAGCCGCGAGGTGTCGGCGGTCCAGCGCCACACGTCGGCCGGCGCCGCCGCCAGCTCGAAGTGCCACAGGAACTCGAGCGACGGCGCGGCGCCGTGGCGCGGGTCCCACGGGTGCAGGCGGTGGATGTCGTCGAGCGTCTTGGGCGTCATCGGGCTACACTGCCGGGCCGGAGCACCATGGCCACCACGCATTATCGCAGCTGTCCGTTGTGCGAGGCTACCTGCGGCGTCGCGATCGACGTGGACGGCGCCCAGGTGACCTCGATCCGGGGCGACGCCGACGATCCGTTCTCGCGCGGCTACCTGTGCCCCAAGGCCACGGCGCTGGCCGACCTGCACCACGATCCCGACCGGCTGCGCCGGCCGATGATCCGCGACGGCGCGACCTGGCGCGAGGCCGGCTGGGACGAGGCGCTCGAGCTGGTCGCGCGCCGGCTGCGCGCGATCCGCACGGACCACGGCAAGGACGCCGTCGCGGTCTACCAGGGCAACCCGACCGGCCACAACCTCGGCCTGCTCACCTACGGGCAGCTGCTCCTGCGCAAGCTCGGCACCAGGAACGCGTACTCGGCCACCTCGCTCGATCAGCTCCCGCACATGCTCGCGGCGCTGACGATGTTCGGCGATCAGCTGCTGATGCCGGTGCCCGACCTCGATCGCACCGACTGCATGCTCGCGCTCGGCGCCAACCCGCTGGCGTCCAACGGCAGCATCATGACCGCGCCCGACGTCAAGGGCCGGCTCAAGGCGCTCCTGGCCCGGGGCGGGTCGCTGATCGTCGTCGATCCGCGCGCGACCGAGACCGCGGCGCTGGCCAGCCAGCACCTGTTCATCCGGCCTGGCACCGACGCGCTGTTCCTGCTGTCGCTGCTGCACGTGCTGTTCGCCGAGGGGCTGGCGCGGCCGGGCCGCCTGGCCGGCTTCACCGACGGGCTGGCCGAGCTCGAGGCGATCGCGCGGGCCTACCCGCCGGCGCGGACCGCGGCCACCACCGGCATCACGGCCGCGCAGGTGACCGCGGTCGCGCGCGCGCTGGCCGCGGCCCAGCGCCCGGTCGTCTACGGCCGGCTGGGCGTGTGCACCCAGGCGTTCGGCGGCGTCGCCGCGTGGCTGTGCTACGCGGTCAACGTCGTGCTGGGCGCGCTCGATCGCGTCGGCGGGCTGATGTTCACGACCCCGGCCATCGACGCGCTGCCGCTGGCGCGCACGCTCGGCTACGACGGCGGGTTCGCGCGCTGGCACAGCCGCGTGCGCGGCCTGCCGGAGTTCGGCGGCGAGCTGCCGGCGGTGACGCTGGTCGACGAGATCGAGACCGCCGGCCCCGGCCAGATCCGGGCGCTGATCACCAGCGCCGGCAACCCGGTGCTGTCGGCGCCGGGCGGGCCGCGGCTCGAGCGGGCCCTGGCCACGCTCGACTTCATGGTCTCGATCGATCCCCACCTCAACGAGACCACGCAGCACGCGCACGTGATCCTGCCGCCGACGTCGGCGCTCGAGCGCAGCGACTACGACCTCGCGTTCGCGGCCTTCAGCGTGCGCAACGTCGCGCGCTACTCGCCGGCGGTGTTCGCGCGCGGCGACGACCAGCGCCACGACTGGGAGATCTGCGCCGAGCTGGCCGCGCGCCTGTACGTGCCGGGGCCGCTGGTCGACCTGGCGGTGCGCGCGGCCCGGGCGCTGCCGCCCGAGCGTGTCCTCGAGCTGGGCCTGCGGGCCGGGCCGCACCGGCTGTCGATGGCCAAGCTGCGGGCCGCGCCCCACGGCCTCGACCTCGGCGCGCTCGAGCCGCGCCTGCCCGCGCGCCTGCGCCACCGTGATCGCCGCGTCCAGCTGGCGCCGGCGATCTACCAGCGCGACCTGGCGCGGCTCGACGCGACCCTGACCGCGGGTCGGCCGGCCGACGCGCTGACGCTGATCGGGCGGCGCGATCTGCGCAGCAACAACTCGTGGATGCACAACAGCGCCCGGCTGGTGAAGGGCAAGCCGCGCTGCACGCTGCTGATGCACCCCGACGACGCCGGCGCCCGGGGGCTGGCCGACGGCGACACCGCGCGGCTGGCGTCGGCGGTCGGCGCGGTCGAGGTCCCGGTCGAGCTGACCACGTCGATCATGCCGGGCGTGGTCAGCCTGCCGCACGGCTGGGGCCACCACCGCAAGGGCGCGCGCCTCGCGGTCGCCGCCGCCCACGCCGGCGTCAGCATGAACGACGTCACCGACCCGGCCTGCGTCGACGCGCTGACCGGCACCGCGATCCTGGCCGGCCAGGACGTGACGGTCGCGCGCGCGGCCGCGGGAGCGGTGGCGTGACCGCCGCGGCGTCGCTGTTCGAGCAGGTCGGCGGCGACCGCCTGCGCGCGATGGTCACCGACTTCTACGAGCAGGTGTTCGCCGACGTGATGATCGGGTTCCTGTTCGCGGGCAAGGATCGCGCGCGGCTGATCCAGCGCGAGTGGGAGCTGGCGGCGCGCATGCTCGGCGGCGCCGTGCCCTACACCGGCCGGCCGATCCGCGAGGCCCACCGCCACGTGCCGATCCTCGGCGGGCACTTCGATCGCCGGCTCGAGCTGTGGCGCCAGGCCATGGTCGCGCACGCGCTGCCGCCGGCGGCGATCGAGACGCTGATGGCGCACAACCGCGCGCTGCGGGCCCAGGTCACCAACGACCCGACCTCGGACTGCAACCACGAGCAGATCGCCGGGCCCGCGCCGATCGGCGCGCCCGAGCGGCTGATCGGCCTGGGCAAGCGCGGGTAGCCGCGGGCGATCAGATCAGACGCGGCGCATGAACCTGCCGCGCTGGGGGAACGTCGCGTACGCGGTCACCACCAGCGCCGCGCCGAACAGCGACGCGAGCACGGCCGCGGCCTGGGGCGGCAGCCCGTACGTGCCGAACGTCTGGCCGATGTACCCGCCGACCACGGCGCCGGCGACGCTCAGGCTGATCACCGTGACGGTCCCGCTGGTGGTGAGGGAAGGGCTGGCCAGCCGCGCGGCGGTCCCGACGATGACGCCGACGACGAACATCAAGAGCAGGTGCATGGTCGGATCCTCCGCGTCGACGCGAGTGCAAGGACCGATCCCGCGGCGACGGCCCCAGGCCGTCGACCGCGGGGCCCCGCCGAGCGGAGGCGCACACCGAGCGGGCAGCGCGCACGCGCCGAGGGCCTTGCGGCGCGCGCCATGGTGCGCACGATGGCAGGATGACGAATGTCGCGGCCCCCGCGGTGCCGGCCCGGCCGGCGGCCGCGCCCGTCGTCGATCGCGATCTCCGGATCGCGCGCGTGCTGGTGAGCGTGCTCGATCGCCGCGGCCTCGACCCGCTGGTCGGGTTCCTGCTGCCCGGCGTCGGTGATCTGATCACCGCGGTGCTCGGCGGCTACCTGGTGACGATCGCCGTGCGCCGCAAGGTGCCGCCGATCGTCATCGCGCGCATGCTGCTCAACCTCGGGGTCGACGCCGCGGTCGGCCTGGTCCCGGTGGTCGGCGACCTGGCCGACGTCGCCATCCAGGCCAACACGAAGAACCTGGCGCTCCTCGAGGCGCGCACCGCGCGCCGGTCCCACTGGCACGACTGGCTGGCCGTCGCCGGGGCCGCGGCGCTGGCGCTCGGGATGTTCGGGCTCGTGATCTACGGCATCGTGCGCTTGATCGGTGCGATCGGCTGACCTGCGGGCTGCCCCGAGCGCCGTGCGGACCGGAGCGGGGCGTGGTTCCCGGGTACCATGGCGGCCATGGACCTCCGTCGAATGTCGCTGGTCGCCGCCGCCGCCATCCTGGGTGCCGCGGCCTGCGCCGATGACCCGCCCAGCCCGCCCGCCGCCGTCGTCACCCAGGGTGAACTCGAGCTCCGGGTCTGGGACGCGCCGGCCCGGATCGCGGTGGTCCGCGGCGGCGTCGTCTTGTGGCAGACCCTGGCCGGCGGCGACGGCGGCCGTGGCTTCGCCGCCACCCGCGCCACCGCGCCGGTGCTCGGCGGCGTGCCCGGCGGCGTCGAGATGCGCTTCGGCGCGTTCCGGTTCGGCGTCGACGAGGACACGCCGTGGGCCGGCACCCGCACGCTGCGCGAGGTCGTGGCCGGCCCCGACCGCGTCGACTTCGCGCTGCACGATCGCGGCGGCGCGCTGCTCGGCCACGGCGCGGTCGTGGTCACCGCCGACGGTGCTGGCGGCGAGGTCGCGCTCGACCTCGACCTCGCGCCGGCCGGCGGCACCCGGGTCGCGCTCGGGTTCGAGTGCGCCACCGGCGAGCACTTCCTGGGCCTCGGCGGCCAGTCGTGGGCGGTCGACCACCGCGGCCAGACCGTGCCGCTGTGGGTGCAGGAGGACGGCATCGGCAAGCCCGATCTCGACGACGACGTCTACGACGGCATCTGGGCCCTGACGGGCCGCCGGCACTCGACCCACACGCCGATGCCGATGATGTTGTCGTCGCGCGGCTGGGCGCTGGCGGTCGACACCACGCGCCGCGCGATCTTCGAGCTGGGCGACGTCGATCCCGACGAGGCCGTGCTCGAGGTCTGGGACCACGCGTTCGCGCTGCGGCTGTTCGTCGGGCCGACCCCGCGCGAGGCGATCGCGCGCATGACCGCCTGGGTCGGGCGGCCCGAGGTGCCGCCGGCGTTCGCGTTCGCGCCGTGGCTCGACGCGATCTACGGCGAGGTCAACGTGCGCCGGGTCGCCGACGCGCTGCGCGCCGCCGACGTGCCGACCAGCGCGATCTGGACCGAGGACTGGCGCGGCGGCAACGACGAGACCGGCGCCGGCGCTGGCTACGTCCTCGAGGAGGACTGGCGGGTCGACCGCACGATCTACCCCGACTTCGAGGGCCTGGCCGACCACCTGCACCAGACCGGCTTCAAGTTCCTGACCTACGCCAACACGTTCCTCGACATCGAGGCCGACGTCCACGACGAGGCGATCGCGCTCGGCCACACGATCAAGCGCGCCGACGGCACGCCGTACACGTTCACCGGCGTGAAGTTCCGCGACTCGACGATGCTCGACCTGACCAGCCCGGCCGCGGTGACCTGGGCCACGGACGTCTACGACGACGCGATCGCGATCGGCAGCGACGGCTGGATGGCCGACTTCGCCGAGTGGCTGCCGCCCGACGCGACGCTGGCCTCGGGCGAGGACGCGCTCGCGTACCACAACCGCTACGCGGTCGACTGGGCCCGGCTCAACTTCGACCTGCTGCGCGACGCCGAGGCGGCCGACGGCGTCGAGCGCCTGTTCTTCGCCCGGGCCGCGTCCCTGGGCTCGCAGGCCTACATGCACGTGCTGTGGGCCGGCGATCAGCAGACCGACTGGAGCGACGGCGACGGCCTGCCGTCGGTGATCCCGATGGGCATCGGCCTGGGCCTGACCGGCTTCCCGTACTTCGGCCACGACATCGCCGGCTACATGAGCCAGACCACGGTGCCGGTGACCAAGGAGCTGTGGTTCCGGTGGGTGACCTTCGGCGCGCTGTCGCCGGTGATGCGCACCCACCACGGCCGCAGCGCCCGCGAGAACTGGAGCTGGGAGCGCGACGCGGCGTCGACCGCGCACCTGGCGCGCTGGGCCCGGCTGCACATGCAGCTGGTGCCGTACCAGCTGGCGATGGCGGCCGAGGCCGCCGCGACCGGCGCGCCGCTGTTCCGGCCGTTCGTGCTCGACTACCCGACCTGGGCGCCGGGCTGGACGATGATGGACGAGTACCTGCTCGGCGATCGCATCGCCGTGGCGCCGATCCAGGTCGAGGGCGCGACGAGCCGCGCGGTCGCGCTGCCGGCCGGCGCCTGGTACGGCCTCCTCGACGGGGCCGCGGTCACCAGCGACGGCGCTGCGCCGATCACCGCCACCGCCGCGATGGCCGAGATCCCGGCGTTCGTGCCCGACTGCACGCTGCTGGCGATGTACCCGCCCGAGGTCGACACCGTCGTCGACGCCGCGCCCGCGCCCGGCCTGGTCACCGCCGCCGCGATCGGCGACGACCGCGAGGTGTGGCTCTACCCGTGCGCCGGCGCGCCCGGCGCCGCCGCGACGCTGACCGAGGCTGGCGGCCTCACCTACGCCCGCGGCCCCGGCCCGCTCACCACCACCGGCGCGCAGTGGAACGGCGCCCCGGTCACCTTCTCCGCCGACGGCCCCTGGCTGGTCGCCGACGTCGTCGGCCCCGGCGCCCTCACCGCCGGCGCCGCCGAGCTGCTGCGCGTCACCGGCGGCGCCGCGACCCGCCAGCTGCGCCTGCGCCTCGTGGCACCGTAGCTCTGCGGCCTCGCGGGCGGCGCCGGCGGCTGGACTGATCGCGCTCAGCCGATGGCCTGGTGTGGGACCGTGACCGGCGCGAGCAGCTCCCAGAAGGCGCGCTTGCGGGCCAGGGGCTCGGGCGCCAGCGCGTCCTCGGCCCGCTCCGACAGCTGGACGTACAGCAGCCGTCCGACGTCACGCATGATCGGCGGTGCCACGACCTCTGCGACGCGCTCGCGCCCGCCGATCGTCGCCAGGTGCTCGGGCGCCAGGTACGTCCCCCAGCCCGGCGGACGGGTGAAGCGGCTGCCGAGCCACTCGCGGGCCATATTGACGCGATGGATCTCGTACCGCGGCACGTCGCGGTGCTGTCCCTTCGGGAAGGGCCCACCACCGGTGTGATACAGCAGCGACGCGAGCGATGATTCGTTGTCGCTGGCGAGAATGACCGCATTCGGTGTCTCGATGGCCTCGCTCAGCTCATGCATCAGGTCGACCCACGCGCCGATCCTCTCACCGTCGACGAGGCACAGCGCCCGGGCCTCGAACGGGTAGGCGAGCCGGCTGGTGCCCGGTTGGCCATCCTGGCCGGAGTCGACGTGGAACCATGTGTGGTTGCTACGATGCTGGTCGCTCGCCACCAGGTTGGCGCCCATGGTCTCCGGTGACCGCAGCAGGTCGCGCACTACCGCGAAGCGCTCGCTGGCCGGAATCCGGCCCTTGGGCCATCGATACAGCGACCGGCCTGGAAACTGGGTGGACCGCACCAGCGATGGCCGCCACGGCCACCGCTCGTCGGTGAGCAGCCGCGCGACGCGCTCGACCAGGGCGTCCGATCGGTGGATCGCGATCTTGTGGACCGCGTAGTAGCCGAGCGCGATCTGCGTCATTCGCTCTCCGAGACGTCAGACGATAGCTCATCGATCTTCTCGCCGAACTCGTCCTTCACCGTGCCCGAGCAGAACTCATAGTACACTACGTCGGTAGCGATGCGCAGCTTGTCGTCGGGCGCACAGGGTTTCATCGCGGGATAGCTCTCGAACAGCCCCTTGCGGTCGCGGATGAACCACTCCTCGAAGCCTCTCATGTAGGCCTCGACCTGCCGCGGTCCCTCATCCTTGCCGCCGGCGCTATCGGGCTTGACCTCGACGACGCGGCAGGTGCTGCCTGAAACCACTACGCAATCGGCGCGACAGCCGGAGCCCGGACGGATTGCATTGTTGCAGTACTCGACCTTCACTTCTTTGTACTGGCAGCCGATCCCGTTCGCGATCTCGTCGTGGCGCTTGTTGCCCCAGTCCAGACGGGCCTTGACCCTTGGGTTGTTGGCGCCGAGCAGTTCGTAGTTCTTTAGCTTCTCAAGGATCTCGATCTGCTTAGTGACGCCGTCGCGGACCTCCTTCGAACCCTTATACTTCTTGAGCTTGTCCTCGTTGGATCGATCGCGCAGTCGATCGCCTTGACCGAGAAGGGTGCCGTGCGCGCCGGCGATGTCGCGCGCCCACTTGTCTGCTACTTCGGCGACCTTCTGCCTAACGGTATACTCTCCGGACTCGCAGATCGCCTTGCGGATCTCGTCACGCGTTGTGCTCGATAGTTCGCGCACCTTGCGCGCCTCCCTGAGCCAAGCGTTGTAGTCTCTCTTGAGCTGGGTGACCGTGTCCTTCGTCGACATCGTGTACTTCTTCATGTCGTCGAGAGCCTTCTCGACGTCGGGGTGCTTCTCGCCCAGCGTTAGCCGCGGGCACGCCCTCTCAGCGGCGGCATAGCGCTCGCGCCAGTAGTTGTGAATGCTATTGATTGCCGAGGACATGTTCGACGACAATTCCGACCACTCGCCGTCGCTGACCGAGAACCGCGCGTACGAGGCATAGTTTGCCATCTCGCTGTCGTTGCGCTTCCACGTCTCCATCAGCGGTTGCCACACCTTCTGGTACTCGTTGGCCTTCTCCGGTAGCTTGGTTCTGGCCTCGTCGTAGTCCTCGGGCTTGGCGACGTAGTTGCGGATCAGCGTCTGCAAATTCGCCTCGTCGTTGGTACACCTGTCGCCGGCGCTATCAGCCAATCGCTGTCCCTGCTTGAGTTTGCCCAGGTGCTGCGCCGCCTGGCGGAAGTCGCTGATGTAGCGGGGGTAGCGCGACACGATATCGTTGGCCTTGGAGTCGCCGCCCTTGACGTCGTCGAGTTTGTCGACCAGCGAGTCGACCGTGCTGATGTACGACAGCGCATCCCGCAGGTCGCTGTCGTCGCTGTCCGACTCGAACCCGGATAGCTTGTCGCCGGCGTCCTCAACTGCCTCGTCGATGTCCTCGATCAGTTCCTTGCGCCTGCCCTCGTTGCCGTCCTCGTCGGCGATGGCGATGCCGCCAATCAACGCACCCAGCACCACGAAACTCCCGAGCGCCATCTTCCGCATCTGATCATGCTACCACGCTGGCTCAGTCTCTTCTTCGGCGTCGCCGAGGCGTCCGGGTATTGCGAGCGCGTCAGCCAGTGGCGCGCACGGACTTCAAATTCAGGGGGAATCGCCTCTTCAGGATGAACCGGCGCGCGCCAATTCGCGGCACTGAGTCATCGGTGTTCACCCCGGTGGGGTGCCCTGCGGGCGCGGAACGCCCAGGGACGGTATCGCAGCGTCGAGCGAGGCCTGAGCCGAACGTGAATGCCAAGGAAGACCTCGCTGACTCCGCTGACTCCCGTCGCGTGGCCTCGGCGATCTTGGCCTGCCACCGATCCGGGCGCTCCAAGGAGGTGCACCCGAGCTACCTTAGATGTCCCCGCGTGCGTCGCTGGCTGGTGGTTCCGGCGGTTCCGGCAGGATATCCACCATCAGCTGAACTAAAGCTCTCGGGAACCGAGGCTTGTGCCGACCGCGTTGCGGCTCTCGATAGATCGCGTAGAAACCGCCTTGAAGAGGCTCAAGCGCAGCGACGATGCGCGGCGCGAGTTCGCCGAGAATCAGTCGCGTCTTTGGCCTGTTCGTCGTGTACCAGTTCCAGACCTCGGTCGTGTCTGGTCCTGCGTTTCCTTCCCTGATCGCCTCTGCGACTTCGGCGGCGCCCGAATCCATCATGATCACGGTAGTCAGGGGATCGCCTTCGGTCCAGCCGAGCCTGTGGATCGCTCGCCGTAGCGCGCAGAACTCAGCTTCATCGAGGGCGCGCAGGATGTTGATCAGTTCGCGGTAGGTGCGCCGATCTGGGGTTCTGGTCTTGAGATAGCGTCGCGTCAGTAGCGCGAGGCTCGGCACCACGATCTCATCGACCGCTTCGAGTGCCGCACGGACGCTTTCATTCACCGCTTCGCGAACGAGCATCCCGTGGTCTCCTCCGAGTGCCTTCTCGAGGTCGGCCGCGAACGTCTCAGCCTCGCTGTCGCTACCGACGAGCCATTGGGCCCAGCGTTCTCGTCGGTGTTCCCGGATATTGGCTTCGGAGTCGCGGAGCACTTTGATGATGGTGCCGAGGACTGGGACTTTGTCGACGATGGCCTTGGCGCCGGCGCGCGTGACGCCTGGTAGCGTGATCGTCAGTTCCGAGCGCGTGTCTGGTCCATCCGTCATCGCAGGATTCTACGTCTAGATCGGTTCGGCGACAGCCTCTGCTTCTTGCTTCTTGCTTCCTGCTTCCTCCGCCCGGGTCTCCCGAACTCCCCGGGTAGCTCCTGAGTCGCCCCGATAACCCTCGCGCTGCACGCCCTTGCGCAGCGCCACCTCCCATCGTCTTGGATTCCGTGCGGTTCCACACGATGCCGCCGGTGTGTTCGTTTCTGCGCTATTTTCGCCAATCCTCACCCAGCCAGGTGGGACGAACGGCGCAGCGGCGGCCTTGGCCTGTTGGAGATCAGGTCGCTCCGCGGGCTGGCGGCGCCGGCGACGGCGCTCGCTACGCGGCCTGGCGGGCGGCGGCGGCGGCGGCGAAGCGGCGGACGATCTCGCCGGCGGGCTCGATGGCGGTGATGCCGCCGACGCTCTTGCCGGCCTGGAAGAAGTCCTTGTAGCTGACGCCCTGCAGCGAGGCGCGGCGCAGCTCGAAGATGCTCTTCACGCTGTAGTACATGCGCGCGTAGTGCTTGAGGCGCGGGTGGCGGAGCGCGCGCTTCATCAGGAAGCTGGCCTGGGTGCCGACCTTGTCGATGTACGGCGTCTTGATCACCGCGACCGGCACGCCCGAGATGCGCTCGCTCAGCACGATGTCCTCGGGCCGGGCCCGCACGATCGCCTGCTTGTAGTCGGCGTGGGCGGTGCACTCGGTGGTCGCGATGAAGCGGGTGCCGAGCTGGGCGCCGGCGAAGCCGAGGTCGAGCGCGCGCACGAACGCGGCCTCGTCGCCGACGCCGCCGGCGCAGACCAGCGGCACGCCCAGATCTCCGAGCTCGGCCCAGAGCTGCTCGGGCGAGCGGTTGCCGGCGTGTCCGCCGGCGTCGCGGGTGACGCAGATCAGGCCGTCGACGCCGCCGGCGAGCGCGCGGTCGGCCCACTTGCGCTCGGTCACGTCGTGGTAGACGACGCCGCCGACCGCGTGGACCTTCTCGACCACCCAGCGCGGATCGCCGAGCGCGGTGACGAAGAACCGCACGCCCTCCTCGAGCGCGACGTCGATCCAGCGCCGCATGCGGTCCTCGTAGACCTTCGACGACTTCTCGACGATCGCGTTGAAGCCGATCGGCTTGTCGGTCTGGGCCCGGATCCAGCGGATGCCCTCGCGCAGGTCGCGCTTGTGCACGAACGTCATCGAGATCGGCTGGATGATGCCGAGCCCGCCCGCGGCGGACACCGCGGCGATCAGCTCGGGGTTGCTGCACGGGTACATCGCGCCGCAGATGAGCGGCACCTCGATGCCGGCGTGGCGCGTGAAGGCGGTCTCGAGCGACATGGGCCGGAGCCTAGCAACGGCGACGGGCCGCGCTCGGGGCTGATTCGCGCAAGTAATGCATGTAAGCCAAGGTCGCGGGCGTCCGCCGAGATGGCCTCAGGGATCGGGCGCGTGCGGTCACCGCGCGGGCGCGTGCACGAGGTGCGGTCTGAGCGCCGCGCGCCGCACGAGTTGCGCGTACCAGGCCGCAGGCGCGCCGTCCGGGTTGCACACACGCGCCGTACGCGCGGCCGCGCGCGTGGCACGCGGCTTGAAACTGGGCCTGGCTGCCTCGCCCCATCCGAGGCGGAGTCCCCATGAAGCGCATCGTGATCCTGGGTGCGGGCACCGCCGGCACCATGATGGCCAACCGGTTGGTCCGCGTGCTGCCGCCGAGCTGGCACGTCACCGTCATCGACCGCGACGACGAGCACGTCTACCAGCCCGGGCTCCTGTTCATCCCGTTCGGGATGTACCGCGACGACGAGCTCAGCAAGTCGCGGCGTCGGACCCTCGACGCCCGGGTCGACCTGCGCCTGGTCGGGATCGATCGGGTGCTGCCCGACGAGCGCAAGGTCCGCCTGGCCGACGGCGAGGCCGTGGCCTACGACTTCTTGATCGTCGCCACCGGCAGCCGGATCCTGCCCGAGGCCACGCCCGGGCTCACCGGGGTCGGCTGGGGCGAGTCGGCGTTCGACTTCTACACCACCGAGGGCGCGCGCGGCCTGCGCGGCGCGCTCGAGCGCTTCACCGGCGGGCGGCTGGTGCTCAACGTGGTCGAGATGCCGATCAAGTGCCCGGTGGCGCCGCTCGAGTTCCTGTTCCTGGCCGAGGCGTTCTTCACCGAGCGCGGCCTGCGCGACAAGGTCGAGATCGTCTACGCGACGCCGCTCGAGGGCGCGTTCACCAAGCCGGTGGCCTCGGCCCACCTGGGCGGCATGCTGGCCCGGCGCGGCATCGGCGTGACCGGCGACTTCGCGACCGCCGAGGTCGACGGCGCGCGCCGCGTGCTCAAGGCCTACGACGGCCGCGAGGAGCCCTACGACCTGCTGGTGACGATCCCGCAGCACGGCGGCGCCGAGGTGATCTCGGCCTCGGGGCTGGGCGACGGCAGCGGCTGGGTCCCGACCGACAAGCACACGCTGGCCGCGCGCGACCACGACCGCACGTTCGTGCTGGGCGACGCGACCGATCTGCCGTCGTCGAAGGCCGGCGCGGTCGCGCACTTCCAGGCCGACGTGCTGGTCGACAACCTGCTGCGCGCGATCGACGGCCGGCCGCCGGTGCCGGACTTCGACGGCCACGCCAACTGCTTCATCGAGACCGGCTACGGCAAGGCCATGCTGATCGACTTCAACTACACGACCGAGCCGCTGCCGGGGAAGTTCCCGCTGCCCGGCATCGGGCCGTTCACGCTGCTGGGGGAGAGCGAGGTCAACCACTGGGGCAAGCTGGCCTTCAAGTGGATCTACTGGAACCTGCTCCTGACCGGCAAGGAGCTGCCCCTCGAGCACCGCATGACCATGGCCGGCAAGCAGGCCGCGTGACGGAGGACGTATGACTGAACTCCAGACCATCACGGCCCGGCTCGACGCGCTCACCGCGCAGGTCGAGTTCCTGGTCGAGCGTGAGCGCCGACGGGCCGAACTCTACGACGAGCTGGTGCCGATCGGCCGGGTCGCGATGACCGCGGCGATCGCCCGGCTCGACCGGCTCGAGCAGGACGGCACGCTGGCGTTCGTGCGCGAGCTCGGCGGCATCGGCCAGCGCGTGGTCGAGCACTTCTCGGCCGCGGACGTGCGCCAGCTCGGCGAGGCCGTGGTCGTGATCCTCGAGACCGTGCGGTCGCTGACCCAGCCCGACGTGCTGCGGGTCGCGGCCGACGCCGGCGACGCCATCCACAGCGCCGAGGCGACCAAGCCGCTGGGGCTGTTCGGCATGATGCGCGCGACCAAGGACGAGGACGTCCAGCGCGGCATGGCGGTGATGATGGAGGTGCTGCGTCGGGTCGGCCACGGCGTCAACGCCATGGCGGCCAAGCAGCAACAGACCGATGACAAGCAGGCCAAGCTGGCCGAGATCCTCGGGCCCCGGCGCAAGAACCGAGCGCTCGGCACCGAGCGGACCGCGCCGCCCCGGGCGCTGCCGTCGCCCCCGACCGTCCGGCCGGCCCCGGCGGCTCCGGCGTGCGCGGCGCCGTCGAGCAAGCCCGCGGTCGCGGCCGGCGTCGTCGACGGCGTCGAGGTCACCGCCGACGGCAACCTGGTCGACGCCGCGGCCTGGACCCGGGCGCTCGCGGCCGCGATCGCCAGCGCCGAGCGCGTCGCGCTGACCGACGCCCACTGGGCGGTGATCGACGCCGCCCGCGCTGACTTCGCGGCCACCGGCGCGTCGCCGAACATCCGGCGGCTGACCCAGGTGGCCAGCGTGACGACCAAGGATCTCTACACCCTGTTCCCGCGGGCGCCGGGGCGCACGATCGCCAAGGTCGCCGGCCTGCCCAAGCCCGCGGGCTGCCTCTAGGAGTCGTCCATGACCACCGCCAACCGCAAGGTCGCCATCATCTGCTCGAAGGCCGGGCTCGACGAGTCGTACCCCGCGCTCATCCTCGCCAACGCCGCGCGCCAGTCGGGCATCGACGCGTTCGTGTTCTTCACCTTCTGGGGCTCGACGTCGTCACCGAGGACAAGGTCGATCACCTGCACGTCAACCTGGCCGGCAACCCGGCGTCGGGCATGCCGACCATGCTCGCGGGCCTGCCGGGCATGGAGAGCCTGGCCGGGCGGATGATGCGCAAGCAGATGACCGAGCTGTCGCTGCCGACCGTGCGCGAGATGCTGCAGATCCTCGACGACGCCGGCGCCGAGCTGTACGGCTGCGAGCTGGCGATGCAGATGTTCAAGCGCAAGAAGGAGGAGCTGGTGCCGCAGGTGAAGGACATCATCACCGCCGGCGACTTCTACGACCTGGCCGAGGGCGCGCAGATCATCTTCACGTGATCACTCCAGGGCCGCGATCCGCGGCTCGACGTCGGCGATCGGGGCCTCGGCCTCGGGCGCGGCCCGCAGCTCGACCGCGGTCGGGAACGCCTCGGGCTTGAGCTGGCCCAGCTCGCGCTCGCACAGCTTCGACCAGCTCGAGAACCACCCGAAGTCGGTCGAGGCCTGCAGGCACTGCCCGTACCCCACCAGCGCCGCGTCGACCAGCGGCTCGGCCCGGGCCTCGAGGGTCGCGCAGTACTGATCGACCGCCTCCTCGTACGGGCGCAGGTCGGCGGGGATCTCGGCGGTGAACAGCGCGTCGGCGAAGTTCTGCTGGAGCTGCCCGAACCGCGCGGCCGCGGCGATCGCCGTGGCCGGGTCGCGCACCTCCTTGACCAGCGCGACGTACCGGCGCGCGATCGCGCCCGACCGCTGATCCTTGGCGCCGTACCACTGCTCGAACCGCGTCATCGACCGCGCGGCCACCGCGGGGTGGCGCGCGTCGAAGTCGAGGCCCTGCGGGAACCTCAGCGCCAGGAACGCCTCGTAGTCGACCTCGGCCTGCTGGAACCGGGCCTGGGCGTAGTAGTGGCGCGCGATCTTGTCGTCGGCGCCGGACCGCCGGGCGCCGGCCTCGTACGCGGCCACCGCGGCGGCGAACGCGGCCTGCGCCTGCTTCACCTTGCCGGGGTCGCGGGCGATCACGGTCAGCTTGATCTTGGTGTCGGGGCCGCACTGCGTCCGGACCGCGGCCAGCGCCGCCCGCGCGCGGCCGCGCACCGCGACCGCCCGCTCGCGCGTGACCTTGACGCACGAGCCGTCGACGCCGGCCACCGGGCAGCTCTGCGCCCACAGCAGCTGGCCGATGCGCGCGTGGGCGATGACGACCTTGGCGGAGCCGCCGGCCTCGCGGTAGCGTCGGAGGTAGGCGCGGTAGTGGTCGAGCGTGGCGGCGGTGTCGCCGCGCTGCTCGTAGATCGCGGCCAGGCTCCAGAACGCGTCGGCGGCCACCGCCGGCTGGCCGCGCGTGAACTTGCTGATGAAGTAGGTCGTGTCGGCGACGGCCTGGGCGTCGTCGCCGGTGCCCTTGCGGTAGAGCACGGCGTCGTTCATCAGGTCGCGGGCGTCGGCGGCGCCGGCGTGCTTCCGGGCGTACTCCTCGAACATGCCGGCGGCGCGGTCGTAGTACGCGACCTTGGCGTAGACGCCGCCGAGCCGGGCCAGGGCCTTGGCCGCCTGCGGGCTGGTCGGGAAGCGCGCGCGCAGCTCGGTGAAGGTCTCGATCGCGATCGACAGCGACCGCCCCTGCTCGAAGCACAGGCCGGCGTTCCAGAGCAGCTCATCGGCCCGGGCGGCCTCGGGATCCTTGTTGAACAGCTCGAGGTAGGCCGCGCCGCACGCCACGAACGCGCGCAGGTCGCCGGACGCCTTGGCGGTCCGCTCGAGCGCCTCGGCCCGCCGGCGGGCGTCGATCACCTGGATCTCGGCGACGCGTCGGCCCAGCTCGGATCGATCCTGGTCACCGCCGGCGGTGAGGAACCTCGGGTGCGCGGCGAAGTACGCCGCCCACCGCGTGACCTCCGCGTCCTGGTGCGTCGTGATCAGCAGGTTCAGCAGCAGGTGCGCGGCGTAGTACGCGGTCTCGTGGCCGGGGTGGTCCTCGATCAGCGCGGTGAAGCGCGGGATCGCGAGCTCGGCGTGGCCGAACCGGCGGTACAGGTCGCCTTGCAGGAACAGCATGCCGACGCGCTCCGGATCGGCGGGATCCTTGACGTAGGTCAGGTAGTCGTCCATCGCGGCCAGCAGCGCGCGCTCGGTCTCGGGGATCGGGCGCGGGGTCGGGGCGCGCGCGTCGGCGTCGGCGTCGATCGGCTCGAGCCGCGGGCGCGGGTCGACGTCGAGCGCGTTCTTGAGCGCGCGCACCGCGGCGTCGGCCGACTCCTTGACCAGGCCCGGCGCGACGTCGCCGCGCTTGACGACCGCGGTGAACGCCGCGGCCGCGTCGCGCCAGCGCACGGTCTTGCGCCGGGCGTCGGGCTCGCCGTCGGCGCGCAGCCAGCCGAGCTCGGCCCGGTAGTACGCGGTCTCGCCGGCGTCGGGCGCGCGGTCGAACTGCGCGAGGTACGCGTCGTAGAGTCGGCCGGCGCCGTCGAGCAGCGCCGGGTCCTTGGCCTTGGCGCCCTCGCTGTGCCAGGCCCGCGCGAGCTCGCCGGCCATGGCCGCCGCGTCGTCCTTGCACGCGCGGGCCGCGGCCGCCGGGAGCTGGGCGGTCTTGGCGAGCGCGCCCCACAGCCGCACCAGCCGCGCGATCTCGTCGGCCCGATCGGCGACCGTCGCGCCGGGCAGCGCCAGGGTCGCGCGGGCGACGTCGGCCTGCCACGCGCACACGTCGGCGTCGCCCGGCGCCACCTTGATCAGCTGCCGCAGCGCGAAGATGGCCTTGTCGTTCTTGCCCTGCTCCACGTACAGCTCGGCGAGCCGGGCCAGGAGCGCCTGGGCCCGCGCCGGCTCGATCTTCTGGAACGCCGGCCACGCGCGCTGGACCTGGCCGAAGTCGGCGTAGGCGCGCACGAAGTCGTTGAGCGCGGCGTTGTGCAGCGTGGCCTGCGCGGCGTCGCCGGCGGTGTCGCGCGCGACCTGGAGGAACTGGCGGCCGGCGTCGTCGGGGCGGCCCTGGTTCAGGAACACCCAGCCCAGCCGGTAGGTGGCGTAGGCGTAGACCTTCGCGCTCGGGAACTGCAGCACCTTGCGGTAGAAGGCCTCGGCGTTGTCGAGCTGGTCGACGCCGAAGAAGTAGTCGGCGAACGCGAGGTAGGCCTCGGGCACGTACGGCGACTGCGGGTGGTCGTCGAGCAGGCGCTTGTAGACCTCGCGGCTGGCCGAGCCGTCGCCGGCCTGGGCCAGCGTGTACGCGAGCGCGAACAGCGTCTTGTCCATGCGCGGGTAGCCGCGGTAGCGCGGCTCGTCGGCGAGCGCGCGGTAGGTCGCGACCGCGTCGCGCTGCGCGGCCGCGGCCTGGCCCCGGTGGTCCTGGGCGTCGCGGCGCAGCTGGGCCTTGGCGCCCGCGGCGGCGCGATCGGCGGCGATGGCGAGCTCGGTGGCCTTGAGCCGATGGTAGCGGCTGTTCTGGCCGTGCAGCTCGGCCAGCCGGAAGTGCAGGTCGGCCTGCTCGTTGACGTCGGCGTGAGCGCTCTGGGTGATGAGCTCGCGCAAGAGGTCGATCTGCTGCTGGTGGATCGGCACCAGCTTGCCGTGGATCGCCAGCGCGTCGTCGGCGGTCAGCGGCCGCGTCGGCGCGGCGGCGTCGGCGGGCGGGCGCGGCGGACGCGCCCGATCGCGCGTGGTCACCGGGACCTTGACCGGGGTGGTGCGCTGGTAGCGCGTGGCGTCGGCGTCGGCGCCCGCGGCCACGGCGGCGAGCGAGACCAGCGACAAGAGCGATGTCGAGACACGGCGGCGCGAGCCAGCCATCGGCAGACCTCCGGGTGGACGCGGACCGCCACGCGGGGCCCGGCGCAGGCGAGGAGGCCGCGCGCGCGCCGAGGTTGCACGCCCAGCCGCGAAAACCGTCGCGCGCCCGCGCGGGCAGCGCGGGGATATCCTCGCCCGACCATGACCACGCCCGCTCGCCCCCGTCCCACATCGCGGTCCGTGCCCGCCGTCCAGGTCGCGCTCGTCGCGCTCGTCGCGCTCGTCGGTCCGGGCGTCGCGGCCGCCCAGGTCGCGGCCCCGGCCGCGCCGACGGCGGCGCCCCCGTCGGCGCGGTTGCCGTCGGAGATCCCGGCCACGTTCACGCCGGTGACCAGCGCGTTCGACCACGAGCTGCGCGACGTCATGATCCCGATGCGCGACGGCGTCAAGCTGCACACCGTGATCGTGGTCCCGCGCGGCGCCGCGGGCGCGCCGATCCTCCTGACCCGGACGCCGTACGACGCGAGCCAGATGACCAGCCAGCGCCCCAGCCCCCACCTCGGCGCGGTCCTGCAGGGCTACGACAACGCCACCGACGTGATCGTCGACGGCGGCTACATCCGGGTGATCCAGGACGTGCGCGGCAAGCACGGCTCCGAGGGCGACTACGTGATGAACCGGCCGCTGCGCGGGCCCCAGAACCCGACCGCGGTCGATCACGCCACCGACACGTTCGACACGATCGACTGGCTGGTGAAGAACGTCCCCGAGAGCAACGGCCGGGTCGGCATCCTCGGCATCTCGTACGACGGCTTCACGCCGCTGATGGCGCTGATCGATCCGCACCCGGCGCTCAAGGTCGCGGTGCCGATGAACCCGATGGTCGACGGCTGGATGGGCGACGACTGGTTCCACCACGGCGCGTTCCGCCAGATCGGCGCCTCGTACATCCACGATCAGGAGGCGACCGCGAAGAACGCGCAGACGTGGTGGTCGGGCGTCACCGACGACTACGAGCTGTTCCTGCGCGCGGGCTCGGCCGGCGAGCTCGGCCGCCAGCACGGCCTCGACCAGCTCGGGTTCTGGCAGAAGCTGCTCGCGCACCCGGCCTACGACGGGTTCTGGCGCGACCAGGCGGTCGACAAGCTCCTGGCGGCGCGCCCGCTGACCGTGCCGGTGATGCTGGTGCACAGCCTGTGGGACCAGGAGGACATCTACGGCGCGCCGGCGGTGTACCGGGCGCTCGAGCCCAAGGACACCGGCAACGACAAGGTGTTCCTGGTGCTGGGCCCGTGGCACCACGGCCAGGCGATCAAGGACGGCAGCGCGCTCGGGCCGATCCGCTTCGACAGCGACACCGCGCTCACGTTCCGCCGCGACGTGCTCGCGCCGTTCCTGGCCCAGTACCTCAAGGACGGCGCGCCGGCGGCCAACCTCGCGCCGGTGACGGCGTTCGAGACCGGCACCAACGCCTGGCGGCGGCTGGCGGCGTGGCCGGCCGGCTGCGCCAGCGGCTGCACGATCAAGCCGACGCCGATCTACCTCGCGGCCGGCGGCGGCCTGCGGTTCGCGGCGCCCAAGGCGGGCGAGGCCGGCGCGACCGAGTGGATCTCCGACCCCGCCAAGCCGGTGCCGTACCGCGCGCGCCCGATCGACGGCACGACCTGGCGGCGGTGGCTGGTCGACGATCAGCGCGAGGCCTCGGGCCGCACCGACGTGGCGGTGTTCGTGTCCGAGGTGCTGACCGCGCCGACCCCGATCAGCGGCCAGCCGATCGCCAACCTGATCGCCTCGACCAGCGGCACCGACGCCGACTGGGTGGTCAAGCTGATCGACGTCTACCCCGACGAGGTGCCGGCCCAGCCCGAGCTCGGCGGCTACCAGCTCATGATCTCGGCCGACATCTTCCGCGGCCGGTACCGGCAGGGCTACGAGGTCGCCCGGCCGATCGCCGCCGGCAAGGCGCTGCGCTACCGGTTCACGCTGCCGACCGCCAACCACGTCTTCCAGCGCGGCCACCGGATCATGGTCCAGGTCCAGTCGAGCTGGTTCCCGCTCTACGACCGCAACCCGCAGACCTTCGTGCCCAACATCTTCTGGGCCAAGCCCGCCGACTACCGCAAGGCCACGCAGCGCGTCCACCACGCGCCCGGCCGCGCCAGCTTCGTCGAGCTGCCGCTGGTCACGCGGCCGTGATCGGCGCGCGCCTCAGGGCCCCCAGCAGAAGTTGTCGACCAGCGGCATGTTGGTCGCGACCGCCGAGTCGGTCTTGCTCATCACGCCGGCGAGCCCGGCGGTGGTGATCGTGGTCGTGCCGCTGGTGGTGGTCTCGTAGGTGCCGTCCTGGTTGGCGTCGATGCGCAGCGTCACCGCGGTGCCCGTGATGCACGCCTCGAGGTTGGGGCTGGTGCCGAAGTTGCGCCCCGTCAGCGCGCCGCCGATGTCGGCGAGCGGCATCTGGTAGAGCCAGGCCGAGTCGAAGAAGCCCGAGCCGCCGTTGTCCTGGACCAGCGCGACGACGTAGTTGGCCGGGCTCTGCCAGCGCAGCACGATGCCGACGACCTCGCCAGCGGCGGCGCCGGCGTGGAGGGCGGTCAGGCGGGCGCAGCCGTTGAGCTGCGAGCTGCCGTTCTTGGTGATGTTGTTCGCGTAGATGCCGCCGGCCTGGTTGATGCGCAGGCGCTGGCTGTCGATCACCCAGTCGCCGACGTTCTCGGTCCAGTTCGGGATCGTCGTCGTGTTGGCGACCGCGAAGCTGTCGCAGTTGGTCACGGCCAGCGTGAACGTCGCGGTGACGGTGGTGGCCGCGGTGATCGTGGTGGTACAGGCGCCGGTGCCGGTGCAGCCGCCGCCGCTCCAGCCGGCGAAGGTCGAGCCGGCGGCCGGGGTCGCGGTCAGCACGACCGTCGTGGCCGAGGCGTAGGGCTCGGTGCAGTCGGCGCCGCAGTTGATCCCGGCCGGGCTCGAGGTCACGGTGCCGGTGCCGGTGCCGGCCTTGGTCACCGTCAGCGTGAACGTCGCCAGCGTGAAGGTCGCGGTGACCGTCGTGGCCGCGGTGATCGTGGTCGTGCAGGTGCCGGCGCCGGTGCAGCCACCGCCGCTCCAGCCGGCGAAGGTCGAGCCGGCGGCCGGGGTCGCGGTCAGCACGACCGTCGTGCCGAAGTTGTAGACCTCGGTGCAGTCGGCGCCGCAGCTGATCCCGGCGGGTGACGACGTGACCGTGCCCGCGCCGGTGCCGGCCTTGGCCACCACCAGCGTGTGCTGGGTCAGCGTGAACGTCGCGGTGACCGTGGTGGCGGCGGCCAGCGTGACCACGCAGGTGCCGGTGCCGGTGCAGCCGCCGCCGCTCCAGCCGGCGAAGGTCGAGCCCGCGGCCGGCGACGCCGCCAGGGTCACGGCGGTGCCGGTGGTGTAGACCTCGGTGCAGTCGACGCCGCAGGTGATGCCGGCCGGGACCGACGTGACCGTGCCGGTGCCGGTGCCGGCGCGCGCGACCGTGAGCGTGTACTGCACCAGCGTGAAGGTCGCGACCACCCCGACGGCGGCGTTGACCGTGACGACGCAGGTGCCGGTGCCGCTGCAACCGCCGCCGCTCCAGCCGGCGAAGGTCGAGTCCGCCGCCGCGGTCGCCGTCAAGGTGACCGTCGTCGCCGGCGGGTAGGCCTCTGAACAATCGGCGCCGCAGTCGATGCCGGCCGGCGCCGACGTCACGCGGCCGGTGCCGGTCCCGGTGGTGGTCACGACCAGCGAGTTGTTGAGCGCGAACGTGGCGGTGACGGTGGTCGCGGCGGTGACCGTCACGGCGCAGGTGCCGCCGCCGCTACAGCCGCCGCCGGCCCACCCGACGAAGGTCGAGCCCGACGACGGCGCCGCGGTCAGCGTGACGACCGTGCCCTCGGCGTAGGGCTCGGTGCAGTCGGCGCCGCAGGTGATGCCGGCCGGGCTCGAGGTCACCGTGCCGGCGCCGTTGCCGGCCGGGGTCACGGTCAGCGCGAACGACGGCGCGGCGTCGACCGCGCCATCGACGTTGTCGGCCGCGTCGATCGCCGCCGTGTCGATGGCCGCGTCGGTCGGCGTCGACGAGACCTCGCCGCACGCGGCGGCCACGACCAACAGCACCAAGCCCAGTGACAGGACTGCTCGAGACATACGTCCCCCTTGCGCCGATGATATCACGCGGCGTGATCACGCTGCGCGCGGCCGACCTCGGCTGCGCGGATGCCGGTGTCGTCGGCACGCACACACCGTGCGCCGTGTCTCGACGACCTGGCCGATGGCGTGTGGTTCGCGCTTCGCCCCGGGCGCGGGTAGAGTGTGCGCATGGATCAGGCGACTCACCTCACCGGCGTTCGGGCGGCGGTGCAGCGCAGCGCGGCGGTCGGCGTGCTGGCGTGCGCGCTGGCCGGGCTGGCGCTGTGCCTGTTGCCGGGGCGGGTGTGGGTGACCGAGGTCGTCGACGCCACCGGCGTCCACGAGGTGATCGATCACGAGGCCGCGGGCGGACCGCTGCTGATGATCGCGCTCACCGGCGTGGTCCTGGTCGCGGGCCTCGCCGTGGTGCAGCTCCGGCGCGAGGTCGCCGCGTTCGTGGGCGGGGCCCTGACGATGCTCGCGCTGCCGCTGGTGGTGTGGCTGGGGTTCAGCAGCAGCGTCGGCCTCGACAGCGGCGAGCCGCTGTGGGCCGCCTCGGCGCTCGACGCGTGCGTCGCGTCGCTGGTCGTGGCCGGGCCGCTCCTGGCGGCGCTGGGGTTCGCGCTGTTCCGGCTCGAGGCGCGGGTGGTCGCGGCGCCGGTGCCGGCCGCGCGCCAGGTCGCCGCGTCGCGCGCCTGATCCCGGGCGCCGATCGAGCGCGCAGTCCGAGCGCTAGCGCTTGCCTTGACCGCGCGCTCGCATATGATGCGACCACCATGTGGTACTGCAACGGCTCGGTCCCGCACATGCCCGACGTCCGCGCGGCCTGAGACGCCTTCGCACGTTCTCGCGCCGCTGCCGATGCGCAGCGCGGTGTTCCTCGCAGTCACGGAGTTCCCATGGACACGCTCAAGACCATCGGCAAGTCGCCCGCCGATGGGCCCATCGTTCATCTGAAGCCGCCGGTCGATCCGGCCACGCTCGCGTACAAGGACCTGCTGGACGGTCCGTTCTGGCAGCGCATCCCGGCCTACCGCGGCATCGACGAGGACACCTTCCTCGATCACCAGTGGCAGGCCCGGAACTCGATCACCAACCCGGCCAAGCTGCTCGCGGCGGTCCAGGACCTGGTGCCGCAGAGCTTCATCGACGACGTCGCCGAGGGCTTCCGCCGGGCGCCGATGTCGATCCGGGTGTCGCCGTACCTGCTGTCCTTGATCGACTGGGCCGAGCCGTACGCCGATCCGCTGCGCCGCCAGTTCGTGCCGGTGGCGTCGCGGCTCCTGCCCGATCACCCCAAGCTCACGTTCGACTCGCTCAACGAGCAGGCCGACGCGCCGGTGCCGGGCCTGACCCACCGCTACCCGGACAAGGCGCTGTTCCTGGCGCTCGACACCTGCCCGGTCTACTGCCGGTTCTGCACCCGCAGCTACGCGGTCGGGGTCGACACCGACGAGGTCGAGAAGGTCTCGCTCAAGGCCACCGAGGAGCGCTGGGGCCGCGCGTTCGCGTACATCAGGTCGCGGCCCGAGCTCGAGGACATCGTCGTGTCGGGCGGCGACAGCTACCAGCTCAAGGCCCGGCAGATCACCCACATCGGCAACGCGCTGCTCGACTGCGACAACGTCCGCCGGATCCGGTTCGCGACCAAGGGCCCGGCGGTCATGCCGATGAAGCTCCTGAC